>JBJMNN010000055.1:0-14960 GCA_045804245.1 Gemmatimonadaceae bacterium | reverse complement strand
ATGATGCGATCGTCCGGCGCCATCGAGTCGGCGATCTGACGGAAGTACTCGAGCTGCGGGTCGTCGATGTCCGACTCGAGCTGGACGTCGACGCCGATCAGCCACCAGCCGTGCGGGAGCTTGGCGGCGAAGTAGCTGCGCGTCTGATAGGTCTGCCAGCCGGCGAAGCTCCGCTTGCCTCCCGTGCAGAAGATGCGCGTGAAGGCGACGAGGCTGTCGTACCAGTCGTGATTCCCCGCGACGGCGAAGACCTTGGGATGCGGTGGCGCCGTCTCGGGCAGCGCGGTGCGGAACGCCGCGATGAGGCGATGCTCGTACGCCTCGCGGCTGGCGACGGGATACACGGCGTCGCCGCCGAAGACGAGCACGTCACCGCGCATGGTCGTGCGGCGAGTTCCCCCGACCACGACGTCGAGCTCGGGCTGTGCCAGCGCATGGGCGACGGCGTAGGTAGAGTTCCACCCGTCGCCGGTGTCGGCCACGTAGTCGAGCCAGAGCTCGGCGCGCGACGAGTAGTCGCACGGATCGGCGGTGGGATGGCTGAGCGCATCGAGCACGCGCCGGTCGGAGTTCCGCGCGAAGATCGCCGAGATGACGACGTCGACGCCGGTGCGGACGAGCTGGCCGGGGTCGAACCAACCGACCATCGGTAGTCGGTCTTCCTCGGCGGGCGGGCGGGGAGGTGTCGAGGTCGGCGGGTCGGGCACGGGGCGCAACTTGAGGGCAGCTGGCGGTCGGCGCAAATCAACGGCTGGCTTCGATGCGCTTTCGGCGGCGAGCATACCGCTCGTCGTCGCGCCCCGACGGTCAAGGTCTACCCCGCTTGACGCTCCGCCCGGATCCCGCCATCGTGAATCCGGCGCCGGTCCGCGCCGAACCTCTCGAGACTCCGCCCCAGCCGGAGTCCACTGCGAGGCAAAGGGGGGCAGACTCCCGGATCCGTATCGTCGGTCCTTTGCGTTCACCATGGGCGCGCTACTGGGGGGTGACCCGTGGTGCATCCAAAGGAGACCACGACGATGCCACGCCAGAAGGATCTCAAGCGCCTCGTTCGCGCTCGCATGCAGAAGACGGGCGAAGCCTACACTGCCGCCCGCGCGCAGCTGCTCCGGAAGCCGAAGACACCGAAGCGCCCGGGCGACGCCGCCGTCGCACCGGCCGCCCCGATCACCGTCACGCATCCCGAGCCGAAGGACTACGCCGCGATCGCGGGGATGAGCGACGCGGCGATCAAGGAGAAGACCGGCTGCACCTGGGAGCTCTGGGTGAAGGCGCTCGACTACTCTCGCGCGTACGAGCTGTCGCACCGCGAGATCGCGAAGCTGGTGAAGGAGAAGTGGGACACGCCGTCGTGGTGGTCGCAGACAGTCACCGTCGGCTACGAACGCATCAAGGGCCTGCGCGAGCGTGGGCAGCAGCGCAGCGGCACGTTCACGATGACTCGGTCGCGCACCTTCGACGTGGACGTCGCGACGCTCTACGAGGCGTGGGCCGACGGGCGGCGCCGCAAGCGCTGGCTCGGCGAGACCGGCGTGAAGGTCCGCACGGCCACCGAGCCGAAGTCGATACGACTTCAGATGCCGGATGGCGCGATCGTCGCCGTCGGGTTCACCGCGAAGGGCAACGGTAAGAGCTCCGTGTCGCTCGAGCAGGCGAGGCTCCCCGATCGCGAGACCGCGGAGCGTCTCAAGCAGCAGTGGACCGAGCGGCTGGACGCGCTGCGCGAGGCGCTCGAGTCATGAGACAGGTGATCTATCAGGTCGCGGCGAGCCTCGATGGATACATCGCGGGCCCGGATGGCGAGATCGACTGGATCGTTCACGACCCGACTATCCCGCTGTCGATGTACGAAAGCGTCGACACGGTGCTGCTCGGCCGACGCACGTACGAGATGACGCAGCAGCCCGGCGCGCCGAAGTGGCCGAAGGGATGGCGCGTCTTCGTCTTCTCGCGCACCCTGCGTGCGCAGGCGCATCGTCGGGTCACGGTCGTGAGCGCGAATGCGGGGGCAGTGCTGCACGCGCTGCGCGCAGAATCGGGCGGCGACATCTGGCTGTTCGGCGGCGCGAGCCTGTTCGCGACGGCGCTCGCCGAGCACGCGGTGGATCGTGTCGACGTCGCGGTGATGCCGGTGCTGCTCGGCGGTGGCGTTCCGCTGGCGCCTGGGGCCGCGCGCACGCGGCTCCAGCTCACGGAGTCGCACGCATATCCGAGCGGAATCGTCAGTCTGCGCTATGCGGTCGAGCGCGCAGCGTGAACGTTGGATCTGGTCGGCCCTCCGGCCGCCGGTGCCTCATGGGCTGGCCAGATCCTCTCGACTACCTCACGGTCGCCCGACCAACGCCAACAACCCTTTCGCGAATCCGCTCCGCCAATTGAGATCGCTGTGGCCACCCGCGAACTCATCGTACGTCACGCGATACCCCTTCTCGCGGAGCGCGTCACGCAGGTGGCGGTTAGAGCTGAGCAGGTCGACGCCGTTCTGGAACCGTACGTTCTCGAAGATGCCGGCCTCGAGGTAGAACGTGACGTCGCGACGCGGCGCCGCGGCGAGATCGCGAATGAGACGTTCCGGTCTCGGATCGTCGCGCGGGCTGAACATGAACGCACCCGATTGGGACAGCACGTTGCCGAACAGCTCGGGATGGCGCAGCGCGATGAACGCCGCGGCGAGTCCGCCGAGGCTCGAGCCGGCAACGACGTTGTGCTCGGGCGATTCCGCGATCCGCAAACGCGACCGTGCCCACGGCACGAGCTCCGTCGCGATGAACTCGGCGTATCGCTCGTTCGCGGCGAGCTCGACGTCCCGTTGTCCCTCGGGACTGCCGACGAACACGGCGACCATCGGTGCGATGCGTCGCGCCGCGAGCAGGTTGTCGAGGATGGTCGGCACCGGCACGCTGCCGACGAACTCGCCGCCGTCGAAGGTGAGGAGTAGCGGCAGTCCGCTGGCACCGCGCGCAAGGCTGTCGTAACCCGGCGGGGTGTAGACCCAGACGTAGCGCGTAGTGCCGAGCACCTTGCTCTCGAACGTGGTCTGCTCGACGCGACCCTTCGGCGCTCCCGGCCGCGCCTCGATCCACTCCTCGCGCGGAGCGCGCGGGCCCTCGGCGTACGACACGTCCCTCCCGAAGATCGTCGCCTCGTAGATCCGCTTGTTGAATGGATCTTTATGGAAGGTCGCACTCCGCGCGTCCCAGTCGGTCACGCTGTCGAACGGGACGAGGTTGTCGTTGACCGAGAGCTCATAGGCGAAGCGCGCGTCTGCACGCGCCTCATAGCTCCGATACCACACGTTGGTGCCGGCGATGCGCGTCAGCAGCGCCTCCGCCGGCCGCTCGCTCGCGATGGCGGCGTTGACCAGCGCGACGTTGCGCGTCGCCGAGTCGCCACGCCAGACGAAGGTGAAGAGGACGTTAGTGGTGTCGCCCGGGATGGGCTCGACGAGCGGCGTGCCCGCGCGGTGCACGCTCATCCAGAACTCCGCTTCCGCGCCGGGCTTGCCCTGCCGCATCGCGTCCTGCAGCGCAGCGACGGTCGGGCTCACGAAGGGGGCCAGCCGCCGCGCCGCCCGCGGCGATGTCGCCGCGGCGACGAGCAGCGCCGACGCCTGAAGCAATGCACGCACGCCGATGGAAGTGATCACGTCAGCACCTCGACAGATGTCGGTGTCATGACTCGCGACGACCCCCGGGCGAGGACGACCTCGAGCGATACGCTAGGGCGCCCCGACGGGCGAGGATTGCACCATGCTGCCTCGCGCGCCCGCCGCTCTTGCGTGTTGAACGATCGTTCAACAGATTCGCCCGATGAGCGACACGCGGGACCGGATCCGCTTCGCCGCGATGCGGCTGTTCGCCCAGAAGGGTTACGGCTCGACGAGCGTGGCCGACATTCTCCACGCCGCCGAGGTGAACGCCGGCAGCCTCTACTATCTGTATCCGGGGAAGCAGGACGTCCTGCTCGACGTCCTCGACACCTACCTCGCGGGCATCCAGCCCATGCTGCTCGCGCCGGCCTGGGAGGGGGTGTCCGATCCGATCGAGCGGGTATTCGCCCTGCTCCGGCGCTACCGTTCGGCGCTCGAGTCCACCGACTGCACCTACGGCTGCCCGATCGGCAGCATCGCGCTTGAGCTGCACGAGCCGGATCCGCCGGTGCGCGCGCGGCTCGCCGCGAACTTCGACCAGTGGGTCGCGGCGATCGAGCAGTGCTTCGTCGACGCGGGCGACCGATTGCCGGCCGGCACCGATCGGCGCGCGCTCGCGGTGTTCGCGCTGACGACGATGGAGGGGGGCGTGATGCTCTCGCGCACCCACCGCACGCTCCTCGACTTCGACGCCGCCGTGCGCATGCTGCGCGCGCACGTGACGATGCTGATGGAGAGAGCCTGAGAACGGCGGTTCGTTGGTTCGTTGGCTCGTTCTTCAGCAGTTGCCCTCACTCCACCCTCCACTCCCCACCGGTCCTCACATGAATTCCCGCGCCGTCGTCATCGCATCGCTCGTCGGTACGCTACTGCAGGTCGTCATGGTCGTCGCGGGTCACTCGAGCCCGGCGATCAAAGCGCTTTTCGCCGTCGGCGGGATGGGGCTGTCGCTCGTCGCGGGGGTGATTTACGCGCGGCTCGCGCGACCGGCGACGAAGGGCAGCGCTGCGGTGGGCGGCCTCGCGGCCGGCGCGATCTGCGCCTTCCTCGGCATTCTCGTATCGCATCTGCTCGGTGACGTGCCGGGCTCGCTGCTCGCGCTCGGCACCATCAGCTCGGCCGTCACCGGCGCGATCGGCGGAGTGCTCGGCGCCCTCGGAACGCGTGGTGCGGCGACCGCGGCGATCCTCGGCTCTCTGCTCGTCGGCGCCCCGGCCCGGGCGACGCATGCGCAGGCTGCGCAGGTGGCGCCTGCGGTCACCGCCGTCGCCGGCGTGCGCGGCGACGCGAGCGCAACGCTGCGCGACTTCCGCTGGTTGACCGGACGGTGGGAGGGGACGGTGGCGTCGCTCCCCGGCTCGGTGGCCGACGTGACCTTCTCGACGCCCAGCGCCGGGCTGATGACCGGGATGATGCGGTTGGTGCGCCACGACACGGTGCTCGTGGTCGAGCTGATCTCCCTGGTGGAGACGCCGCGCGGGATCGAGATGCGCTTCCGGCACTTCTCTCCCGCGCTCGACGCGTACGAGCGGGAGTTCAAGCAGACGATGCGTCTGACGAAGCACGAGCCGCGGTCCAACACGTTCGAGAACACCGTCGCGTTCGACGCGAAGCTGATGTCGACGCAGCCGAGGCGAACGTCGTTCGTGCGAACGGGCGACGACGCGTACGTCGGGCGATCGGACATCATCGGATCGGACGGCAAGCCTGGCGAGGTGGTGGCGACGTACCGGCGTGTGAGGTGAATGGGTGAATGGGTGAATGGGTGAATGGGTGAATCGGTGAGTCGGTAACCGGATGACTCCGTCGCTCGCACCGTGGCTCGACCGAGTGCATGTTCACTCGTTCCATGATGGCTTCGCCGTCACGACGGATGTGACCGAGTCGATCGTAGTCAGCTGCAACGGGGCCTCCACATGCGCCGAGCTCTGGTTTCCATCTCGCTCATGATGATCGGTTGTCGCTCGGCGCCGAGCACGCCGCCGTCGACGCTGCCGTCACCACTGGGGCCCGCACCACCAGCCGCGAAGGTGCTGGAGGGGCGGCTTTCGGCCGAGGAAGCACGTCATCTGCAGACCGTGCGATGGATCCACGAGGGTAGCGGGATCATCACGCGGTTGCGTGAGTCGGGCGCGCTTGCCGACAGCGTGGAGTGGATCGTGCCAGGGCCATCGAGTGTCCTCCCCTTCGCCGGCCGATGGGTCGGCCTGGCAGGGATCGCCGAGTTCGCGCGACGGCTGGATGCGACGATGCGCTATGACCGCGTCGAGCTGCGCGAGTATCTCGCCAGCGCAAACTCCGTGGCGGCGGTTTTCGTCGGCGAGGGAATCGCGCGTGCGACCGGCCGGCCGTTCCGCAGCGAGATCCTTCGGCTGTACACCTTCGACGAGAGATCCGGCAAGATCCTCCGGGTGCGCAACTACTACGACAGCGCCGCCTATGTCGCCGCGGTGCGCGGCGAATAGCTCGCAGGGCTACCGAGTACGCAAATGGCGCCCCACTCGAGCCGGTCATAGCTTCTCTCCTTCGGACCGTCCCTTCGTCTCAGACGAAACCAAGCGATGGATCTCCGCGATCAGCTTCAGAGCGCACTGGGTGGAGCGTACGCGCTCGGCCGCGAGCTTGGCGGCGGCGGGATGTCGCGCGTGTTCGTCGCCGAAGATACGCAGTTGGGACGCACGGTGGTGGTGAAGGTCCTCTCCCCCGAGCTCGTCGCCGGCATCAGTGCGGAGCGGTTCGAGCGCGAGATCAGGGTAGCGGCATCGCTCCAACAGGCGAACATCGTTCCCCTCCTCACGGCGGGTGACGCGAACGGCCTGGCATACTTCACGATGCCGTACGTCGAGGGGCAATCGCTGCGCGTGCGCCTCGCGTCGGGCCGGCCGCTCACCATCGCCGAATGTCTGAGCATCCTGCGCGACGTCACGCGCGCACTCGGCTACGCGCACGAGCGCGGCGTCGTCCATCGAGACATCAAGCCGGACAACGTGCTGCTGTCGCGCGGCGCTGCCGAGGTGACGGACTTCGGAATCGCGAAAGCAATCCAGGTATCGCGCGTCGTGCCGTCGGCATCGGCTGGCGCGGGCGGCGAGTCACTGACGCAGCTCGGGACGTCGGTCGGAACGCCGGCGTACATGGCGCCGGAGCAGGCCGCCGGTGACCCGCATCTCGATCATCGCGCCGATATCTATTCGGTGGGTGTGCTCGCGTACGAGATGCTGGAGGGACAGCCGCCGTTCACCGGCACGCCGCAGTCGGTGATGAGCGCGCACCTCACCAGGGCGCCACGGCCGATGGCGCGCGTCGACGTGCCGCCGTCGCTCCGGCGCACGGTACTCAAGTGCCTGGAGAAGGATCCCGCGCGCCGCTTCCAGTCGGCCGACGAGCTGCTCGCCGACATCGAGTCGATCGCCACGCCGAGCGGTGCGCTGCCGTCGGCGGAACGGGCGCGCCGCGGACGCGCGCTCGCATGGGCCGGCGTCGCCGCTGCCGTCGTCGCGATCGCGTGGTTCTCGACCGCGCCGATGCGGCGTGAGCGCTGGGTGCGAAAGGAGGCGATCCCACAGATCAAGCAGTACGCCGACCTCGCGCAGTACGACAGCGCGTGGATGCTCGCGCGGCGCGCGAAGGAGATCGTGCCGGACGACTCGACTCTCGCGACGCTCTGGCCGCGGTTCGCGCGCAAGGCGGTGCTGCGCTCCACACCGGAGGGTGCGGACATCTACCGGGCGAGCTTCAACGACACGACGCGGTGGATTGCCCTCGGCACGACACCGACCGACTCGATCTGGGTCCCCATCGGGGTCGGACGCTCGCGGGTCGAGAAGACGGGGTTCCGCACGCAGTACGGTCTGATGGTCGCGGGGATCGGCGCCGCGAGCCGCACATACGTGCTCGACAGCATAGCGGCGCCCGACTCGGACATGGCGCACATCCCCGGCGGCACATTCGGCGTCTTTCTCGTGGGGCTGGAAGGGAATCGCGCGCTGACGCTGGGCGACTACCTGATGGACAAGCGCGAGGTGACGAATCGCCAGTACAAGGCGTTCGTCGACGCCGGCGGTTACACGAAGCGCGAGTACTGGCCCGCCGAGCTCACGAGCGATGGGAGCGCGCGGAGGTTCGAGGCCGCGGTGGCGCCGTTCACCGACAAGACCGGGCAACCCGGTCCGTCGACATGGGAGGCGGGGGCGTATGCCGCGGGTCAGGCGGACTTTCCCGTCGGTGGGGTGAGCTGGTACGAGGCGTCGGCGTACGCCAGGTTCGCCGGGAAGTCGCTCCCGACGGTCTACCATTGGTCACGCGCCGCGGCGACGAGAACGGCGCGGTTCGTCGTGCCGGGAAGCCGGTTCGAGAGCACGGCTCCGGTGCGCGGCGGCTCGCCGAGCAGCATGGGCGCGTACGGCGTGTTCGATCTCGCCGGCAACGTGCGCGAGTGGTGCGAGAACCTGTCCAGCGATGGCGGCCGGTTCATTCTCGGCGGCGGCTGGAGCGAGATGCCGTACGCCTTCACCGACGGATACGCGCAGCCGCCGACGGATCGCTCGGCGATCAACGGCATACGGCTCGTCCGGTATCTGCACGCCGGCGATGAGCTCGCGCGCGCGAAGGAGCCGAAGCCGCGCGCGTTCACTGACTACACGCGCACGACGCCCGTGCCGGACGCGGTGTTCGACGGATTCCGGCACGTCTTCGACTACGATCGCGGCGCGCTGAACGCACGGGTCGACTCGCGTGACACGACGCAGGACGACTGGATCGTCGAGCGCGTGAGCTACGACGCCGCCTATGGCGGCGAGCGGATGTCGGCGGTCCTGCTCCTGCCCAAAGGTCGCGCCGGACCACACCAACCGGTCGTGTACTTTCCCGGCTCCAGCGTCATCAGTATGACGAACAGCGTGGAGCGGCGCGACCAGGTTCCGAGCTTCGTCGTGAAGACCGGTCGCGCGCTGATCCTGCCGATCCTCAAGAGCACCTATGAGCGGCGCGACAGTCTGACGAGCGACATTGCCGACAGCTCGATCTTCTGGCGCGACCATGTCGTGATGTGGACGAAGGACATCCGGCGGACCGTGGACTACCTATCGACGCGCGCCGACATGGATACCTCGCGTATCGCGTACTTCGGCACGAGCTGGGGGTCGAACATGGCGCCGATCAGCCTCGTGGCCGAGCCGCGGTTCAAGGCCGCTGTGCTGTACGTGGCTGGGCTCACGATGGAGCGCAGCCGTCCGGAAGTGGATCCGATGAACTATCTGCCTCGGGTGACGCAGCCCGTGCTGATGCTCAATGGGAAGTACGACTTCTTCTTCCCGCTCGAGACTGCGCAGCGGCCGTTCTTCGACATGCTCGGCACGCCGGCCGACCGGAAGAAGTGGATCGTCTACGAGGGAGGACACGACGTGCCGCGCACGGCTCTGATCACCGAGACGCTGCGCTGGCTGGACACGTTCCTCGGACCGGAGCGTTGATGCGAATCCCGATGTTGATCGCCGGCTTGCTGCTCGTGCTCATGGGCGGCGTGTGGATCCTGCAGGGGATCAACGTGCTGCCCGGCAGTTTCATGACGGGCCAGACGAAGTGGGCGGTCTACGGCGCGATCACCGCAGTGATCGGGATCGTCCTGATCGTACTGGCGAGACGCGGGCCCGGTTGACGCCGACGGGTGCCGAGCAGGAGGCCCACGATGCGCTGGCCGCCTACACGCTGGCGCACGGAGATCTCGCGTTCATCCACCAGCACGTCGTGGACGCCTTCACCGCGCAACACGCGACGACGCAAACCAAGCCGATCGCGATCGCCTTCGCGCTGATCGGTCTCTACCTGCACGTGGAGCGCGGACTCAGCGGACGACAGGTTCAGCGCGCGCACATCATGCTCGCGAAGCGCTCGCGCCACTGGCCGATATTCCCGCTTCCCGAGCGCCGCGGAGCGATGACCGTCATCGACGTGATGGCCGTGCCGGCCGGCCCCGAACGCGATCGCGCGATCGACGCGTGGTGCGTATCCGTGTGGGACGCCTACCGCGACGTCGCGCCGGCCGTCGTCGTGCTGGCGCGCGAGCACGGACTCGACGCGTGGACGCCCGGCTGATCACGACATCGTGATCTCGTTGACCGGCGGGCGAGCCGCGATCAGTGATCGCGGCCGCGGCCCGTGCGCTCCTGCAACTCGTCGATCTTCTTCGACGCCTCGGCCTTGGTGAGGTCCTCCTCGACCTCCTCACCCGCCTCCGTCGCCAGCGTCTTGAGATACGACGCCTGCGGTCCGGTCATGCTCTCGTCGCCGGTGACCCACTCGTCGGGGTCGCGCTGGACCGCGTCTGATTGAGCTCGGTCACGGTTCTGCCTGGCCATGTGCTCCTCCATTGAATGCCGTCCGGTGAGATGGACACGCAGGAACAGTGCAGGAGGCATGCCCGAAGACAAGCCGAAGCGAGTTCACCCCCTCACCTCACCATCCCCACGAACTGTCGCAGCTCCGCCCGGTTCAGATCGGACACCGCCCAGTATTCCACGCCGCCCTGACGCCAGCCCTCCAGGTTGTAGCCGTTCCGTGTCTGCGGCGCCGGTGCCGTAGCGCCGTCCTGGCTCGCGGGCCACGAGAAGACGTTGATGACGTGCTGGCGGCGGCCGTACACGACGACGGCGACCGGTCGCCCATGCACGTAGTCGACGCGGCCGCCGAGGAGGGGGAACCCCTGCTCCTCCAGCCGCGGCACCGTGGGTGAGAAGTCGAGTCGGCCGTTGAACCAGGGCTTCACGTTGTGCTGGTCGCTGGAGCGCACGTCGGTGAGATGCTCCGGCATAAGCGAGCGGATGTGGCTCGCCAGCACCTCCTCGGCGACCGGCGACTCGGAGGCGCGCCGCCCTGCGGCGACCATCGTCAGCCCGCTGCTCGCGACGGCGACCACGACTGCCGCGGCGACGACGTTCCATGGGATCCGCCACGCGCGGCGCTTGCCCGGCGCCACGCGCTCCACCGTGGGCCGCGACTCCTCGCGCAGCGACGCCCGGATGCGCGCACGCAGCATGTCGGGCGCGCGGTAGCCCGCGAGCCCTTCGCGCGCGGTGCGCACCGTCGCCAACGTCGCCTCATAGTCGCGCGCGCACTCGGCACACGACGTCAGGTGGTCGGCGATCTCCATCGCGCGGTCGGGCGGCAGCTCGCCATCGACGTACGCGCTCAGGCTGTCGGTGACGTGCGCAGTGGTCATGTCAGCTAGTCTCTCCGGCGCCGATGCCGAGCGCCTGCTGCAGGTGCCGCCGTGCTCGCGCGAGCCGCGACATCACGGTTCCGATCGGCGCGCCGGTGACGCGCGCGATCTCCTTGTACGACAGGTCGTGCAGCTCGCGCAGCACGAGCGCCTCGCGGAACTCGGGGCCGAGCTGATCGAGCGCGCGCTGCAGCTCCGATCGATCGGACGACGCCAGCGCATCGGCGTCAGCGGAACGCTGCGATCCGTATCCACCGCCGTGCTCCTCGTCCACGTACTCGATCGTGTCGCCTCCGAGGCGCGACGTGCGCCGCCACGTGTAGCAGCAGTTGCGCACGATCGTGAGCAGCCAGGGGCGTGCGTCGCCGCCGCGGAAGGCGGCGTAGTGACGCCAGGCGCGCAGGTACACCTCCTGGACGACGTCCTGTGCGTCATGCTCGTCGTGCAGGAGATGGCGCGCGAGCGTGTACGCATCGTCGAGCAGCGGAAGGACCGTGCGCTCGAACGACTCCAACGTGCTTTCCGGCACGCTCGTCTCGACCCGGGGTGATGGCCTCACCTGAGAACAGACTCGGCCCCGGTCCGGAATATTCCCGACCGCTCGTGCCCGGGCAACTCGGGAATAAGCGCCGCCGACTCCCGGTACCCATCTGCGCAACGGCGTCCACCTCGCCGCATCGAGCGCGGAGGGTCGCCCACCACACCACAACAGTCAGCCAGGCTCGCTGCGTTCGCGGGCCGAGGAGTCAGCGTGCGCATTCGGAGAACAGTGTCGGTCATCGCCACTATCGTAGGCGTCGCCGCGTGCAGCGGGAGCGACGCCATCTACCCCACTGATGGTAGCGGTGGCGGCGGAGGCGGAGCCGCGGGGGCGGTGACCGTCGGCTCGGCGATCCAGTACGTCAGTGCCCACAACGGCTCGATGAATCCTGCCGTGGACACGATCGCCGCGGGCTCCACGATGACGTGGACGTGGACGGGAGCGCTGCCGCACGGCGTGCGCTCCGTCGGCACACCGAGCTTCACCAGCAGCGAGACGCACACGGGCAGCGGGACGTACGTCGCCACGTTCACGAACCCTGGCACCTACCGCTACGATTGCTCGGTGCACGGCCAGGCGATGACGGGCACCATCGTCGTGCTGCCGGCGACGAGCCAACTGGGGGGTGCGTACGACATGGTGGCCACCGTCGGTGATCCGATCGGTGACACCTTCCGCGTCGGCGCGAAATGGGACCTCACCGCGTTCACGATCGCGCGCGTTCCGGACGCGATCACGGCGATGCTCGACTTCTCTCGCGACGTCGTCTCGCCAACGCCGGGCGACCCGTCGGCGCTGCTCGCGATCGTCGACCTCGACCTCGACCAGAACTCCTTCACGGGAAGCTCGGCGATGGCGGACGAGTTCCGGCAGGACGGACAGTCGACGAAGCTCGGCGTGGACGCGCGGATCAATCTCGCCCTCGCACTCCTCGCCACGTCCCACGACAACATTCCGGAGAACTCACGATGAGCCACGACCACGGTCACCCTCGTCACTACGACCGCGACGACGAGCGGTTCGACGACGCGGGCAACACGCGTCCCAATGGCAGCAACTTCATCGGCGAGCAGTCGGACGACGGCGTCGACCGCCGCGGCTTCCTGCGCTGCATGGCGTGGGCGGGCACCGCCGCGGTCTGGGGGATGTCCGCCGGCGTCCCGAAGTCGTTCTCACTGAACCGTCTCGGCTCGCTCACCGACGCCGAGCGGAAGAGCATCTTCTTCGCGCAGATCAGCGACAGTCACATCGGCTTCGCCAAGGAGGCGAACAAGGACGTGACGGCGACGCTGCAGGAGGCGGTCGCACGACTGAACGAGCTGCCGCAGCGGCCGGCCCTCGTCCTGCACACGGGCGACATCACGCAGCTCGCGAAGCCCGAGGAGTTCGACACGGCGAACGAGGTGTTGAAGGGCGTGAAGACGGACCGCGTCTTCTACGTGCCCGGCGAGCACGATGTCGCGACGGACAATGGCGTGTCGTATCTGCAGCGCTACGGGAAGGGGACGAAGGGGGGCGGCTGGTACAGCTTCGACCACACCGGAGTGCACTTCGTCGGTCTCGTGAACGTGCTGAACCTGAAGGCGGGCGGACTCGGCTCGCTCGGCGCCGAGCAGCTCGCGTGGCTGAAGCGCGACGTCGCGGGACTCTCGAGCAGCACGCCGATCGTACTGTTCGCGCACGTGCCGCTGTGGACCGTCTATCCCGAGTGGGGCTGGGGGACCGACGACTCCGAGCAGGCGCTCGCGATGCTCAAGCGGTTCGGGTCGGTGACCGTGTTGAACGGTCACATCCATCAGATCATGCAGAAGGTGGAGGGACGCGTGTCGTTCCACACGGCGCTCTCCACTGCCTTCCCGCAGCCCGCGCCTGGCACGGCGCCGTCGCCCGGGCCGCTCAAGGTCGAGCCGGAACGACTGAAGAGCGTGCTGGGGATCACCAACGTCACCTTCGTGCCGGGACGCAGTCAGCTGGCGATCGTTGACGGCACGCTCTCCGGTGCGCCACCCGCGATCGCCGAGGCGTCACACGAAGCGATGATGAAGCGAGGTGCCGAGCGGCCCGCCGTGGCTCGCGCCTCGAACGAGATCGGTATCGACAACTTCGCCTTCGCGCCAGCGACGCTGACGGTGAAGCGCGGCACGAAGGTGGTGTGGATCAATGACGACGACGTGCCCCACCTGATCGTGAACGTCGAGGGGAAGTTCCCGTCGTCGAAGGTGCTGGACACCAACCAGCGGTTCAGCGCGACGCTGACGGCGCCGGGGACGTACAGGTATTTCTGCTCGCTGCATCCACAGATGCAGGGGAAGCTCGTGGTGGAGTGAGGGGCTGACGCGCCGCGTCAGCGACCGACGGTCACTACGATTCGTGCTGCGGTGTCGGTGTTGAAGTAGCCGCGAACTCCGAAACGTCCGGCCGAAAGCTGGTCGTCCCAGACGTATCGCCGCGTCTCGCGCGCGCCGAGGGGGAAACGGTCCCCCTCGGCCCACGTGTAGCCGGCGCTCCCTACGCGATTCGCGTCATCGTAGTCGATCGCAAATCCGAAGGTGTGGGAGAAGGGGTCGCCGGGTGCCTGGGGTACGAGGCGAACCCAGACCGGCTCGGCGCGCGGGTTGGTGATCGAGACAGTCACCGCGACGGCGCCGCTGTCGAGACTCTGGGCCGGCTCTCGGGGAGCGATCTCGATGCGGGTCGCGACGTCGCGGGGGGAAAGCTCCGGCGCGGTCGGCGGCGGCGGTACACGCCCTCCTGCTTCGACGAGGCACGCACCGTCACACACTACCACGTCCTCGCATGACGTGAGGAACGGATCGCGCGGGTGTCCCTGCGCTCGCAGCAACACATGCAGCATTTCGTGGCGAACGAGGGGGCCATCCAGTCGGCGCGTGTCGGCGAGCACGATGCGATCGGGCGCACCATACCAGAATCCGTGGTACGTCTTGCCGTCGACCTCGATCGACTGAACGTCGGGCACGATGTACCATTGAATGCTTCGCAGGTCGCCCGAGCGTTCGGAGCATGCCTCCGTCATCCGCCACCAGAGCGCGAATCGCGCCGGCGGCGTCCATGGGATTGCACCCGCCGGAAGCCGTGGCTCGGTGGGCAGAGTGCAGGCCGTCGCCAGCGCTGCGACTGCACACAGCGCGGCGACGACAGCTCTCCCGTGGACTGCGGCGCGGAGTCGAGTAACCGACATCGTCGGTGGTACTCGCACGCCACGCGGATGATCCACGTCAAACATTGCAGTACAGGCGATGCCTCGCGTCTCGTCCGATCGGGTGCCACTTTCTCCGCATGAGCGCCCCCGACCCAGCGCCGTCGCCCGCACCGCTCCCCCGCCGCTTCGGCCTCCTGTCGTCGACGGCGCTGAACATGACGAACATGATGGGCGCGGGACCGTTCATCACGATCCCGCTGCTCATGACGGCGCTCGGCGGCCCACAGGCGATGCTCGGCTGGCTCGTCGCGCTCGTGATCGTGATCTGCGACGGGATGGTGTGGAGCGAGCTCGGGGCCGCGATGCCGGGGTCAGGGGGATCGTTCCAGTATCT
>JBJMNN010000054.1:0-20961 GCA_045804245.1 Gemmatimonadaceae bacterium | reverse complement strand
CGCGTTCACCTCCTCTGTCGTGAGCCCGCGCGCCGAGACCATCGGCAGGTCCACGAACTCGCGCGACGGCGCGAGCCGGTGGAAGATGTGCGCGCCGGTGGCGAGATCGTGCTCGATCATCCCCTTCCCCGACACGCCCGCCATCTCCTCTTCGATCCGCTCGCCCCACGTGTTCGTGCTCGTGTAGTCGAGCGAGCCGCTGTAGAACTGGTTGGGCGCGAGCCGTCGGTAGACGTGGTAGTGGCCGAGCGCGATGTAGTCCCACGCCGAGCCGTGCAGGTCGTCCTGCGGGATCTCCTGCGTCGCCAGCTCGTGCGTGGCGGCGAACGGGCCGAGCATCCCTTCGACCTCGCCGTGCAGCACCAGCAGGTTCCAGCGACGCGTCCCCGGCGGCACGAGCTTCGGGCGCGGATACGGATTGTCCGCGACGGCGAGCACCGACAGATCGAGCGCGGGGAACTCGAGCGCCTGCGGCTCGGCCTCGACGACATGGATACCGAGCGGCGAGAACAGACGCAGGATGCAACCCGTCTCCGCGGCGCGCGGTGTGTCGTGGTTGCCCGCCACCATCACCACCTCGGTGCGCGGCAGCGCCGCGCGAAGCCGCGCGAACTGGAGGTACGCGTGCAGGATCGCCGTGTTCGTCGGACGCACCTGGTGAAACACGTCGCCGGCGATGAGCACGACCTCGGGCGCGAGCTCGATGATCTTGTCCACCGCGCGGGTGAACGACTGCGCCACGTCCGCTTCGCGCTGGTTGATGCCGCGCGGAGTCAGCCGCTGATACTGGCGGTATCCGAGGTGCAGATCGGCGAGGTGGACGAGACGCAGATGCTCGGGGGCCGGGGTGGGGCGAGGAGGTCGCGGCGCGCCAAGTGGTTGCGCGCGCGGAAGTTGGCTCACTCCGCCGCACCGTGAAAGTCTAGCGGCGGATCACCGCTTGTCCATGGTCCGCAAACGCTGGGTGACCTTGGTGACGAACTTCATCGGCTGCATCCCCACGCCGTTCGGCGGCGTGACTACCGAGCGGATGAGCAGCGTGAAGAAGGAGTCGGTCATCCAGCCTCGGACGCGGTCGATCTGCATGGCGCCCGACATGCTTCCCGACATGTCCACGCCGCGCGCGCCGGCGTCGGAGGCGATCTGCCCGCGCATGGAGACGAACGCGACCTCGCCATTCCCGCTCAGCGAATCGAGCCGGAATTCGGCGCGAACCTGCGCGTTCCCCGAACCGATCGGGCCGGCCGACGGGATCGGCATCTCGCGCTGCCATCGCTCACCGACGGCTATCGGACGCCGCGGCAGGACAGCCGGCATCGCCGCCATCGCGTTGGCGACGTCGCGCGGCACCGCGACACCGCGCGCGTCGCGCGCGTGCTCCACCGATCCGTCCTCGGCGAGCTCCACGATCATCCGCTGCGCGCGCAGCGCCTTCTCCGCCTGCGCCGACATCGCCGCGCCGTGAGCGTCCGAGCTGTGGACCTCGGCGGAGTCCACGATGGTGAACACGGTTGTCGTCGCCTGCCGTGACGCCTGCACGATGGTTCGCGCGAGGACGGTGACCCTGGTCGTCATCGGCCTGGCCGGCCCGCCGCCGGCCTGCGCCGAGGCGATCTCGGTGACCTGCTCGAGCCGCGTACGCAGCGTGTCGCCGACGCGCGGATGCAGGCGCAGCACGATTCCTTCGGCCGACGCGGCCTGGGCAGCGCCGGCCCGCGCCAGCCCGCTCAGCGCCGCGCACGCCAGCGCAACGCACGCAGCGCGCAACCACGCCCGGCGCGCGGAGCTCGACTCGCGATGATCCGGCATTCGAGCTGTCACGCGCGCCACGCCATCAGAAGCCGTACGGATCGTCCGCGGGGGCGGCGGGAAGGGGCGACGGCGCGTCTGGACGCGCGGCCGTGCGCGGCGCGAGGGCGGCGCGGAAGTGCCTGGCGAACTCGCGGCGCACGTCGCCCGGGCGCGTGCGCACGACGTCGTTACGCGCGCGCAGGATCTCATCGTCGGTCGCGAGCTGCGTGACGTCCTGCAGCCACCCGAGCGTGAGTGACGGGTCGAGCGTGCGCAGCGTACGCAGCACCGCGGCGTGCAGCGACGGCGTCTGCGCCGCCGGGTAGCGGCTCACGCCGTCGCGGCCGCGCATGATCGCGGGCCGCGGGAAGCGTACGAAGATCGGTTGGGTGAAGTGTGGGTGACGCACCATCAGCTGTCCCTTCTCCAGCGTGGCGAGCTTGGTCTTGATGGCCGGACTGAGCACCGCGTAGCCCGGCGTCGCCAGCTCGTCGCCGTCCATCCGGCCGTACAGCGCCGTACCCGAGTTCCCGACGACGCGGCGATGCACCTGCGAGCGGAACTGCTGCGCGGCGAACAGCACGAGGCCCAGATACCGGCCCCGCTCCGCGATGTCGAGCAGCATCTTGCGAACGTAGGTCTCCGGGCCGTCACCGGGCGCGTACTTGTTCAGCTCGTCTACAAACACCACGACATGCTGCACGCCCAGATCGCGCTTCTCGAGGTGCTCGCGCAGCTTCGTCACCACTCGCGCGAAGATCAGGTCCTGCGCGTCCTCCTCGAGACCGGCGACATCGATCACGTACACCGTCCGGTCCTGAAAGCTCCCGAACGGGAGGTCGCTCGTCGCACCGTCGTCGGCGACGAGACCCTTGCAGCGGAGCGAGATGTTGGAGAGCCGGTTGCGGACCTTGCGGATCGTGGCCACGTGGTGCGTGCGCCAGCTCTGGTCGTCCTTTTTCTCGAGGGCGCGGAGCACGTCCTTGAACCACGCATCCAGATCGGCGAAGGAAGTGACCGTGTGCGGCCGCTCCAGCATCTGGTCGACGAACCGCTTGTCGAGGACGTTCTCCTTGATGAAGTCGATCAGCGCGTCGGCTTTCGCGTCGACGTCGTCCTTGTTGAGCAGCACCTCGGCGTACTGCAGCACCTCGCGCAGCCCCCACGTGAGCGCGGTGACGTTGTCGAGCAGCGACTCGTTGGAGCGAAGCGTGTTGAGCGAGACGCCGTCCGACTTGTACGGGGCGTAGTACTGCACCTCCTCGAACGGCACCGGAGGGACGCCGCACTTCTCGTAGAGGGCGCGGTCGGCCTCGTCGATCTCGCCGGGCTGGTCGAGGTAGCAGAGATCGGGGCCCTTCACGTTGAAGCACACCGCGGCCACGCTCCCCTTCTGCGCCGGGAAGTGCGTGAAGATCGACTGCAGCAGCCACTCCACCGCGCTCGTCTTCGTCGCGAGCCCGGATACGCCGCTGATGTTCAGGTGCGCCGCTTCGGGGCCGATGAGGAAGTCCGCGTCGAGGTAGATCGGCGCTTCGGTGCCCCCGGCGCGGTACACGCCGATCGGGATCCCGGTGCGTGCGCCCGGCTTGAGGTAGCCGTCCATGCGCAGCGCGATGGCGACGTCGGCCTCGTCGGCCAGGAAGACGGTGCCCATCGGCACCGGTTGAAGCGGCTCTTCCGGCACGTGCCGGAGCACGGCGGCCGTGTAGAGCCGGATCTCCGCTCGGTCGGTCTGGCTCAGGGACTCGGCGCTCGGACTGCCATCGAAGCTCATGACGTCGTGCAGCGGCGAGGCGAGATCCGTCCAGCTGAAGCCCTCCGTGACGACGCCGTACACGAGCGGCACCGTTCCGTTGACGGCGTCGCGCCCATCGACGCGCACGATCGTCCCGATCCCGACCGGGGAGTCAAGCGCGGTCCAGAAGTGAAACTCGTGCGGGGTATTCGGGCGTCGCTCGGTGGCGACGACGCGGCCCAGAATGGAGGACATGTGCGGAGGTTCGCGGGTTCGGTTATAGAAGAGGTAGAGCGCATCGCGCACGGCGCACCGCGCCTATCCCGCCACGGCCCTCAGGAATTCCTCACAGTCTCGAATACCGTACACCATCTTGTCCCATCGTGCGTCGGGCAGGGCGAGCGGGCTTGCTTCGGCGAAGATCCACCGCGACACCTCGTCGGCGCGAGCGCCGATCTCGTGAAGTTCCGCCGGATCGGGGTGCGCGATCTCCACGCGGACGAGCCCCCACATGGGATCCCGACCGGCAGGAGCGCGGAGTCGAAGGTACCAGCTCGCCACTGCCGTGCGACGCGTCGACGTGATGCGGAAGACGCTCGACCGCTCTCGATGACCGAGGCCGAGAATCGTCTGGAGCGCGGCGCCCTCGGCGTAGAGCGTCCGGTGACTCTTCACCACGCCGACCGTGCACGACGAGACGGCGACGGTGTCGCTCCCGCTGATTCCACCATCGATGAACAGCCGGTCGTTCTCCGTGGCGCACCAGCGCTCGGCGAGCCGCTGCTCGAGCGCCTCGCGGTTGGCCTGAACGCGATGGTAGGCGGCATCCCGCAGCGCGAGCGGATGGCTCCCCGTGTCCGCCTCGCCGTCCGTCGTGTCCACGAGCCTGGCGCGGTACATCGAGCTGAGGGCATCCCATTCTGGCTTCGACAGAGCCTCGCGGGGCGCGTATACGCGCGTCTCCACCAGCGGAACTCCCCAGGTATGCAGCCGACGGTTACGTCGCTCGCGGATGACCGCGGCGGCCGTTCCGTGCACGATCGGAACGCCGCCCGCCGAGTAGGCCGCCACGAGGCTCCGCTGAGTCCCGTCGAGGAAGCCGCGGAAGCCGGCGACCGGCGCCTCGAAGACCCTTCGGGCTCTTAGCGGGCCGGACCCCTCTAGAACCGTTGCGCTGATCAACCGGGGGGCGTCTACCCATGAGGACGCGAGCTCCAGCGTCCTCTCTCCTTCACCGGTGGGGCGTGCCTCGGGGAGGAGGGCAGCGAGCTGCCGCCTGACCGTGCGGACGTCCAGTGCTGGGTCGCCTCTAGGACTCGAATGCATCAGACCAACCCCACCTCGCGAGACCCACACGGCGAACGCAGCTCCCTGATCGGCGCCCGGCAGCTACGGGCGATCTTCGGGGTCGCGGTGCTGGCCAGCATCCTAACGGCCACGACCGGCTGTGACAAGAACGCCGAGACGGCGGAAGTCGTGCATCGGACGAGCCTGGCCAACAAGCCGAACATCGTGTTCCTCCTGTTCGGAGACCACGCCGATCCGCGCGTCCTCCCCGTCGCGACGACGATCGAGGGCCAGGTCGCCCCGGTGTCGCTCGACGCGCAGGGGTGGCGGGACTTCGACCACATCTACTTCCGCCCCGGTACGCCGCTCTCGCTCTACCGCGATGGTCGTCCCGACGGCGAGGGGAAGATCCGTCGCGGCATGTGGGACGCGAGCGGCCCACTCTACAAGCTCCCCCGCTGCCGCTCGGTAAAGCCACTCGCCGCGCTGGTCCCGCGGACGTTGGAGTCGGGTGAGGTGATGCTCGAGCGTATCGCCACGAGCGATCCACTCGCCCCCGCACCCGATCGAGGCCCCATTCCTCCGAGCGCGATCGAGACGGCGCGCGCGATCGCGTTCAAGGTCTCCCAGCACGAGGGAATCACGCGCAACGCACGTGCAGGGCTGGACCTCGCCGTGTTCGCGGTGCGGACGGGCGCGACGCCAGCGCCGACGCTCGTCGCGTCGTACATGGAGCGCGGTGGCGGGATCCAGGGACATCCGCGACACCTCTTCATCCTCGCCGACAGCACCGTGGGCGGCTTCACTCCCACCTTCGTCCACTCGGCGGACGACTCGCTCCCCGAATTCCGGCGCTACATCGACCACGCCGATATCACCGGCGATGGCGTCGACGAGCTGCTGCTCGAAGGGTGGCAGAACGGAGGCGACAGCTTCCTCCTCTTCCTGCGCTATACGAACGGAAAGTGGCGCGAGATGGCGCGCGGCGAGACGAGCTGGTGCGCCGACCCGAAGCGCAAGCGCTGATCGCGCGACGGAACGACTGCGGATCGGCCGAGCGTCAGTCGACGCCGATGTCCCAGGCCTGCTGAAGATCCTTCTTGGAGTACGCGCGGAACGCGGTGAGCGTCTGCGTGCGCTGCAATCCGGGCACCGTCGGGAACACCTCGGTGACGACGTGCGCGATCTGGTCGTACTCCTGCACTTTCACGATCGCGACGAGATCCCAGTCGCCACTCACGGAGTAGACGTCGGTGACGCCATCGATCTCGGCCAGGCGCTGGGCGGTCGCGGGCAGTGACGCGGGCTCGGCGCGAATCAGGACGATGGTCGTGATCACGGCGGGAATGGCGAGGGAGAGGGCGGCACGTTGAGCATCCAGAGCCCCGCGATGCGGAGGCTCTCCGGATCGACGTCGAGCAGGAGATCGCTGCCGAGCCGCACCGTGCGCACGGGACGCGGCTTGCCCAGCCGGAAGTGGATCACACGCTGGGTATCGTCGGCCTCGGCGAGCAGGCGTGTCTGGACTTCGACCGCCGCGACGTCGCGCGCGTTTCCCTGCGACGGAACGACGACGTTCGCGTCCTCCGCCACCGGCGGCGCGAGCCCGCGCCGCTTGTGGACGTCCGGCCACACCGCGACCTCGACGCCGTCGATGCAGCCCGACGCGACGTCCAGGATCAGCCAGGAGCCGTCGGAGCCTTCCAGCTCGACCGATCCGGACATACCGCTGCGTCCATTCGCGCCGCGCAGTCGCGCGGTGAGGATGTCGGTGTCGGCGTCCCATCGATACTCCACCGCGGGCACGCTTGCAGCTGGCTCGAGCTGTACGGCAACGGTCACGTTCTCCCCCCGTTCGGCGGACGGTTGAAGCTGATGCAGCGACTGCGACGTACGTCGCCGTTCGCGCGCGGGCCGAAGCGGAAGCCCTTCGGCGAGATGAGATATACGGTGCGCTCTGGCGTGAGGCGAGTGGGAATGTGACGGGCTCGAGGGCCTTGCACGCACCGTCGCGTCCGACGCGCGCCCGAGACGATACGCCGACGGTAGCCTCCTCCATGCCCGGCGGGTAACTTTCGCGCTCGTTTTTGACAACTCAGCGGAGCGCCGGGCGCGCTCGGATCGGAGCGATAAATGGTGGAGTCTGAAGCCAGAGAGCCGACGGGAGTGACCCGCGGCCAGAACGCCGTGCACGTCACGCCCCTCGATTGGTCCGCGCTGCCGCGCGTGCTCGGCAGCCTCGTCGAGCGCATCGATGTCGCGCGGCGCGAGCCGCAGCTGCTCATCGTGACGACCGACGCCGAGAGTGCCGCGGCCGCCGCGAGCGCAATCGTCGGCATGGCCGGCGACCGCGGAGTGCGGGTGCTCGCCACGACGATGAGCCCCCGAGCTGCGCGCCTGCTGCGGTCTGCGCCGCCTCACGTAGTGACCGGCGCGCCAGCGGAGCTCGCGACCCTACTCCAGAGCTCCGCGCTCAAGCCCGAGAGCGTACGCGCGATCGTGCTCGCGTGGATCGACACGATCCTCGAGTCGCCCGAGGCGCAGCCGCTGGAGAACCTGTTCGCCGAGCTGCCGAAGGAGGGGGCGCGCGTGGTGCTCGCGTCGGCGCTGACGCCGGCCTACGAGGCGCTGATCGAGCGTTATGCGCGTCGCGCGCGTCGCGAGAGCGAACCGGCGGGCGAGCCTGGGCCGCCGCTCTCGGCCGAGTACCTGTCGGCCCCCGAGGCCGGCCGGGCCGTGGCGCTGCGACGCCTGCTCGACGCGCTCGACCTTCCGGCGGCCGTGCTCTACGCGCGCGACGGCGCTATGCTCGCGGAAGCGACACGCGTGGCGCGCGCGCTGGGCTATCCGGCCGAGACGGTGCGAGGCGCGTCGTCGGCCGCGGATGCCGCGGGCAGCGAGCCGATCGTGCTGCTCGAGCTGCCGGCGACGCGCGAGGAGATGCGCGCGATCGCGGGAACCTCCGGGCGCCGGATCTACGCCGTCGTGCAGCCGTCGCAGGTGGGGAGCCTGCGTTCACTGCTGGGCGGCGGCACGGTGAGCCCGATCGCGCTGGTGGATGCCGCCGAGCGCGCGCGCGGCAGGGACGCCGCTCTGCGCGCTTCACTCCGCGACGTGCTCACGTCGAGCGACGTGCGACGCGAAGTGCTGGCGATCGAGCCGTTGCTCTCGGAGTTCGACGGCATCGAGATCGCCGCCGCCGCGCTTCGGTTGATCGAGCAGCAGCGCCCCGTGCGGCCTGCGGCTGCCGCCGTCCAGACGGCTCCGATGACCGCCCTGTTCGTGAACCTCGGCGAGCGCGACGGCGTGCGCGCGCAGGAGCTCGTCGCCGCCGTCACGTCGTCGGCCGGGATCCCTGGCTCGCAGGTGGGCAAGGTCGAGGTGCGCGACACCCATTCGATCGTCGAGGTGGCCGCGCCGGTGGCCGAGCTCGTGGCGGGAAAGCTCACCGGCAGCGTCGTGCGCGGACGGCGGGTGCAGGCGCGCGTGGACCAGCCGCGCGACGCTCGCGGAGCGGGGCCGAGGAGCGGACCGCCGCGCGATCGTGGCGATCGTGGTGAGCGAGGTGCTCCGCGCGGGGCATCGCGCGGAGATCGAGGCGATCGCGGCGACCGGCCGGGTCGTCCTGGTCCACGCGCGGGAGGGCCACCGCGAGGGGGCCGCGACGCGGGACCGAAGCGTCCGTTCGACCGCGATGACCGGCGCCCGCCGCGTGCCGCTGCTCCCCGGACTCGACAGGACGAGCCGTGATCGGCGACCTCTATCCCGGCGGCGCGCGCGGCTGGATCGAGGTGATCTGCGGAGTGATGTTCAGCGGGAAGAGCGAGGAGCTGATCCGCCGCGTGCGCCGCGCGCTGATCGCGAAGAAGCGGGTGCAGGTGTTCAAGTCCCACCTCGACGAGCGCTACGCCGGGATCTACCACGTCTCCAGCCACGACGGCCGCACCGTCGAGGCGATCCCGATCGACACGCCGGACCAGATCGCGCGCGCGGTGCGGGACGATACGCAGGTCGTCGCGATCGACGAGGCACAGTTTCTCCAGGCCGGCATCGTCGACCTCGCGACGGCGCTCGCCGGCAGCGGCAAGCGCGTCATCCTCGCCGGGACCGACACCGACTTTCGAGGCGAGCCGTTCGGCTGCATGCCGCAGCTCCTCGCGGTCGCCGAGGTCGTCGACAAGCTCCACGCGATCTGCGTCGTCTGCGGCAATCCGGCCAGCCGAAATCAGCGGCTCATCGACGGAAAGCCAGCGCGCTACGACTCACCGACGATCATGGTGGGCGGCGACGAGAGCTACGAGGCGAGATGCCGGAGCTGTCACTCGGTTCCAAGGAGAGACGAAGACCAGGGCAGGTTGCTGTAGCTGTCGACCGCCACGGCAGTACCGGGTAGTTGGGTACCCAGTACCGGTACTGGAGTGGCACTCGTCGCTCACACCGCCAGCTTCGCATGCGCCAGCGAGAGAAACTCTTCCCTGGTACGCGCGTCGTCACGAAACACGCCACGTAGCGCCGACGTGATCGTGCGCGAGTTCTGCTTCTCGACGCCGCGCATCATCATGCAGAGGTGGTACGCCTCGATCACCACTCCCACGCCGAGCGGGGCCAGCACCTCGTCGATCGCCTCGGCGACCTGCTCGGTGAGCCGCTCCTGGACCTGAAGCCGGCGTGCGAAGACGTCCACGAGTCGAGGCAGTTTCGAGAGGCCGACGATCCGGCCGTCGGGGATGTACGCCACATGTGCGCGCCCGAAGAATGGAAGCATGTGATGCTCGCACAGCGAGTACAGCTCGATGTCGCGCACCATGATCATGTTCCGGTGCTCTTCGGCGAAGATCCCCTCGCCTACGACGTCCTCGACGCGCTGGCGGTATCCCCGCGTGAGAAACTGCATCGCCTTGGCCACACGCTCGGGCGTCCGCTGAAGACCTTCGCGCGCCGGATCCTCGCCAACGAGCGCGAGCTGCTCCTGGACCAGCGCGGAGTACTGGTCGACGACCTCGGCGTCGTCGATGCCCTCGTCGATATCCATACGTTTTCCGGGATCTCGGGTCGCTGACTCTGCTGCCGCGGCGGGTATGACGAATACCGCGGCGCCAGTGCTGCGATTCTTGCGCCGAAGCGCCCGACTCGCGCTTGCTGCTCCCGGCTACCACTCATAGCTTGGCGGAGCGTTCCCCTTCTCGACCGCAGACATGCTACTCGTCGGCCTCACCGGCAATATCGGCAGTGGAAAGTCCACCGTCGCCCAGCTCCTGAGCGAACGGGGGGCGACGATCATCGACGCCGACGTCCTCTCGCGGCGCGCGGTTGAGATGGGGACCTCCGCCTACAAGTCGATCGTCGAGCGGTGGGGCACGTCGATCCTGGAGCCGAGCGGGATGCTCGACCGGGCCGCGCTGCGGCGGATCGTCTTCAGTGAGCCGGCCGAGCTCGAGCAGCTCAACGCGCTCGTGCATCCCGAGGTCGAGCGGATGCGCACCAATCTCGTGCAGCAGGCACGGATGCGCGGCGACAAGCTGGTCGTCTGCGACATCCCACTGCTCTTCGAGCACAAGATGACCGACACCTTCGACAAGATCGTCCTCGTCGACGCACCGCGGCCCGTGCGGACCGAGCGACTCGTGCGCGAGCGCGGGCTCAAAGAGACCGAGGCGATGGACATGATCGCCGCCCAGATGCCGGCCGAGCTGAAGCGGGCCCGTGCCGACTTCGTGATCGACAACGTCGGCACTCTGTCCCAGCTCGACGCGCGGGTCGCCGAGGTGTGGAGCGCGCTCGAGCAGGCCGCGGAGCTCACCGCGACCCCCGCGTTCGAGGGCTGAGGCCTCGAGCGCACGCGGCTTGACACTCCGCTCGGCCGTCGGATAGACTGCGCCCCCGTACCACCTTTCCCACGCCGGAGCGCGACGTGTCCGAGATTCCGCAGGACCTTCTCTACACCGAAGACCACGAGTACCTGAAGCCGGCCGGCGAGCCGGGCGTGGTCTATATCGGGATCACCGACTACGCGCAGGGCGAGCTGGGCGACATCGTCTTCGTCGAGCTGCCGAAGGTCGGCGCGACGTTCAAGAAGCACGACGTCTTCGGTACGATCGAAGCGGTGAAGGCCGTCTCGGAGCTCTACGCCCCGGTGAGCGGTGAGGTGCTCGAGATCAACGGCCGCCTCGACGCCGAGCCGGCGGCGGTCAACACCAAGCCGTACGACGACGGCTGGATGATCAAGCTGAGGATGAGCGACGAGAGCGAGAAGTCGGGTCTCCTCGACGCGAACGGATACAAGACTAAGGTCGGTTGATGGTTAGTCGGTGAATGGTTCACGGCCGGCCTTGGGACGCAGAAGCTCCCCGAGGCCGGCCGTCTACTGAAAACCGTCAACCGACGAACGGCAGCGCGGCGCGCCGCCTGCACTACGCGCCGCCCGCATTATCCTCCGCATACGCGTCCGTCGGAATGCACGAGCACACCAGGTGCCGGTCGCCGTAGGCGCTCTCCACGCGCGAGACCGCCGGCCAGAACTTCCGGTCGCGCGTCCACGGCGCAGGAAACGCCGCCTGCTCGCGGCCGTACTTGTGGCTCCACGCGTCGCTCACCACCGCGCGCATCGTGTGCGGCGCGTGCTTCAACGGGTTGTCGTCGCGGTCCGCCGAACCTCGCTCGATCGCGCGCACTTCCTCGCGGATCGCGATCAGCGCATCACAGAACCGGTCGAGCTCCGCCTTCGGCTCACTCTCCGTCGGTTCGATCATCAGCGTGCCGGCCACCGGGAAGCTCACCGTCGGCGAGTGGAAGCCGTAGTCCATCAGCCGCTTGCTGATGTCCTCCACTTCGACTCCGGCGCTCGCCTTGAGCGGACGCGGGTCGACGATGCATTCGTGCGCGATTCGGCCGTTCGCGCCCTTGTACAGCACGGGGTAGTGATCCTCGAGCCGCGCGGCGACGTAGTTCGCGTTGAGGATGGCGACCTTCGTCGCGTAGGTCAGCCCGTCACCCCCCATCATGTCGATGTACATCATCGAGATGGGAAGAATGCTCGCGCTGCCCCACGGTGCCGCGCTCACCGCGCCGTCGGCGTGAGTGCCCCCCGTCTTCACGATCGGACTGCCCGGAAGGAAGGGTGCCAGCCGCTCCACGACGCCGATCGGCCCCATCCCCGGGCCGCCGCCGCCGTGAGGGATGCAGAACGTCTTGTGCAGGTTGAGATGGCAGACGTCCGCGCCCACGTCTGCCGGCCGGCATAGACCGACCATGGCGTTCATGTTCGCGCCGTCCATGTAGACCAGACCGCCGTGCTCGTGCACGACGTCGCAGATCTCGCGGATCGACTCCTCGAACACGCCGTGCGTGCTCGGATACGTCACCATCAGCGCCGCGAGTCGGTCGCGATACACCTCTGCCTTCCCGCGGAGGTCGGCGACGTCGATGTTGCCGTTCGCGTCGGTCCTCGTGACGACGACGTTCATCCCGGCCATCACCGCGCTCGCCGGATTGGTGCCGTGCGCCGACTGCGGGATCAGGCACACGTTGCGCGACGTGTCCCCGCGCGCGCGATGATAGGCGCGGATCGCGAGCAGGCCGGCGTACTCGCCCTGTGAGCCGGCGTTCGGCTGCAGCGAGATGGCGGCGAACCCGGTGATCTCCTCGAGCGAGCGCTCGAGGTTGCGGAACAGCTCCTGATATCCCTGCGCCTGCTCCACCGGCGCGAACGGGTGCAGCTTCCCGAACTCGGGCCACGTTACGGGGAACATCTCCGCCGTGGCGTTGAGCTTCATCGTGCAGCTGCCGAGCGGGATCATCGAGTGCGTGAGCGAGAGGTCGCGCGACTCGAGCGTGCGCATGTAGCGCAGCATCTCCGTCTCGGAGTGGTGGGTGTTGAACACCGGATGCGTGAGGAACGGGCTCGTGCGCGCGAATCGCTCGTCGAACCGGTCGTCCACCTCGGCGGCCAGACCGCTGGTCTCCGGTGCCGGCTCCCCGTCGGCGAACACGACGAGCAGCTCCTGCACGTCGTCGTCGGTCACGGTCTCGTCGAGTGCGATGATGACTCGCGTGTCGCCGTCGCTACGCAGGTTGATCCCGCGAGCGGCGGCGGCGGCGACCACCTGCGCGACGGCTCGCGCGTCGAGCTCGATGCACAGCGTGTCGAAGTACACGTCGCTGGCGAGCGTGAGGCTGAGCTGCTCGAGCCCCGCCGCGAGGGTCGCGGTGTGGCGGTGGATCCGCCGCGCGATGGCCGTGAGCCCCTCGGCGCCGTGCCATACCGCATACATGCTCGCTATCACCGCGAGCAAAACCTGGGCGGTGCACACGTTCGACGTCGCCTTCTCGCGCCGGATGTGCTGCTCGCGCGTCTGCAGCGCCATGCGCAGTGCCGGCCGCCCGCTCGCGTCGCGGCTCACGCCGATGATGCGCCCGGGGAGCATCCGCTTGAACTCGTCGCGCGTGGCGAAGAACGCCGCGTGCGGTCCGCCGTAGCCGAGCGGCACGCCGAACCGTTGCGTGTTGCCGATACACACGTCCGCGCCCCATTCACCCGGCGGCGCGAGCAGGGTGAGCGAGAGCAGGTCCGCCGCCACGACCACCAGCGCGCCCGCCGCGCGCGCGCGCTCGGCGGCGTCACGATAGTCGAGCACGGCGCCGTCGGTCGTCGGGTACTGCAGCAGCACGCCGAACACCTCGGGGCCGAAGGCGGCCGTCTCGGCATCGCCGACCAATGTCGTCATCCCGCGCGCGCGGGCCCGCGTCTCCACGACGTCGATCGTCTGCGGATGACAGCGCGCGTCGACGAAGAAGGTGTGCTTCCCTTCCTTCCCTCGCGCCTGAAAGGCGAGGAACATCGCCTCGGCGGCGGCGGTCGCTTCGTCGAGCAGCGACGCGTTGGCGATCTCCAGACCAGTGAGGTCGATGACCATCGTCTGGAAGTTCAGCAGCGCTTCCAGACGCCCCTGCGAGATCTCGGCCTGGTACGGCGTGTACGCGGTGTACCAGCCGGGATTCTCGAGGACGTTCCGCTGGATGACCGGCGGCGTGAGCGTGTCGTGGTACCCGTAGCCCAGATACGAGCGGTATATCCGGTTCTTCGCCGCGATCGCGCGCATCGCGGCCAGCGCCTCGTGCTCGCTGCGACCGCCGTGGATCGCGAGCGGACGACGGAATCGGATCGCCGCGGGGATCGTCGCGTCGATGAGCTCGTCGAGCGACGAGTAGCCGATGACCTCGAGCATCTCGGCGACTTCCGCCTCGCTCGGGCCGACGTGACGCGGCACGAAGCTGTCCGCGGGCGAGATGGTGGTGCTTCTGGTAGTGGTCGACATGCAAGCCTCAAGAGCGCCCGTCGGCGTCGGTGATTCGTCTTGAATGTGGGGCGGCGCCCACAAAGCTATCTTTCGTCGAGGCGCGAGGTTCCGCGCGATCCTTCATTATAGCCGCCGAACGGTTGCCCTGGCGTCTGCTGCTGACCCCACCGCTCGGTGGGCCGGAAAACATGGCGCTCGACGAGGCCCTCATGGCGCGCGCTCGGCGTCGCGGCGAGACGGTCCTTCGCGTCTACGGCTGGTCGCGACCGACACTCTCCCTCGGACGGAACCAGCGGGCGATCGGCCAATACCGTGAGCCGGCGCTTGCCGAGCGCGGCATCGACGTCGTTCGCCGCCCGACGGGAGGGAGGGCCCTCCTGCACCATCGCGAGATCACCTACAGCGTGACCGCGCCGTGCGACGACAGCGGTGCCCTCCTCACCGAGTATGGTCGCATCAACGCGCTGCTGTGCAGCGCGCTCGGGGCGCTCGGCGTTCCCGTCGTCGTGGCCACGCCCGCGACGCGGGCCGCGCCGCCCTCCGCCGCGCCCTGTTTCGCCGAGCCCGCGCGTGGAGAGCTGACGCTGCACGGACGCAAGCTCGTCGGCTCGGCGCAGTGGCGCGAGCGCGGCGCGATGCTGCAGCACGGCTCCATCCTCATCGACGACGACCAGTCGTCGATCGCCGGCCTGCTGCGCGAGACCGCCGCAGCGACGCCTCCGCCCGCCACGCTGCGTGACGCGCTGGGACGCGCACCCGTCATGAGCGAGGTGAGCGACGCGCTGTTCCGCGCCGTGCGCGAGCTCGCCGATCCGGACGCCGAACGGCTCGAGATCGACGACGAGCTCGCGCGCGATGCGGCCGACATCGCCGAGCGCTATCGCGACGACGCGTGGACCTGGCGACGGTGACCTTCGACGCACCTCGCCGCTCGCTTGACCCTGCATGGGCGCCGTTCCATCGTTGACCCCGTCATCACTCACCCCTCCATGACCACAATGCTTCGATCGCTCCGGCCGCACGCGGCACGGTGGACTCACGTGGCGCTCGCCGGGCTCGTGCTCGCCGGCTGTCGCGACGTTCAGCAGCAGCCTGCCGTCGCTGGTCCGAACGACGTCGGCGGCACGATGGTCATTACGCAGCCGGCCGAACCCGCGACGCTGCTCCCCGCGCTCATCGGGCAAAGCGTCGAGAAGCAGATCACCGATCTGATCTACGATCGCCTCGCCGAGATCGGCGACGATCTGAACACCGTCGGTGACAGAGGTTTCAGGAAGCAGCTGGCCGAGCGGTGGGAGTGGGCGCCGGACTCGCTGTCGATCGTCCTGCACCTCGATCCGCGTGCGCGCTGGCACGACGGCGTTCCGGTGCGCGCGAGCGACGTGCGCTACAGCTTCGCTCTGATGAAGGATCCGGCGCTCGGCTCGCCCGCCCTGCCACTCATCACGAACATCGACTCGGTCGCGGTGCGCGATTCCCTCACCGCGGTGGCGTACTTCAAGCGCCACACGCCGGAGCAGTTCTACGATCTGGTGTATCAGGTCTCGATCGTTCCCGAGCACATCCTGAGCAACACGCCGCCCGCGCAGATGAAGACCGCGGAGGTGACGCGGCGCGCCATCGGCTCCGGACGCTTCCGTCTCGCGAAGTGGGAGCCGGGCAAGCGGATCGAGCTCGTCGCCGATACGGCGAACTATCGTGGGCGGCCGAAGCTCGATCGCATCGTGTACTCGCCATCGCCCGACTTCAACGCGGCCGTCACGCGATTCTTCGCCGGCGATGCGGACTTCTTCGAGCAGCTCCGCCCGGAGCATCTCGCCAGGATCGCCCGCGACACGGCGCGCCGCGCCATCGTGTATCCCAATCTCGGCTACGCGTATCTCGCCCTCAACAACGTGGACGGCAAGCAGCCCGGTCAGCCACACCCGATCTTCGGTGACCGAGCCGTCCGCCGCGCGCTCACGATGGCCGTCGATAGACGCGCGATGTTGAAGAACGTGTTCGGTGCGTATGGCATGCCGGCCTACGGCCCGTTCCCGCACGCCCTGCCCGTCGCCGACACCACGCTGCCGCAAATCCCCTACGACACGACGCGTGCGCGCGCACTGTTGGACTCGGCCGGATGGCTGCCCGGGCCCGACGGCGTCCGCGTGAAGAATGGCCGGCGACTGGAGTTCGGCATCACGACGCCGGTGTCCAGCGCGGCGCGCAAGCAGTACTCCGTGCTCCTGCAGGACGCGTTCAAGCGAGTCGGCGCGGCGGCGCGCATCGACGAGACCGACAATGCCGGCTTCGTCGCGAAGAACGGCGATCGCAGCTTCGACACCATGATCGAGCTGTACATGACCGATCCGAGCCCTTCCGGCTTCAAGCAGAGCTGGAGCACTAGTGCGCTCGGCAAGGATGGATCGAACTTCCCGTCGTACAGCAACCCCGCGGTGGACGCGCTGCTCGACAGCGCGGCGGCGACGTTCGATCCGTCGCGTACTCGCGCTTACGCGCGCCGCGCATTCGAGACGATCATCGAGGACGCGCCGGGCATCTGGCTGTACGAGCCACCGACGGTCGCGGGCGTGCACAGGCGCATCCACACGACGACGATGCGCGCCGATGGCTACTGGTCGGGGATGGGCGACTGGTGGATCCCGGCCGCCGAGCGCTCCGCGCGGGATCGCATCGGACTCCGGCCCGCGCCGTAGCTCGTGCGACGCTACGTCGCCAGCCGACTGCTGCAGGCGACGATCGTCGTGCTCCTCGTCACGACGGTCACGTTCGTGCTCGTCCATCTCGCGCCGGGTGACCCGATCGCGATGCTGCTTGACCGGCCGGGTGTCACCGAAGCGGTGCGTCAGCAGTGGCGCACTTCGCTCGGCCTCGATCGCCCTCTGGGCGAGCAGTATCTGCGCTGGGTCGCGAACACCGTGCGCGGCGATCTCGGATACTCGGTCTCCTTCCGCCGCCCCGTCGCCGCGGTCATCGCCGACGCCCTGCCGCGAACGCTGCTCCTCGTCGGCCTCGCGCTGACGCTGAGCTTCGCGCTCGGGATCGTCGTCGCCGTCCTGCAGTCGGAGCGGCCAGGAGGCGCACGCGACCGATGGCTCGGCCGCGTCCTCCTCGTGCTGTATTCCGTTCCCGACTTCTGGTTCGCGCTGGTCGTGCTCATCGCCTTCGCGTACCGCGTGCCGATCCTGCCGCCGAGCGGGATCGTCGATCCGGTGCTGCACGAGTACATGACTCCCGCCGCGCGCGCGCTCGATCGGCTGCGACATCTCGTGCTTCCCGTCGGCACGCTCACGCTGCTCGCCACGGCGGCGATCTCGCGTCACCAGCGCAGCGCACTGCTCGAGGTGATGCCGAGCGATTGGATGCGCACGGCGATCGCGAAGGGATTGAGCCGGCGCCGGGCCGTGCGGCGGCACGCACTGCGGAACGCCCTGCTGCCGTCGATCACGCTGGCCGGCCTCTCCCTGCCCGCGCTGGTCTCCGGTGCGCTGCTGATCGAGAAGGTGTTCAGCTGGCCGGGAATGGGACTCCTCGCGGCGAACGCGATCTCGTCGCGGGACTACCTGCTCATCACGGCGGTGGTGCTCGTCACGAGCATTGCCGTGGCGATCGGCGCACTGGTGGCAGATCTTGCGAGCGCCATCGCCGATCCGCGCATCCGTGTCGCCTGACGTGACCGCGCCCGATGCGCGCGACCGGGCCATCGGCGCGCACCCGATGCTGCGTGCGCTGCTCCGCGACTCGCGCACGCGCATCGCGGTCATCGTGCTGCTGCTCGTGACGCTCGGCGCCCTCCTCGCGCCGGCGCTCGCCCCCTACGACCCGGCGGCGCAGCTCGACATCGAGCGGCTCAACAGCCAGCCACCCTCCGCCGCGCATCCGTTCGGCACCGATCCGTACAGCCGCGACGTGCTCTCGCGATTGATCTATGGGAGCCGCGTGTCGCTCGCCGTGGGACTCGGCTCGGTCGCGCTGGCGATGTCGTTCGGTATCGCGCTCGGCATCGTGGCGGGATACCTCGGCGGCGTCGTCGATGCCGTGCTCATGCGCCTCGTCGACGCGGCGATCTCCGTCCCGCGACTGCTCGTGCTGATCATGGTCGCGTCGCTCTGGGGGCGGTTGGGGCTCGTGCCCCTCACGCTGCTGATGGCGGGCACCGGATGGTTCGCGGTCAGCCGGCTGGTGCGCGCCGAGACGCTGGCGCTCCGCGACCGGGAGTTCGTGCTCGCCGCCCGCGCCCTGGGCGTCCCCACGCCCAGACTGCTGGTCCGCCATGTGCTACCGAACGTGCTCGCTCCCGCGCTCGTCGCCGCGGCGCTCAGCATCGCGAACGTGATTCTGCTCGAGGCAGCGCTGTCGTACCTCGGCATCGGTGTTCGTCCGCCGACCGCGAGCTGGGGCACGATCATCGAAGACGGCGCCGAGCGAGTGGCGGAGCTGTGGTGGCTCACCCTCTTCCCGGGGCTGGCGATCCTCGTGACCGTGTTCGCGTGCAACGCACTGGGCGACGCCTTGCGGGATGCGTTCGACCCCCGGCAGCTTCCCCGCGACGACTCCGACGCGCTCTTTGCCTCAGAGGCATGACGACGCCCCTGCTCGAGATCGAGAAGCTTCGCACCTACTTCTACACCGACAACGGTGTCGCGCGCGCCGTCGACGGCGTGTCGTTCTCCGTCGGCGTCGGAGAAACGGTCGGCGTCGTCGGCGAATCGGGGTGCGGCAAGAGCGTCACAGCGCTCTCCATCCTCCGGCTCGTTCGCCCTCCCGGCCGAATCGAGCAGGGGAGCGTGATGCGCTTCGAGGGGCGCGACCTGCTCGGACTCGACGAGCGCGAGATGCAGAAGGTGCGCGGCAATCGCATCGCGATGGTGTTCCAGGAGCCGATGACCGCGCTGAACCCCGTCTTCACGATCGGCGACCAGATCGGCGAGGTCGCGCGCATCCACGCCGCTGCGTCGAAGCGCGACGCATGGGCCAAGGCGATCGAGATGCTCAAGGTCGTCGGGATCCCGGCCCCCGAGCAGCGCGCTGGTGAGTATCCGCACCAGCTCTCGGGCGGCATGCGCCAGCGCGTCGTCATTGCCATGGCGCTCGTCATGAACCCCGCGCTCGTCATCGCCGACGAGCCCACCACGGCGCTCGATGTCACCATCCAGGCGCAGATCCTCGAGCTGCTCGCGGATCTCACCAGGCGGCTCGGCACGTCCGTGCTCCTCATCACGCACGATCTGGGCGTGGTGGCGGAGAACTGCACGCGCGTGATTGTGATGTACGCCGGCGAAGTGGTGGAGGAAGCGACGACGGTCGATCTCTTCGCGCGGGCGCACCATCCGTACACGGAAGGTCTGCTCGGCGCGATGCCGCGCGTCGGCGGCGAGAAGGACCGCCTCGCGACGATTCCTGGCACGGTGCCACCGCCGACGAACTGGCCGGAGGGATGCCGCTTCCGCGATCGCTGCCCATACTCGTGGGAGCGCTGCGAGTCGGAGCATCCTCCGCTCTACCAGATCGGCGGCGGTCACACATCGCGCTGCCACCTCGCCGAAGAGCCGGAGCGCCGGCAGCATCCGCACCCGCCGCTCGCGGCCCAGCGGGGCGCGACCGCGGCATGACCGCACCTTCCTTGTCGCGCGAGCCTCGGCAGCCGCTGCTCTCGGTTCGCGATCTTACGAAGCACTTCCCGATCAAGCGCGGCGTGTTCGGCCGAGTAACGGGTCAGGTGCGCGCCGTGGATGGCGTGTCGTTCGACGTCGCACCCGGCGAGACGCTCGCGCTCGTCGGGGAATCAGGATGTGGCAAGTCCACCACCGGCCGCGCCATCCTTCGACTCATCGAGCCCACCTCGGGCTCCGTGAGCTTCGACGGTGCCGACGTGCGCGCCCTCGACTCGGCCGACCTGCGCAAGCTGCGCCGTCGGATGCAGATCGTCTTCCAGGATCCGTTCTCGTCGCTCAACCCGCGCATGTCCATCGGCGCGATCGTGCGCGAAGGACTGACGATTCACCGTCTCGCCGAAGGCAGCGCCGCCGACGCGCGCGTCCGCCAGCTCCTCGAGGAGGTGGGTCTGCGCCCGGAGTACGCGTCGCGCTACCCGCACGAGTTCTCGGGCGGCCAGCGGCAGCGCGTCGGCATCGCACGGGCGCTCTCGGTCGAGCCGAGCTTCATCGTCTGCGACGAGCCGGTGAGCGCGCTGGACGTCAGCGTGCAGGCGCAGGTCGTGAACCTGCTTCAGGACCTGCAGCGCGACCGCGGCCTCGCCTACCTCTTCATCGCGCACGACCTCTCCGTCGTCGAGCACATCGCCGACCGTGTCGCGGTGATGTACCTCGGGCACGTCGTCGAGCTCGCCCCGGTGGATCGGCTCTACAACGAGCCGATCATGCCGTACACCCAGGCGCTGCTCTCCGCCGTGCCCGCGCCGGAGCCCGGCGTGAAGCGCGAGCGCATTCTGCTCGCGGGCGACGTCCCGTCGCCCGCCAATCCGCCGAGCGGGTGCGTGTTCCATCCGCGCTGCCAGCATCCCGCGCGCGATGCGGCGTGCGCGAAGATCGTCCCGCCACTCGAGGAGAAGACGCCGGGCCACTGGGCCGCGTGCATCAAGCAGCCGCCGACGACGGTGAGCTGGGAGCAGCAGCGCGCGGCGGGCGGCACGAATGAGCCCGAGTTCTTCCTGCCGCGCTCCGCTCTGCACCGCAGCGCGTGACGGCGACGCGCGTCGGACCCGACGAATCCGAGACCGTCGCCGCGCGCGACGATCGCCGCTTCTTCGGCCACCCGCGCGGCCTCGCGACGCTCTTCTTCACCGAGATGTGGGAGCGGTTCTCGTACTACGGGATCCGCCCGCTG
>JBJMNN010000053.1:0-8944 GCA_045804245.1 Gemmatimonadaceae bacterium | reverse complement strand
GATCTGACGGAAGCTGCCGGATCGCTTCGACACGCCGTGCAGGCCTGTCGTGGCGATCGAACCGGGAACGGCCACGGATGCCGCGGATCGGCACGGAAACGGCCGGATCCTTGGTGGAGAGATCTCTCCGCCGGACCATCAAAGGCTTTTCTGATTGTGGCTGGAGAGGAGGGGTGCGCCGGTGCACGAGTCTCGACCCCGAGTGCAGTCCTCTGCGCGCCTCTGCGCACCTCTGCGCCTCTGCGCCTCTGCGTGAAAACCCATGGCGCGACGGTCCGTCCCGCCGGAGGTTCACGCCGAGGCGCAGAGCAGTGTGGCTTGACCGGCCACCGGCGCCGTGGTCCGCAGAGGCGCAGAGAACGGCTCGTGGCGGAGAGATCTCAGCCCCGGAACCAGCAAAGACTTTGTGATTGTGGATGGAGAGGATCTCCACGCTGGTCCGAGCATCTCGACCCGGAAAGCAGCTCATCCGGCCCTTCCGTAAAATCGCCGTTCCAGATCCGCGTTCCGTCGTTCGATCCTCGGTCCGTCGTTCGAACCTCACCTCAACTCCCCAGCCAGCCCGCAACGGCTCGTCCCCGCCGACTGCGATCCGCCCGTGATTGCATACAGTTCATCACAATCCGATAGGCGGTGCTGAGTCCCGCCCGTACCCTCGGTCTACGAACGACACGTCGACGGGGATGCTTTCATGAGGGAGAGCGGCGATGCAGTCGCGCGCCAGACGGTGCCAGCGGAAGCCCTGCTGGAGCTGGCCGCGTCGGGTTACGAGCGTGCGCAGCGGGACCGGATCCGCTACGGCGAGCAGTTGCGAGCCATCCTCCAGCGCCGAGATGCGCGCTGGGGACCGATTGCGGACGACGAACGTGAGGGCGACTCCGACCCCGACGCGCTGCTGCGGGTGATCCGTGAGACCGGAGCCGGCCCCGTGCCGCTGCTCGGCCGGCTGTATGCCAATGCCTGGGAGCAGGAACGCGAGATGGGCGCGCAGATGCAGGCGCTCATCGCGCGCCATCCGGCGTGGGCTTGGTTGCGCGGCGTGCGCGGTGTGGGCAGCGTCCTTGCGGCGCGCCTGCTCTCGCGCCTCGACATCTCGCGCGCGCCGTCGCCCGCATCGTTCTGGTCGTACTGCGGGCTTGGCACGGTGGCGGCGGAGGAGCAGGTCTGCGAGGAGTGCGGCGCGCGGGTGTTCGTCGCGCCGGGCACGCGCGTGCAGGCACCGCACGCCGTGGCCCGCGGCCGAGGCACGTGCACCGGTCCGCTGCGGCCGCGCGGTCTCGCGGGGACCGTGCGCGTCGCGCAGGCGAGACCGCGCCGCGGCGAGCGCGCCGCGTACGACCTCGAAGCGAAGACGATCTGCTACCTGATCGGCGTGTCGTTCGTGCGGTGCGGCGGGCCGTACCGCACGCTGTACGACGAGCGCAAGGCGCACCTGTCGTCGCATCATCCCGAGTGGCCAGCGAAGCGAGTGCATCTCGCCGCGGTGCGCGCGACGGTGAAGCGGTTCCTCGCCGATCTGTGGGTCGCGTGGCACGAGGCGGAGGGGCAGGCCGTTGGGAACACGACGGCGGAGGCACGATGATGAGTGACGCGGCCAAACGAATGCCGCGGGTGCGAGGAGTCAGCGACCCCAAACTGGAAGAGTCGCCCCGAGTCGTAGAAGTCGGCGCTGACATCCTCACGCTCCACACACTCCCGGTTGGCGCTCCAGCGGCCGCACCGGACCACGTGACCCGCCTCGCCATCCGTGAGACGGGCCGCACCTACTTCGTTCCCGTCTCGACGATCGACTGGATCGAGGGCGCGGACTACTATGTGAAACTCCACGTGGGCAGTCGCGTACACCTCCTGCGCGAGCCGCTGCGATCGCTCGCGCAGCGACTCGATCCGTCGCGCTTCGCGCGCGTGCATCGATCGGCGATCGTGAACCTGGCGCGCATTCGCGAGATCCGCATGGCGGCACGCGGCGACCACACGCTCGTCCTCGAGGACACGACGCGGCTGCGGCTCACCCGCGCCCGGCGTCGTGACCTGGAGGCGCTGGTGGAGATGGTGCCGAGTGAGATCTGAATGCGTGAGCTGGTGAGCTGGTGAGGTGGTGAGCTGGAGACGGCCTCGGGAAGATTCTGCCTCTCGAGGCCGTCTCTAGCGTATTCAGACATTCCGTGACTGATTCATCGAATCGAGGAGTCACAGAATAGGAGAGTCACCGAGTTACGGAGGCACTGCCCTCAGTCACCGAGTCGCTGCTGTCCTTCCCCTTCCCCCGCGGCGCAGTCTCCCTCGCCGCACCGGTACCGTCCCTCCCTGCACCAACACATGCACTCCCTGCATCGCCGTGACGAGACGTTTCGGGATTCGGGTGTTCCACCACACACGCGGTGCGACGAACGTCGTCGCTCCGCCGTCTCCGCTTTCAAGGAGCTTCTGATGCGCCGAACGTTAATCACGCTCGTCTCTGCCCTCGCGTTCGCGTCATCCGCGATGGCGCAGGGCACCGTCGGCACGGTGACCGGCACCATCCGGGAACGCGGCACCGAGCGCGCGGTCCAGGGCGTCCAGGTGCGTATCGTCGGAACGCAGCGCGGTGCGCTCACCGACGCGGCAGGCACCTACCGCATTGCCGGCGTCCCCGTGGGCTCCGCGACCGTCGCGACCCAACTGCTCGGCTTTGCGCCGCAATCACGCGTCGTACAGGTCGTCAGCACGGGCGTGACGGCCGACTTCACGCTCGTGCCGGCGGTCACGACCCTCGACCAGGTGGTGATCAACGCCACGGGGCAGAGCGAGCGCCGGCGGGAGAGTGGCGCCTCCACCGCCTCGATCGACGCGGCGCAGATCACCACGGCGGCGGTCAGCACCTTCTCCGACGCGCTCAGCTCGCGCGCACCGGGCGTCGTCGTGCAGACATCGGCCGGTGAGAGCGGCGCCGGCACACGCATTCGCATCCGAGGCTCCAACTCCATCTCGCTGTCCAACGAGCCGCTGATCATCGTCGACGGCGTGCGGCTGGACAACACGCCGGAGTCGTCGGCGATCGACGTCGGCGGACAGTTCCCCTCGCGGATCAACGACATCAATCCGGAGGAGATCGAGAGCATGGAGGTCGTGAAGGGGCCCGCCGCCGCGGCGCTCTACGGCACGGCCGCGTCGAACGGCGTCATCCAGATCACGACGAAGAAGGGCCGCTCCGGCAAGACGAAGTGGGACGTGTTCGGCGAGCTGGGCACGCTCACCGACGTCAACGACTACCCGGCCAACCTCCGCTCGTACGGCCACACCGCGAGCGGCGCGCTGCGCACCAACTGCAGCCTATTCTCGCGCACTCTCGGCACCGCGGGAGCTTGCGTCGCCGTCGACTCGACGATCTCCAACATCCCGATCAAGTCGTCCGGGATCCTGCAGCAGGGCAACCGGCGGCTGCTCGGCTTGAGCGCATCGGGCGGCGCCGAGTCGGTCTCCTACTACATCGCGAGCGAATATCAGAAGGAACAGAACGTCGTGCCGAGCAACGGGCTCCAGCGGATGAACATCCGCACCAACCTGCGCTCGCAGCTGCACCGCACGCTCGACGCACAGCTCAACCTCGGCTTCATCAACAGCGAGCTGCGGCGCCCGCAGAACGACAACAACTCGTACGGCGTCGTGTCGGCGTCGATGCTCGGCCAGGCGGCCAACTGCGCACCAGGCCAGGCACAGTTCCACGCGAGCCTCTGTGGCGGTGGCACGGACACGGTGAGCTACGGTTACTACAACCGCGGTTTCAGTCCCTATGACTTCTTCAACCTCGACACCCGCCAGAACGTGCAGCGGCTCACCGGCGGGCTCCAGAGCAACTGGACGCCTATCAGCTGGTTCGCGGTGAACGGCGCCCTCGGTGCCGACATCAACCATCGCGCCGACACGCAGACGCTCCCCCCCGACGTGCTGAACGTCGACCAGACGTCGCAGGACGGTTACCGCGGCGTGTACAACGCGAACATCTTCAGCTACACGGCGAGCCTGAACGCGACGGCGACGTGGGATGCGTTGCCGACGCTCAAGCTCACCACCACCGCCGGCACGCAGTACAGCGACGTCGGCTTCCATCGGACGGACGCGTACGGTGCCGAGCTGCTCTCTGGCAGCCGCTCGCTCGCCGGCACGGCAGCGCGGTTTGCCGTCAGCGAGCTGACGAACGACGTTCGTACCCTCGGCTTCCTCGGGCGCGAACAGGCCGCGTGGCGCGACCGGCTCTTCCTCACCGGCTCGGTGCGCTCGGACAAGAACAGCGCCTTCGGCGCCAACTTCTCGCGCGTGCTCTATCCATCGGTGAGCCTGTCGTGGGTCGCGAGCGAGGAGGAGTTCTTCCCGAAGATCCCCACGGTCTCGTCCCTGCGGCTCCGCGCCGCGATCGGCTCAGCCGGCCAGAACCCGGGCTACCTCGCCGCAGAGCAGTACTACCGGCCGGTGACGTCGATCGTCCAGGGTGCGGACGTGCCCGCGTTCACGATCGGCGGCGCCGGCAACAACACCCTCAAGCCGGAGAAGTCGACCGAGCGCGAGCTCGGCTTCGATCTCGGCATGTGGGGCGACCGGATCGGCGTCGAGTACTCGCACTACAACAAGCTGACGAAGGACGCGCTGGTGAACGTCAACAACGCGCCCTCGCTCGGCACCAGCCCGAACCGCTTCATCAACGTCGGCAAGGTGCGCAACTGGGGCGACGAGGTGCTGCTGCGGGCCGCCATCCTTCAGGGCAGCCTCGTGAAGCTCGACCTCACGGTCAACGGCTCGTTCACGAAGAACAACCTCGAGGATCTGGGTTCCGACGAGAACGGCACCGCGATCCCCGAGTTCACCGGCGGCTTCGACGCCACGCAGATCTTCCGCACGGGCCTGCCGCTCGGCGCCTACTGGGCGAAGTCCGTGTCGTACAACGACGCGAACGGCGACGGACTGATCGCCTGCCCGGCCGGGTTGGGAGCGTCGAGCTGTGAAGTCAGCATCTCCGACTCACCGGTGCTCCTCGGCACGCCGTTCCCCAAGGCGGAGATCAGCATCGCTCCTTCCGTGCAGGTCGGGTGGGCGCGGCTCACGGCGACGATCGACCGCCGCACCGGGCAGAGCCTGTACAACCTCACCGGCGTCTACCGGAACTCCGTCTTCGCGACCGGCGCCGCGGTGCAAACGCCAAGCTCGGGCAACCTCCAGCAGCAGGCGACCGCCCAGGCCGCGGCCGTGATCAACGGATCCAACGGCGGATTCATCGAGGACGCGTCGTTCACCAAGCTCCGCGAGGTCGCGCTCTCGCTCACGCTGCCGCAGCGCTACGCGATGCGTGCCGGCGCGGGATCGGCCGTCCTCACCTTCGCCGGCCGCAACCTGCACACCTGGACCAACTACAGCGGCCTCGATCCCGAGGTCAACGCAGCGGCACAGTCGAATTACAGCACGGCCGATTTCCTCACCGCGCCGCAGGTCCGCTACTTCACCGCGCGTCTCGCGCTGAGCTTCTAAGGGAGCGCCATACATGACGAACCCAACGCACCCAACGCGAATCGCGGTCCGCGCCGCGCTCGCCGCTGCCCTGCTGGGCATGGTGCCCCTCGCGGCGTGCAACCAGGACAAGCTGCTCACCGCACCCACTCCCGACGTGGTGCTGCCGGGCGACATCGCCAGCCGCGCGGCGTTGCCGAGCGCCTTCGCTTCGGCGATCGGCGACTTCCAGCTCGCCTACGCCGGGGGCTACGGCGGACAGTCGCCGCTACTCGATTACAACGAGGGCCTCGCGCAGATGACGGCGCTCCTCACGGATGAGATGCTGAACGCCGAGACGTACAACACGCGCATCGAGGTCGACCGTCGCGCGATTACGAACATCAACTCGACGACGCTGCAGACCTTCCAGGTCGTGCAGCAGGCGCGGGCGACGACCGATCTCGTGGCGGGGCGGTATCGCGAGTTCGATCCGACGAACCCGCAGCGCGCGGAAGTGCAGGCGCTCGCCGCATTCACGTACGTCATGCTCGCCGAGAGCTACTGCAATGGCGTACCCACCAGCCGAGTGCTTCCGGACGGCACGTTCGAGTACGGTCCGCCACAGACAGGGACGCAGCTCCTCACTACGGCGGTGGCCAAGTTCGATTCGGCGATCACCGTCGCGACGGCAGCAGGGTCGGCCGGTTCGACGGCGCTCAACCTGGCGCGGATCGGCAAGGGACGTGCGCAGCTCGATCTGGGGAACTTTGCACAGGCCGCGACAGCGGTCGCCGCGGTGCCGTCGGGCTTCCTGTACGAGATCCAGCACAGCGAGACGACGGGGCGGCAGAACAACGCCTTCTTCGCGTTCAACTACCTCGAGGCCCGGTTCACGATCTCGGAAAAGGAGGGGATCAACGGACTGCCGTTCGTGTCGCTCGACGATCCTCGCGCCCCCGTGTTCGAGGCCGGCGCGCTGTTCGGCGACAGCTATGCGGTCGGCTTCGATGGCAGCACGCCGCTGTTCTTCACGACGAAGTACTTCGACTACAAGTCGCCGACGCCGCTGGCGATCGGCGCGGAGGCGCGACTGATCGAGGCCGAGGCCGCGCTCAAGGTCGGTGACGTCGGGACCTTTCTGGCGAAGCTGAATGCAGCGCGCGCCGCCGCGCCGACGTATCCGTCCGTGCCCGACGTGGCCTCACCACCGCGCGCGAGCCCCGCTCCGTTGACGGCAGCGGATGTCCCCGCGACGGACCGGGGTCGCCAGGACCTGCTGTTCCGCGAGCGTGCGTTGACGCTGTTCCTCACCGGCCACCGCGTCGGCGACCTGCGCCGGCTCACGTATCAGTACCAGCGCCAGACCGAGACTGTGTGGCCGACCGGCCCGTACCAGGACGAGAATCCGGACAAGCAGGGGACGAACTACGGTACCGACGTGAACCTGCCGATCCCGCAGGAGGAGACGAACAACCCGCAGTTCCCCGGCGGGCAGTGCATCAATCGGGCACCGGGTATCAGCTAGCGGAGGTTCGCGGGTTCGCTTTCGGGGGTTCGGAACGGCCTCGGGAGGCAGATGCTTCCCGAGGCCGTTCGCCCTTTCGAACCCGCGAACCCGCGCATTCACCACGGTCACCGTTCGAGGACTTATGCCGCAGTCAATGTCTGGCCTCGCGCGTCATGCTCGTGCGCTGGCGCTCTGCGTCGCCATGCTCCTCCTTATGAGCCCCGTCGCCGCGCAGAACCCCACGCCGGCAGCTTCGCAGCGCGCACCCACGCCGTGTGCGGACGTCGCCGAGCGGCATCGGTTCGACTTCTGGATCGGCGAGTGGGACGTGACGACGAAGGGTGGGACGCGAGTCGGGGGGAGCGTGGTGCAGTCGGTGAGCGGCGGATGTGCGCTGCTCGAGAACTGGACGGGCGCGCGAGGCGGCCAGGGGAAGAGCCTCAATGCGTACAATCCCGCCGTCGGGCAGTGGCAGCAGTACTGGATCGGCCAGGACGGCAATCCCGTCGAGTATCGCGAGAGCACGTGGGCGGGCGCGAGCATCGTGCTGCGCGCGCACGCGCCGGCAACGGGAAAGACGCCGGCGTCCGAGCTGCGACTCACCTTCTCGCCGGAGGATTCCACCACCGTGCGGCAGCTGGGCGAGAGCTCCACCGACGGCGGCACCACGTGGGCCACGACCTACGACTTCTACTACCATCGGAGGAAGTAGAGGGAGAGCGGCGCAGGGACGAGAGCGAGCATCGCGACGGCCGGACGTTCAGTCTGGCTCACTTTTCTCGTATCATTCGCATCACGAAGGGGTGGCCAGCCCGAGCGACCCGCTGGTCATCGACTCCCATGACTTTCGACGCGAATCCCGCATGTCCCATCGTCTCCGGATCGTCGCCGTGCTCGCGCTGCTGCTGCCGCCCCTCGCCGCGCAGGGCCAGGCGCGATACACCGTCGGAGTCTCCGGCCTCTACGGCCAGCCGCTCGGCGAGTTCGGCGACAACGTGCGCCGCGGCTTCGGCCTCGACGGCATGGGCACCATCGGTCTCGATTCGCGCGGCATCTTCAGCCTGAAGGCCGAGCTGGGGTGGCTCCGCCTGGCTCGCAAGTCGGAGCCCTTCTTCACCCAGTACGGCTTCGACTACATCGAGCTCGAGTCGGAGACGACGAGCGGCGTGCTCACCCTCGGCGCCGGGCCGCAGCTCGCGGTGCCGTCCGGGCCGATCCGCCCATACGTTGGCGGCACGATCGGTTTCGCGCGGTTCGCGACGAGCACGTCGATCAACCTCCCGGCGAACGAGTCGGCCTCCGGCCAGAAGGAGACGCTCTACGACGAGACGGTGTCGAGCGACTTCATCTTCTCCCTCGCCGCGTCGGGCGGACTCCGGTTCGAGCTCCCCTTCATGGGTCGCGGCGTCCTGGCCGACCTCGGCGCACGCTGGCACCGCAACGGTGAGGCGGAGTACGTCTCGAGCCAGGGCGTGGTCTACAACGGCACCGGCCGCCCGACGATCACCCCGACGCGCAGCGAGGCGGATTTTCTCGTGTATCGGTTGGGGATCGTGATTCCGCTGGGAGGCGGGAACGTGACGGTGACGCCGTAGCTCGAGGGCGAGGCAACAGATCGACGCAGAGCTCGCGGAAGACTACCGAGAACGTGGAGCTGTCCGCGCCCTCGCCTCACCCTTCCGAGCTCTCCGCGTCGATCAGTTCGCGCACGTGCCCTACCGCGGCAGCGTCTTCAGCAACCGCTCCATGCGCGCCCGTACCTCGGCGACCTTCGGCTGCATGTCGGGGTCGGCGTGCTCCCAGAGCCGCACGAACGCCGTGTAGTGCGACACGGCTCGCGCGTTGTCGCCCTTCGCCTCGTACAGCTCGCCGAGACGCTTGTGCGCCGGCGCCAGCAGCCAGCGATCGAGGCTGGCGCGACCGGGCGATGGCACGCTGATATAGCGCTCGAGGTTCGCGATCGCCGAGTCGGCCATG
>JBJMNN010000052.1:0-19880 GCA_045804245.1 Gemmatimonadaceae bacterium | reverse complement strand
GAGATCGTTCGGGCGACGATAGATGCCGCTCGTGACGAAGAGGTCCTTCCGCCCATCGTCGTCGAGATCGGCGAGGAGCGGCGCCCAGCTCCAGTCGGTGGCGTGCACGCCGGCGAGCAACCCGATCTCGCTGAAGCGCCCGTCGCCCCGGTTGAGCTGCAGCGTGTTGCGGGCGTACTGCGGATGGTATCCGGCGCGGGTGCGCAGCTCGGCGAGCGCGTAGTCCTCGGTGCTCGCCGACGTCTTGAGGATCGACTCCTCGTCGGGAAGCATGTCCACCACCATCAGGTCCGGGCGGCCGTCGTCGTTCACGTCGGCCGCGTCCACTCCCATCGAGAAGCGGCTGGTATGCCCGGTCGCCCGAGCGATCGACTCGGTGAAGGTGCCGTCGCAGTCGTTGTGGTAGAGAAAGTCGTTCTCCTGGAAGTCGTTCGCGACGTAGACGTCGGGACAACCGTCGAGATCGACGTCGCTCACGACGAGCCCGAGGCCAAAGCTTTCGGTGCCGCCGTAGATCCCCGCCGCGGCGCTCACGTCGACGAAGTGGCCGCGATCGTTGCGGTAGAGACGTCCGCCGCCACGAGTCGCGTGCACGTCGCGCTTCGGCGCGCCGCTCGACTGATCGTCGTGAGTCGAGTAGCTCAGCGTGAACAGATCGAGATCGCCGTCGCCGTCGTAGTCGAAGAACGCCGCCTGGGTGGCGTAGCCCTCGAAATCGATCCCGAATTCGTGCGCGCGGTCGGTGAAGGTGCCGTCGCCGTTGTTCACGTAGAGCGCGTTGCGACCACGGAGGCCGCGATAGCTCACGGTCGAGACGTAGATGTCGAGTCTGCCGTCGCCGTCGACGTCGGCCATCGTGACACCAGTCTTCCACCCTGTGGGTCCGGCCACGCCGGCATGCGCCGTCACGTCCTCGAAGCGATAGCCGCCGCGGTTGAGGTAGAGGCGATCGCTGCCCAGGTTCGACGTGAAATACAGGTCGGGCCGGCCGTCGCCGTCGACGTCTCCCGCGGCGACGCCGCCGCCGTTGTAATAGTAGAGAAAGTTCAATATGTTGAGCGCCGTGTCCTCGGGGAGCCGGTTCTCGAACGTCACACCGGTCGTCGATGGCGCGAGGCGCTCGAAGAGTGCCGGAGGTTCGGCGGAGCGCCGACACCCCGCCAGCGCCAGTGCGAGCATCAGCAGGCAGACGAGTTCCGCCAGCGAGGATACCTTCATGTCCGACACGCCAGCTCGCACCGCCCGATCGTCCCGCTCGCGCGGCCGCATTGGTCCACCCCTGCTCCTCGCCGCGCTGCTGGCAGCATGCTCACAAAGCGGTCCGCGTTCGACGGAGGGGCCCGCACCGGCCACTCAAGCGGGATCTGCCCAGGGCGCGACGGCCACCGACGTCCGCCAATCTCCCAACCAGCCGATCGAGCAGCTGCTGATGGCTCGTTCGCCAGGCGTCGTCGTAGGACACAACTCGGCCGGAGAGCTCACCGTCCGCATCCGCGGCGGAAGCCCCACGCTGGAGGGCAACACCGCACCGCTCTACATCGTCGATGGCGTGCCGTTCTCGCCCAGCACGGATGGCGGACTCTCCGGGATCAACCCGAACGACGTCGCGTCGATCAAGGTGCTGAAGGATGCCACCGACATCACGATGTACGGCAGTCGCGGGGCGAACGGCGTGATCGTCATCAAGACGAAGCACGCGCGCCAGTAGCGGTCGGCGCGCTCCGAGCCCACGCGAGCGCGCCGGCACGATCGCTACCGTGACGAGCGCTCGGATGCGCCGCGCTCCGAGCGAACGGCCAACGACCTGCGCGACCGGAAGGAGCGGAAGAACAGCGGCCGGTCGTTGTTGCGCGTCACGATGTACGCTTCGCCCGTGGCGGTCCGCAGCCGCGCGATGTCACGCGCCTGACCCGGCACGACGAATCCGCTCTCCGGCGCGCGCGACGGCGTGAATGCTCCCTTCCCGTCTCCACGCAGGAGCAGCCCGTAGCTCGCGGCCATTCGCCCGATCTCCGGTCTGAATCCGTCGAAGTTGCCCGCCAGGAGCAGGTCGGCGCGGCCGTCTCCGTCGACGTCGGTGGGAAGGATCGCGTAGACCGGCGCGAGCTGCGCCTCGTCAGGCAGCGGCACCAGCGTGAACCGCCCGCCTCCGTCGTTGCGCACGAGCGTCGTGGCGAAGGTGTATGCCTGCCGCACCATCGCGTCCGCGAGCTCGGCCGGCGTGAAGACCTGCTCCACCGTCTTCCCTGCGTACGACGCGTAGGTGGGCAGACGCGTCGAGAGCATCGGCAGGGCGCGCAGGAGGTCGTCGCGCAGCGCGAGCGGGTACCGCTGACCGTGATTGACGGCCGACAGTATCTGCTCGAACGAGCCATTGGCGTCGAAGTCCTTCACCACCATGGTAGTGGGCTCGCTGGCCGAGGCATGCAGCGCGCCGTTCTCTCCAAGGTTTCCCACGATGAAGTCCACGCGGCCATCGCCGGTGAAGTCACCCGCGACGATCCGGTTCCACCAGCCGTCGCTCTTCTCGAGCCCGGGCACGACGAGCCGCTTGAGCCGGCCGCCGCCCTCGTTTCGGAACACGGTGATCGGCATCCACTCGCCCACCACGATCAGATCGAGCCGCCCATCGCCATCGACGTCGCGCCAGCAGGCGTCGGTCACCATGCCGATGCGCTCGAGCTCCGGCGCCCGCTGGGCCGTGACGTTGGTGAAATGCCCGCGGCCATCGTTCCGCAGCAGGAGACTCTGCGGCGAGAGTCCATAGCGCCACGGCTCGACTCGGCCGCCGACGAACAGATCGATCGTCCCGTCGCCGTCGTAGTCTGCGGCGACCACGCGTGAGCCGCTCGCGAACTCGGGCGGTAGCGCGTCCGTCGCGCGACGCAGGTGACCTCGCCCGTTGTTGAGATAGAGACGATCCTGCAGCGCCGGCGCGCCGTCCGAGTACTCGCTCCCGCCGCTCACGACGTACAGGTCCGGCCGCCCGTCCCCGTTCGCGTCGAAGAAGACGGCCCCCACGTCCTCGGAGATCGCATCGGGCGCGAAGACGTCGTCGTCGATCGGCGCGAAGGTGCCGTCGCGCCGCTGCAGTTCGAGCCGTCCCGGCTGCTCCTTCGCGCCGCCGATGTACACGTCGTCCAGACCGTCGCCGTTCACGTCGCCCACCGCCACCATCGGCCCTTCGGTCGAGAGCAGCTTGGGAATCAGGAGCTCGCGGTTGAAGTCCACGAACGCGTTCTCGTGGTGCACGAAGTCGAGCGCGGCGCTCGTCGTCACGTCCGTCATCAGCGGCATTGCCGGCGGCAGCACGGGAGGCACGGGCCGAGCGCCCGCTGACGTCTGCGTGACCGTGACGAGCTGGTTCGTCGAAACGCCGCGCTGCACGCTCACGCGGCCATCGGGCCACACGACGCGCAGCGAGTCCACCGACGTGCGCGCGCCGAGGCCGAAGTCGAGCACGTAGTCCACGCTCGACTGGAATCCGCGCACGGGCGACTGCTCCTGCATGAACAGCGCGCCTCCCGCGTACGCCGTCACTCTCGCGCCGAGCCCGAAACGGTTCTTGCCCTCGCCCACCAGACGCACGCGGAGGTAGTGGTGCTGCGGGTGCAGCGCCCGCGCGTTGTTGCGGTAGACGAACGCCTCCTGATCGATGTTGTTCACCACCAGGTCGGACGCGCCGTCGCCATCGAGGTCGCCGTAGGCCGCGCCGCTGGAGAAGCTGGGGGTGTCGAGACCCCAACCCGTCGCCTCGTTGACGAATCGCATGCCGCCGACGTTGTGAAACGCGTAGTTCGGCAGCGGTGTCGCGGTCATCATGTCGATCAGCTTCTTGAAGTCGACGCGCGAACGGCCGTCCTTCGTCGCGTCGCGCATCGTCTGCGCATTTCCGAGGAGCGCGACGTAGTCCTGCGAGGTGAGATCCTTGGCGATGCCGTTGGTGACGACGATATCCTTCTCGCCGTCCAGGTCGAGATCGGCAATCAGGGCGCTCCAGCTCCAGTCCGTGCGCGAGACGCCCGCCATCTGGCCGACGTCGCTGAACGTGCCGTCGCGGTTGTTGCGCTGGAGCATGTTGCGCATGGCCTGGTGGTGGTAGCCGTTGCTCACCTTGGCCTGATACTGGTCCCATCCTTCGAACTGCGTCGTCGTCTTCAGCCGACGCTCGTCATCGGGGAGCATGTCGGTGGTATACACGTCCGGCCAGCCGTCGTTGTCCACGTCGGCGGCATCCATCCCCATCGACGAGTAGCTGATCACCGGCATCTGCCGGTCGAGCGCTTCGGAGAAGGTCCCGTCGCCCCGATTGACGTAGAGGTAGTCGCGCTCGAAGAAGTCGTTCGCGACGTAGATGTCGGGACGCCCGTCGTTGTTCACATCGGCGACGACGACGCCGAGCCCGAACGCCATCTCGGGACCGTGAATTCCCGCCGGGATGCTGACGTCCGTGAAGTGCTCTCCATCGTTCCGGTAGAGCCGATCGCCGTACTTGCTCTGCTGATCGCGCGAGTTGTGCAGGCCGAACGTGTTCGCCGACCGCAGTGAGTTGTTCATGACGAAGAGATCGAGATCTCCGTCGCCATCGTAGTCGAGAAACGCGGCCTGGGTCGTCATCCCCTCGTCGGCCACGCCGTACTGCTGGGCCATGTTCTCGAAGGTTGGCACGCCGCCCTCGACGCCCCGATTGATCCAGAGCTCGTTCGCGCGGGTCGCGGGCTCACCCTTGCCGGCCTTGCTGATGTAGATGTCGAGCCGGCCGTCGCCATTCACGTCGGCGAGAGCGACGCCGGTGGTCCAGGATCCCTTCTCGTGCTTCAGCCCCGACCGGCCGGTCACATCGCGGAAGGCGAACTGTCCTTCGTTCAGATAGACGCGCGGTCCGTCCAGGTTGGAGGTGAGGACGATCTCCGGCAGTCCGTCGCCGGTGAGATCCCCGATCGCCACGCCCCCGCCGTTGTAGAAGTTGCGGTAGGTGAAGACGTTGAAATCCGCCGTGGGCTCGAGGCGGTTCTCGAACCGGATCCCCGTCGCGCTGGAGGGGAGTCGCGTGAACAGCTGGCTGCCCGGCTTGGGCAGCGCATCACGCCGCGCGACGTTCGCCGACTCTGCCGGCTCCGAGCAGCTCGCGAGGCCGAGCACGAGCGACCACTGCACCACCAGCGCCGTGGCCGGTCGAAAGAGACGTTGGGGCGCGATCATGCAGCGAGAGAAATCAGGAGGGAAGCGGCGGGCGGCGCCGGCGCTTCCGCGACCGACGGTCACTGGTGGGCCGTCGTGCGACTCGGGAAGCTGCACGGTCGATCCAGGGAGTATCGGACCGTGCAGCCCCACGACTCCGCAGAGAAACCGGTCAGTAGCCGGGATTCTGCGTCAACAGCGGGTTGGAGGAAATCTGGGTCTGCGGGATTGGGAACAGGACCTTGTACGGCGGCGATGCAGTGGCCTTGAAGTGGCGGGCGCTCAGGTACGTGCCCGCGCGGATCATATCGGTGCGCCGCTTCCCTTCACTGGTGAGCTCGAACAGACGCTCGGCGAAGATCGCGTCACGCGCCGCGGCCTGGGTCAGCGCCGTGGACAGCGGCTTCGGTGGACTGAACTGACGTTGGCGAATGATGTTGACTTGCGCGATCGCCGCAGCCGGCTGTCCCAGCTCGTTCAGCGCCTCGGCCTTGATGAGGTACATCTCGGCGAGCCGGAAGAACGGGAAGTTGTTCGGCTGCGACGACCCGCTTGGCACGTTCGGCTTCGGCACGAACTTGTTGAACCGAGGCCCCTCGTTCTCCGCCGCCTGCGTCTCGTTGTTGATGGTGACCGAGAAGATGAGCGGATTTCCGGCGCGATCCTTCACCGGAAGGTTCGTGTCGAAGCTGTACTGCTGCCCGACGAGGAAGATCGAGCGGCGATTGTCCGCCGGGTCGAACGCGTTGTAGGTCTCGGCGATCGTGGCGAATCCGTTCCACGGGCCGCCGCCGACATTGAGCTGATTGTAGTGCAGCGTGCGCATCGGGAAGTTTCCGCCGATCTCCGGCTGCGCATCGGTGTTCGCGATGTAGAAGATGTTCTCCTTCGAGTCGTGATTGTCCGGCGCGAAGTTCTTCTTCCAATTGGGCTCGAGGATGTACTGCCCGGAGTTGATCACGGCGTCGGCCGCGTTGATCGCGTCCTGCCAGCGGGCTGGTCCCTTCGCCAGCCCGCCCGCCGTGACGGTGCCGGTAAAGACCTGGGCGTTGAGGTACAGGCTGGCGAGGATCGCGTTCGCCGCGCCGCTCGTGACCCGTCCCGCCTCGCTGGCCGGCCGTGTCGCCGGCAACAAGGTACGGGTTTCCTTGAGCTCGGACTCGATGAACCGGAACAGCGAGTCGCGCGAGACCTTGGCCGTCGCTTCGACCTTCGTGCTCGTGACGAGCGGCACGCCGCCGAAGAAGTCCATCAGGTTGTAGTAGTACCAGGCGCGCAACGTACGCAGCTCCGCTATCGTCGTCTGCGCCGTCGGACCGCCCGCCTGCGTGATCACGTCGATCATCAGGTTCGCGCGCGCCACGCCGCTGAACAGGTTGTTCCACGCGCCGTTCATGTCGCCGAGGGCGGAGCCGCTGTTGGGGGTCCAGGTCTGCTTGTAGATCTCGAGCCACCGCCCGTTGTCGTACCAGTCCTGGCCACGAGTGGGGACGATGATCTCGTCCGTGGACACCTCGGAGAGGTTGAAGCGATCGTCCGTCATGCTGCGCAGCTGCGCGTACACCGACGCCACGCCGGCCAGCACCTCCGGCTCGTTCTTGAAGGCGTTGCTCGGCGTGAGCGCGTCCTTTGGCACTTCCGTCAGGTTCGTGCATGCACTGAACACGATCGGCGCGGGCGCGCACAGCAGGACGACACCCACGGTCATCCGGCCGATCGATTTGGAGAAGAGAATCCGCATAAGCCTCATGGCTCGAAGAGTTGGGCGAGAAAGCGGTTCGATCGGAATGCGCTAGAAGCCGACGTGCGCGCCGAGCGTGAAGGTGCGGGCGCGAGGATACGTCAGGTAGTCGATGCCGCGCGACGCGGTGCCGGCGTCGACGAAAACTTCGGGATCATAACCCGAGTACGGCGTGAACAGCAGCAGGTTGTCTCCCGACACGTAGAGACGCGTGGTGTGGACGCCGAGCCGGCCCGGAAGTGTCACCGTGTAGCCGACCGTGGCATTCTGCAGGCGGATGAAGCGCCCGTTCTCGATCCACCGCGACGAATAGATCGCGGGCTCGCGGAGGCCGGTCGGATCGCTGAGCGCCGCCCGGAGGAAATTCTTCGACTGCAGCGCGTTACCCTTCGTCGAGTAGACGAGCGCCGTGTTGTTGAACACGTCGCGTCCGAACTCGCCGCGCCACAGCCAGCTCGCGTCGAAGTGGCCCCACGCGCCGTTGCTGCGCAGCCCGAGCGTGAACGACGGATTGGCGTTGCCGATGATCGTCTCGTCGTCGCCGGTCGGCGAGAACGTCACGCCGCTGACGCATCCCGTGCTGGTGGACTTGCAGGCGAACGTCTGCTTCCCCTGGGCGTCCACACCGAGGAACTGGGCGCCCCAGAAGGTGCCGAGCGGCTGGCCAGGAATGATGCGCTGCGCGTTGCGCCCCGACTGTCCCTGGCCGGACACGTTGCCCGTCTCGATGAACAGAGCGTCGCCGAGGCTCAGCACGCTGTTCCGCTCGACGGTGAGCACGAGGCCCGACGTCAGCGTCTTGTTGGCGCGGTCGAACAGTCGTGCATCGAGCGTCGCCTCGAGACCGCGGTTGCGGACCGACCCAATGTTCTGGATCTGCGTGCCGACGACGGCCGGCTGCGGCACCGGCACGGTGAGGATGAGATCCTTCGTCTTCTTCTGATAGACATCGACCGACCCGGTGATCCGATCGCTGCGAAGGCCCCAGTCGACCCCGAGGTTGGTCTGCTCCGACGTCTCCCACTTGAGGTCCGGGTTCGCCACCTGGGTGGCGGACAGCCCGTTCGTGATGGTCCCACCGAACGGATATCGCCCGCCGGCGTCGGTCTTCAGGAGCAGCTGCGTAGCGTACGGCTGCAACGACTGATTGCCCTGCCGTCCCCATCCGGCGCGCAGCGCCAGGGTGGAGAGCCGGTTGCCGCGCATGAAGTCCTCGTTGTTGATTCGCCACGAGGCCGAGATGGCGGGGAACGTCGACCACTTGTGCCCCTCGGCGAGCCGCGACGAGCCATCGCGCCGAACCACACCGGTGAGATAGTACCGGCCGGCGTAGCCGTAGTTGGCGCGTGAGAAGAAGGACACCAGCTTGCTCTCCTGGATGTAGGAGATCGGGACCGGTGAGCCGGCCTGCGTGCCGCCGCTCAGGTTGTTGAACTGGAACGCGTCGGTCACGAAGCCCTGCATGGTCGCTTCGAAGCCGTTGTTCGTGAACTTGCTGTACTCGTAGCCGCCGACGACTTCCAGCTCATGCTTGTCGCCGAGCTTCGGCGTCGCCGTGACGAGCTGCTGGAAGTTGAGGTTCTGCAGCGCACGTTCCTTTTGCTGTGCCACGCCGTTGAATTCCGCGCCGAGTGGGCTGCTGCGCGGGATGTACGTCTGGCGGACCGAATTCGTGTAGTCGGCACCGAGCGTCGTCTGGGCAGTGAGCCCGTCGATGATCAGCAGGCTGCCGGTCACGTTGCCGAGGATGCGGTTCTCCGGCGCCTGATCGGTGATCTGTTTCGCGAGGGCGACCGGGTTGCGCACCGAGCGCTCGGCACCCTCGTAGAACTTCGTCTGGTTAGTGAGCGTGTCCACCACCTCGATCGGCAGCGTCGGGTTGTAGATCGCCATGTTCGTGAACACACCGCCCGAGAAGCCGCCGGTATTCTCCATGGCGAGAAAGCGGTTGTTCACGCGCGACGCGGACAGGTTGGCATCGAGGTTGATCTTGCCGTCGACCGCCGAGGTGTGACCGTTCAGGCGGCCCTGATAGCGCTTCAGGCCGTTGGCGATGACGACACCCTCCTGATCGAAGTAGTTCAGCGAGGCGCGATAGTTGGTCTGCTGTGTTCCCCCCGAGAACGCGATGTTGTGGTTCGTCGCGTACCCGGTGCGCAGCAGGGCGTCCTCCCAGTTCGTGTTCGCCGTGCCATTGAGGGCCAGCTGCGTCGACGGCAGCCGGCCGGCAGCGACCTCCGACTGGACAAACGAGCGATACTCATCGCCGGAGACGAAATCGAGGTGACGAGCCGCGGTCGAGGCGGCGATGTACGTGTCGTACTCCAGCGTCGAGCTGCCGCGCGCGCCGCGCTTCGTCTGGACGAGCACGACGCCGTTCGCGCCGCGGCTGCCGTAGATGGCGGTCGCCGACGCGTCCTTGAGCACCGTGATCGACTCGATGTCGTTCGGGTTGATCGCGTTCAGCGGATTGCGGGGAAGGGCCGCACTCACGCCGTTGATGCTCGCGCGCGCGACCGGGTTCTCATCCTGGAGGGGCACTCCGTCGATCACGTAGAGCGGGTTGTTGCTGGCCTGGATCGAGGTGCCGCCGCGAATCCGGACCTGGGCGCCGCCGCCGGGCTCGCCGCTGTTCGTCGTCATCTGCACGCCGGCGACGCGACCCTGAAGCAGCTGGTTTGCGTTGGCGATGACGCCGACGTTGGCCTCATCCGCGCCGACGGTCGCGACGGATCCGGTGATCGCCTCGCGCCGCTGGGCGCCGTAGCCCGTGACGACGACCTCGCTCAGCTGACTCGCCTGCGCGGCCATTGCGAAGTCGGCGGTGACGGTGGCACCAGCGGTCACCGTGATCGGACGGATTTGCGCGGCGAATCCGATGCGGGTCACGCGGAGCTGCTGTGGTCCCGGCCGGATGCCGCTGAGAGTGTAGGTCCCGTCGTTCCGGGTGAGCGCGCCACTCGTCGTCCCGATCACGCGGATCGTGGCCGAGACGAGCGGTTGTTGCGATGCGGAATCGACGACGCGTCCGGTGACGGTTCCCGTCCCGGCCTGCGCCGCGAGCGGTGCTGAAACCACGAAGCTGGCCAGCGCCGCGACCAGCGCACATCGAGTGAGTGCCATTCGTCTGCCTCCAGATGGGACAGGGTGCTTGCTCCGGCTGTCGCGGGGACGCGGTCCGGGGTTGCGGCGCGGAGTAGCGCCGCGGATGCGAGGGGTGGTACGGCGTCAGCCGAACCGGGGCGGCCGGCCGCAAACGGTCACGCGGACGAACCGAATCGAATTCGACTATTGCGCGTGCAACATTTCGTGCAAATGCTAGGGCGCGATTGTAACGCAGACTTTCCAAAGCGCAATGCAACGGTCCGCCAGCGATGCGCCTAAGAGGTAGAACCGCCCCCTCGTTGTCCAGTGACCCCGTCACCCGTCGATCGGTTTTCGTCTAGACAAGTGACGAAAGGCTAGTGTTTTTGCGCAACCCGTTGCGTAATTTTTGCGGTTCTACCCGCACTCCTCTGTCGCCATGCCCGCCAATCGGGTGACCCTGAAGGACATTGCCCGACAGATCGGGCTCTCGGCGGCGACGATCTCGCGCGCCCTGGCCGATCATCCGGACATCAGAGGCGAGACGAATCAGCGCGTGCGCGAGGCCGCGCAGGCGATGAGCTACATCCCCAACTATCGCGCCCGCTACCTCCGCGCGAAGCACTCGCGCCTCATCGCGCTCATCGTGCCGGAAATGAACATGTTCTTCGTCCCGTCGATGATCACGGGGATCAATCACGTCGTGCAGCAGAACGACTACTCGCTCATCGTCTTCCAGTCCGACAACTCGATCGTCCAGGAGCGGCGGCTCGCCGAATACGCCACCCACCTCTCCGCCGACGGCGTGCTCGTCGTGCTCTCCTCGGAGACGGCCGATCTGCAACACCTCGACGTGCTCCACGAGTTCGGCATCCCCGTCGTGCTGCTCGACCGCACGATCGAGACGACGAAGTACACGACGATCACGATCGACGACGAGCAGGCGGGGCGCGAAGCGGCGTCGTATCTCCTCGATCGCGGCCACACGCGCATCCTCGGCGTGTTCGGCGACCAGCGGCAGCGCATCAGTCGCATGCGGCTCCAGGGATTCCGTCGCGCCCACGCCGAGCGCGGGCTGCCGGTGGCCGAGTCGCAGATCGTCCCCATCACGATGATCGGCGACCTCGACGCGCAGCTCGAGCGCGCATTCGCCGCGCACCCCGATCTCACGGCAATCTTCGCGATGACGGACGACCTCCTCGTCCACGCCCACCACTTCCTCGCGCGCCGTGGCACGCGCATCCCGGAGGACGTCTCGCTCATGGCGATCAGCGACGGCGAGGCACCGGCCTTTCTCCACCCGAACGTCACACATCTGCGCCACTCGGGCGTGGAAGTCGGCGAGCGCACGGCACATCTCCTGATCGGGATGATCGAGCACAATTCCAATGCGATGATGGACGTGCGCATCCGGACCACGCTGGTCGAGCTGGGCTCGGTGGCCGACCGGACACGCGAGCGGACACGCGAGCGGACACGCGAGCGGACGCGCGCCACTCACAAGCGCCAGGCGCGCTGACCCTTCCCCGAGAGTGACATGATCGGCTTCACCCTGGTGCTGCTCGCTCAGCTCGCGGCGCCGATGACCGCGGTCCGTCCGACGACCGCGGCCCGTCCGGTGCTCGCGTTCCCCGAGCCCGGGCTCGACGACTCGGCCGCCTACGCCGGCTATCGCACGCGGCTCTTCCGCGACGCGGCCGGCAACACGGTGCAGATCTATCTCGACGCGCGCGCGCAGCGCGTCGTTCATCTCTTCGCCGACGCCGAGGACGAGAGCATCGGTTTCACCGCACGCGACGCCGGGGGAGCGGCGCCGCTGCGCTGGGCGAGTAGCGGGGCAAGCGTCGGCCGCGCCGGTCGCGCGCGAGTTCTCGAGCACGCTCTGGTCGCCGACGCACCGGCCATCGCCATCGGCTGGTTCCTTCTCGGCTCGATGCGCGTCGAGCGCGACCTGCAGTACGCCGGTCGCCAGCGCGCCGCCTTCGCGCAGGGGCCGTTCGCGATCGTCGAAGTCGACGCGCTCCTCGGCGCGCTTGGCTCACTGGAGAGCGGCGAGCGTGCGCGGCATCTCGCGCTGCTCAACGCGCGCGGCATCGACGAGCTCCGGGCGCGCACCCGGCCGACGATCGTCGTGCGCGACGAGGGTGGCGTGCGCGTCGGCCGCGTGACACAGCCCGCGCTGGACGGTGCCGACACGCTGGCACTCGAGCTGCGCGTCGATCCGCGGAAGGTGAGCATGGACGCGGCCGGCGACTCCGTGCTGCTTCGCGCGCGTGCCGGCCGGCAGGTTCCGTTCACGGTGCGCACCATCACGAGCGGCCGCACCCTCACGCCGCTCACTCGCGATCAGATCTTCACGCCGGCCTTCCTCGCGTACGCGGCGGCGGCCCGCGCCGGCGGTGCGCGACCGGGCGCGTCGTCCGTCGCCGCGACCAATGCGCGCCGGCTCGAGCGACAGGTGCGCGGGTTCGAGCTGCTGGCGTCGCGCGAGAAGCTCATGGCGGGGCTGCCGACGTACGCCACGTACTTCGGCCGCGACATGCTCATGACGGCGCTGATGATGCAGCCCATCTGGCGGCCCGAGATGTCGCAGTTCGTGATCGCGAGCGCCCTTCGCAAGCTCTCGCCCGAGGGGCGCGTGAGCCACGAGGAAGCGCTCGGCGGTCAGGCGGTGCGCGAAGCGGCCGCGGAGTACTCGGCGCTCGTCGGCCGTGCGAACGGGCTGCCGCCGGGTGGCGCGCGGGACAGCGCGCTCGCCGCGTCGCGCGCCGTGCTGCGAGACCTGCGCCGCGTCCGCGAGAACTATCACATGATCGACGCCGAGTTTCAGCTGCCGATCGTCGAGGTGCGCTGGCTGAACGACGCCGCGGTGTCGAACGATCGCAAGCGTGCGTTTCTGATGGACTCGGCGGAGGGTACGACGCGGCTCGCCCGCATGCTCAGGGAGCTCGCCCTGCTCGCCGAGCTGACCGCGCCGTACGCGCAGCAGCCGATCCCCACCAACCTCGTCTCCTTTGCCCCGCGCGACTCGGGTCGCTGGGCGTCGCAGAGCTGGCGCGACAGCAACGTCGGGTACGCGGGGGGACGGTACGCGATGGACGTCAACGCGATCTGGGCGCCGCATGCGCTCGACGCGATGTCGCACGTGCTCGACGCCCTGCGCTCGATGCAGCTGCTCTCGGATGGCGTCGTGCGCGCTGCCACGCCCCGTGGCGACTCCTCGACTCTCGTGCGGTACGCGCGCGATCCCGCCGCGCTCCGCGGCGCGATCGATCGCTGGCGCGGCGCGGAGCGCCACTTCGTCGTGCGGCTCACCGCCGACGAGCTGCGCGAGCGGATCGGCCGGCGGATGGCCGCGCTTCCCGACGCGGAGCGCGCGCACTGGACCCGGGTGCTGGCGACGACGCACGCCGACGCCGACCCGATCGAGTTCCTCGCGCTCTCCCTCGATACGAATGGCCAGCCGATCAGCGTCGCGAACAGCGACGTGGCGACGCGGCTCTTTCTCGGCGACGCCGCGCGACCAGGCGGGGCACCCGATTCGACCGAGCGTGCGGCGGTCCTGCGCGACGTGCGGACCTTCGTGCGCCGCTATCCGGTCGGCCTGCTCATCGACGGCGTCGGACCCGTGGTGGCCAACGATGCGTACTCCACGCCGCCCATCTGGGAGGCGTTCGAGCGCGACCGGTACCACGGGCCACGCGTCGTCTGGGGACGCGAGAACAACCTCTTCCTGCTCGGCGCGACACGCCGCTCGCAGCAGGCAGCGGGCGCGGGCATCTCCCCTGCACTCGCGGCGTACCGTCGGGAACTCGCCTCGGCGATCGAACAGGTCGGCTCGGCCGTCGAGGCGTCGGGATTTCACAGCGAGCTGTGGAGCTACGAGCTGCGCAACGGGCGCGTGGTACCGGTGCGCTACGGGTCGGGATCCGACGTCCAGCTGTGGAGCACGACCGATCTCACGGTCGGCTACGCCCGGCGCGGCGCGCGCTGACAGCGCCGGTTGCTGTGTAAGGGCAGTTCACGCGGAGACGCGGAGGCGCAGAGAGGGTCGGGCGGGGCAAGGTGCGCTGGCGCAGCGCTCTTCTCCAGGCGCAACCATAGAGTCTTGGTAGGGCGGGATGGCAGAACGGCGCACAGCAGCAGGAGCGCGAACCGCCGAACGGCGCAGCGCAGTCGGAGCGCGGACTGCCAGCGGGCGCCGTCCGGGCGTTGCGCCGTCGAGCCGTTGCGCCGCCCATCAACATCTCGCCCCGTATTCCCCGATTTTCCCTGAAGAACCAAAGTCTTTGTGTTGGGCTGCGGCGCACAGATCTCTCCGGCAGCAGTTCTCCGCGCGCTCCGCGGCTCCGCGTGAAAGCCGTACACAAGAGCAATAGTATTCGACGCGACTGCGTACGATCGACGCGTCAGCGCACGAGCACGCGGTAGCCGTGCGCCGGAATCGCGATCGTGCCCGCCGCGCGGAGCGCGACACTCGCGCGGCTGAACCAATCGGTGAACGTGCCCGGCATGCTGAGGTCGCGGTACGACGCCGTCACCGGTACATCGCCGAAGTTGAGCGCCACGAGCACGACGTCGCTGCCGCGGGACCGGACGAACGCGTAGACGCGATCGCCGCCGTCGGTGCGCAACGTCGTCTGGTCGCCTCCTTCCGCTCCATTGGCCAGCGCCTGGTGCGCGTGCTTCAGGTCGAACAGCGCGCGATAGAACGGGGCGAGCGACGGTCCGCTCCAGTCGACGGTGTCCTTCTCGAAGAAGCGCAGGCGCTTCCTGAGCGACGCTTCCTGGCCGGTGTACAGCAGTGGCATCGATCCCCGCATTGTCGCGGCGAGGACGAACGCCGGCTGCGCGTTCGCGCCCATGCGCTCGAACTCGGAGCCGTTCCAGCTGTTCTCGTCGTGGTTGCTCGTGAAGTACAGGCGATATGCGTCGCGGCCGTACAGGGAGTCCTGACGGGTGAGGTACGCGTCGAACGCGGGCGCGGGCTGCTTCCCCTGTGCGACCTCGTTCAGCAGGTGGTGCAGCTCCCAGCCGTAGGTCATGTCGAACGCGGCGTGCAGGCGCGGATCCTCCGCTTCGGCGAGCATGAACAGGTCCGGCCGGATCTTCCGCAGCTCGGCGCGGGCCTGCAGCCAGAAGTCGAGCGGGACACCGCCCGCCACGTCGCATCGAAATCCGTCTACATGGCCGTGCTCGAGCCACCAGCGCATCGCGTCGATCATCGCGCGCCGGAGCGCGGCGTTGTAGTAGTTCAGCTCCGCCACGTCGGTCCAGTCCGTGTCGTGCCCCTCGTTGTCGCGCGCGTTGATGATCGTCCCGTCGGCGCGCGTCACGTACCAGTCGCGGTGCTGGGTGGTCCACGGGTGGTCGAACGCGGTGTGATTCGGCACCCAGTCGAGCAGCACCTTGAGTCCCTCGCGGTGCGCCGCGGACACGAGGGCATCGAAGTCCGCCATCGTGCCCAGCTCGGGATTGATCGCGGTATAGTCCGAGATGGAGTAGTAGCTCCCCATCGGTCCCTTGCGGTTCTTGCGACCGATCGGCTGCACGGGCATGAGCCAGATGACGTCGACGCCGAGTGACTTGAGGCGCGCCAGATGCGGCTGGATCGCGCGCAACGTCCCTTCCGGCGTGAACTGGCGGACGTTCACCTCGTAGATGACCGCGCGCCGCGACCACGCCGGATGCGTGAGGGTGTCGACGGCCGTGCGCGCCGGCGCTTCCGGTACCGGCGACGGCCTGCACCCGGGAGTGAGCGCGAGTGTCGCGGCGATGCCGAGTGTCGTGATGTGAATGCGCATGGCAGTCATCGAGGCTACGGTTCGGTGCCGGAAAGATCGTCGCCCAGCAGATCGGCGCGCGGCGGACGCCACGCGGTGAGATGCGCGGGGCAGCGCACAGCCTCCGACGGCGGCTTCAGAATCATGGTCGTGAAGTTGCCGCGTGGCGAGCCGCCGTAGCGCACGTCGCTGATCGTGCCGCCGGCGACCAAAGGCGCGCGACCGAACTGCAGCCACCCACGCACCCAGCAGTCCGCCCGGTCGAGCGCGCGCAGCTCGGCGAGCGACTGCGTGTGCGGCGCGTCCCATTCGACGGCGCGCGTCCGCCCGCGTCCGCATCCCGACGGTGCGAGCACCGCGGCGTCGCCCTGCGTCGTCAGGTAGCTCGTTCCGGCCTCGTCGCGCACGAGGGTGAGCACGCTCCAGCAGAGCGGGTTGGCCGCATTGGAGCTGAGCACGACGTCGATGATCCGGGCCCGCGTCTCTGGCTCGAGCCCCGCGAGCACCTCGCCGCGCGCCACCTCGCGCAGCGCGAACAGGCCGGCGACGAACGTGCCCGCGAGTGCGAGCGAGACCGCGGCGCGGACGCGCGGCTCGCGGCTCCTGAGAGCCGCAGCGAGCGCCACGCCGACGACGACGAGCGCGATCAGCGAGAAGACCGGGATCACGCGCAGGTATGTTCCGAGCGCGAGGATTCCGGCGAGCGCCACACCGAACAGCACGCGCCAGGTGCGGTGCGCGGTGTCGAGCACCGTGGCGACACCGAGCAGCATCCAGAGCCAGGGCTCGAGGATGAACACGGCGTCACCGTAGAACCATCGCGAGTCGATCGGCCAGAACGGATGCACGCCGTAGCTGTTCCAGGAGTCCAGCACGAGATGGCTCGCGAGTGCTATGGCGATGAGGGTCCAGAGTCGCCCGCGCATCGGGCCGACGCTGTCGCGAATCCGTGGGATCAGACACACCGCGACCATCGCGAGGCCGAGCAGCACCAGGCCCGCGACGGTGTGGGTGTGGCCGCGATGGTGCAGCAGCGCGCCGAGCGGCGCCGGCGTGATTCGGGTGTAGACGAGATCCGCATCAGGGAGGTTGGCGGCGACGATGCCGGCGACGAAGAAGGTGCGCCGCGCCACGCGCGACGCACCGGCGGGCAGCGCGAGCTCGGCAAGCGTCGCGCCCAACAGCGAGTGCGTGAGGTTGTCCACGAACGAGTCGCGAGCCTGTCAGCGCGGCGCGTCGGACAGCGTCGCGCCGCTCGAGCGGTAGGGCGCGAAGCCACGGCCCCAGTCCACCGCCACGACCTCCACATCGATCTTCGAGCCGTCGACGTGCACGACGACGTAGTGGAACGGGTTCGCGCCCGGATCCTCGGCCGGCTTCGCCAGTTGCTGCAGCACGATCTTCTGCGGCGCACCGGCGGCGAGATAATCGCGCACGTCCGGCTGACCGACGTAGCCATAGAGCGGCGCGCCGCCGCCGCCGCTCACGATCTCATCCATGCGATGCGTGCCCGTCGAATCGGTCCACCGTTCGACCCAGTGCTCGAAGAGGTGCTCGTGACCGGTGAGCAGCAGGCGCACGTGGTGCTGGCGGAACAGCGGCATCCAGTGTGCGCGCACGGACGCCGCCTGCCGTTCCGTGCGCACGCCGTGCGGGCCGGAGGAGAACGGCGGATGGTGGAAGAAGACGACGACGTTCTCGTACCGGCGCCGGTCGAGCGTCTCGAGCTGGCGCGTCAGCCAGGCGAACTGCACTGAGTCGTCGGGGATGTCCGAGTCGACCGCGATGAAGTAGCTGTTGCCGTAGCCGAACGCGAAGGTGGGGTAGCCGTTCAATCGGCGCGGCGATCCCTCGGCCGGGAGCAGCGCGCTGTTCGCCGAGAAATAGTTGCGCAGTCCGGCGACGCGGCGCGGATCGATCAGGTCGGTGGCGTTGCCGACGTCGTGGTTGCCGACCGAGAGGAAATACGGCACACCGCCCTCGGTGGTGAGCCGGTCGATGAGCGGCACGTAGCTCACCGACCACTGCTTGTCGAACGAGCCGTTGACGACGGCGTCGCCGCTCTGGAGCACGAACCGGATCGAATCGGCGCTCGACGTCGCGCGCTTCATCGTCGCGAGCATCGACTCGATGACCAGCTTGTGCTCCGCCTGCAGCTCGACGCCGTCGTGACGCCCGCGAGTGTCGCCATAGGCGATGAACGAGAACTTCTTCACGCCGGCGGTGGACGCCTCGCTCGGGAGCGGAGTGCGGGGCGCGGCGATCGCGCGGGCGGGTTCGGGGGTGGTGACGACGTCCTGGGCCATCGCGCCGGCAGGCGCCCAGAGCAGGAGCAGAAGTGCGAGTCTCTTCATTGCGGCGGCGTGTACCGCGCGTCCACCCACCCCTTCTTCTTCCCGCTCTCGATCGCCTTCTCGATGAAGTGCACGCCGCGCGCGCCGTCCTGCACCGTCGGGAAGTCGGTGTCGAACTCGGCCGGCTTGTGGCCGGCGATGCGCGCCGCCATCGTGCGCGTCGCGTTGAGATAGATGTTGGCGAACGCCTCGATGAACGCCTCGGGATGCCCGAATGGCAGCCGCGAGTTGTGCTTCACGATCGGATCGAGGTAGTCGTTGCCGCGGCGATAGACGTGCACCGGTCCGTTGCCGTGCAGCAGTTCGAGGTAGTTCGGGTTCTCCTGCTTCCAGTCGAGTCCCGCCTTGGTGCCGTAGATGCGGACGCGGAGCCCGTTCTCCTCGCCGACCGACATCTGCGACGAGTAGATGATGCCGCGCGCGCCGCCCTCGTAGTGCACGAGCAGGTTCGCGTCGTCCTCCAGCTCGTAGCCGCTGCCGAACGTCGTGAGGTCGGCGCAGATCGCCTCGATCTCGAGGCCGGCGATGTACCGCGCGAGATGCCACGCATGAAGTCCGATGTCGCCGACGGCCGACGAGATCCCCGCGACCTTCGGATCCAGCCGCCACATGTTGATCCCCGTCGCGCCGGCGAGCCACCCCTGCGGATATTCGGCGACGATCTTCTTGATCTCGCCGAGCTTGCCCTGGCGCACGAGCTCGCGCGCCTGCTTCACCATCGGGTAGCCCGTGTAGTTGTGCGTCAGCGCGAAGACGGTCTCGTGCTTCGCGACCAGACGGCAGAGCGCCTCGGCGTCCTCGAGCGTCGTCGTCATCGGCTTGTCGCAGACGACGTGGAAGCCGGCCTCGATGAACGCCTTGGCGATCTCGAAGTGCGCCACGTTCGGCGTGACGATCGTGACGAAGTCGATGCGCTCCCCCTCGGGAAGCTTGCTCTCTCCGTCGACCATCTCGCGCCAGGAGCCGTACACGCGGGTGGGATCGAGGAAGAGCAGCTGGCCCTGGCGGCGCGACTTCATCGCGTCGGAGGAGAACGCGCCGGCGACCAGCTCGATCTCGCCGTCGAGCGCGGCAGCCTTGCGATGCACGGCGCCGATGAACGCGCCGGGCCCTCCACCCACCATCCCGTACCGCACCTTTCTGTTCAGGGGCATCTCGTTCTCCGAAGCGCTGAGGTTGACCGTTCACGCTGGCGGGAAACAATAGCGCGCGACCACGCCGCTCGCAGGCTGGGCCATGCGCAAAACGAAGTGTCCGCCAGTCGGCCAGTCCCGTGAGCAGCGGACCGGATGTCCTGTCTCGCGGCCCTCCTGCGCATTCGTGGACAGCGGCTCACGGCTGGCCGACGCCAGTCGTCCGTTCCCCGTCCCATTCCAGGAGACACGTATGCGAGCACCTGCTGCCGTTGCGACCTCGGTCGAGTGCAGACCCGGATTGCAGCTCACGACCTCGACGCCGGTGCGCACCCTTTGGCGAGTGGGGGCGCTCCTCCTCGGGCTCGCCGTTGTCGCCTGCCAAGAGAGCGCCTTGGTTTCGCCGCCCCAGGACGCGAACCCTGCGACTCTCGCAGTGCAGAGGGATGCACCGATCGTCTTACGCGGCACCATCATCACGCCTGCCGGCGTGTTGAAGCATGGATACGTCGCGGTCGCGAACGGGCGCATTCTCTCGGTCTCGGAGAAGCAGCCGGTAATTAACGTCGCCATATTGGTAGAGAGTGTTGTTTTGATAGTGTGT
>JBJMNN010000051.1:0-15452 GCA_045804245.1 Gemmatimonadaceae bacterium | reverse complement strand
CCGCCGCCCGCGCTCGGGGTATTGTCCGCTTTCCGCCACGTCCTGCGCATGCACCCGCAGGTCCGATGGCGTTCGCCATCGATCGCCACCCGTCGACGCGGAGATCGACATGACGAGGATGCCCGCACTCACCATCGCGGCCGTGCTCGCGCTGTTCTGCACTGAGGGGGACCGGCTGATGCAACCGAGCGTCCACCCGCAATTCGCCGCGGCACGTTCCTTCGGCTCCAAGATCGCCTTCACGAGCGACCGCGACGCCCCGAACGTGAGCACGGAGATCTACATCGTGAACGCCGACGGCTCCGGCGAGCGGCAGCTGACCAACACCGCGGGCAACAGCAACGGCCCCGCCTGGTCGCCCAACGGGCGGATGATCTCCTTCCACAGCAACCGCGGTGGTGGCGGCTTCGGCGGGAGCGACATCTACCTCGTCATGAGCGCCGACACGAGCGACGTGCGGCGGCTGACGAATCTGACCGATGCGGGACTGGGCGGGGCGCACTTCGCCAACTGGTCGCCGAATGGACGGCAGGTCGTGTTCAACAGCTTCTGGGGCGGCCTGCCGAAGCGCGACATCTACGTGATCGACATCGACGGGACGGGGCTGACCAGGCTGACCGATCACCCTGCGGACGACACGCGCCCCGACTGGTCGCCCGACGGTCGGCACATCGCATTCCAGAGCAACCGCACCGGGAACTACGACATCTGGCTCATGAACCCCGACGGCACGAGCCTGCTGAACCTCACGTCCCATCCTGCGACGGATGCGGCTCCCGAGTGGTCCCCCAACGGGAAGCAGATCGCCTTCCAGAGCAATCGCGCGGGCAACGACGATATCTGGGTGATGGACGCCGACGGTGGTGGACTGCTGCAGCTCACCACCTTCGCTGGCCGGGACGCGAAACCCTCCTGGTCCCCCGATGGACACCGGATCGGCTTCCATCGGGACGTGCTCGCCTTTGGAGAGGTTCACTCCGAGCTGTTCACGATGAATGCGGACGGCAGTGACGTGCGGATGCTCAGCGTGCCGCGAGCAAAGGCGTTCAACGGCTTCCCGAGCTGGAGCCAGGGCCACGATGCCGTCCCCTAGTGCGGCTCCGCTTGACGGTCGCTCACGCTCCGCCCCATGTTGGGGCCGACGTCGGGCGGCCGCGCCTCAACCTGCTCCCTCGGGACGCGACGACGCGCCCGGAGCAACCGCGGCGCGATGGCTCACCTGCGTCGAGGCCCGCCCTGGAGGCGTGGATGGAGCAGGACCAGGTCGCGAGCCTCCTCGAGGTCTTCGAGGGCGGCGACCGCGATGCGCTCGATCGGCTGCTGCCGCTCGTCTACGACGAGCTGCGCCGGATCGCGCACCGGGAGCTTCAGCGCGAGCGCCGCGACCACACTCTGAGCACGACCGAGGTCGTCCACGAGGCGTACCTCAAGCTGCTCGATCACCAGCGCGTGACGTCGGGGGAGCAGGTGCGCTTCCTCGCCGTAGCGGCCACCGCGGTGCGCCGCGCGCTCGTGGAGCACGCCCGCCGCCGCGACGCGGCGAAGCGCGGTGGCGGGCAGCGGCCCGTCACGCTCGACGAGGAGGCCGTCGCCGTCGGCAGCGGCTCGGAAAATCTTCTGTCTCTGGACGAGGCGCTCACGCGGCTCGCCGCGCTCGACGAGCGCCTCGCGCGCGTGGTCGAGTGCCGCTACTTCGGCGGTCTCACCGAGGACGAGACGGCGGCGGCGCTCGGCGTGACGGCGCGGACCGTCCGGCGCGATTGGGTGAAGGCTAGGGGCTGGCTCTTCCGCGAGCTGCACGGCGACCTGACCTGACACGTCGATCCCGAGCGAGGTGACGTGAGCAACTCGAATCTCGAGCGTTGGCGTCAGATCGAGAGCGTGCTGGACGCCGCGCTCGACCTGCCGGAGGCGCAGCGTAGCGGCTTCCTCGACCGCCGCTGCGCACAGGACGACGACCTGCGCGAGCACGTCGAGCAACTGCTTCGCGCCTGCGACTCTTCCGAGCACTTCCTCGAGCAGCCGGTGGCCGGCGAGGCCGCACCGTTCGTCGCACTGTCGCTCGCGTCGGCCGATCTGCCGGCGCCCGGCGCTCGGGTGGGCGCGTACCGCATCATTCACGAGGCGGGGCGAGGCGGTATGGGCGTGGTGTATCTCGCCGAACGTGACGACGGCGCGTTCCGCAAGCGCGTCGCGCTCAAGCTTGTCCGACGCGGAGCGAGCACCGGCGATCTGCTCACGCGCCGCTTTCACGACGAACGGCAGATCCTCGCCTCGCTCGATCACCCCGGCATCGCGCGGCTGATCGACGGCGGGGCGCTTCCGGACGGCCGGCCGTACTTCGTCATGGAGTACGTTGAGGGGACGCCGATCGATCGCTTCTGCGACGATCGTGGGCTCGACGTCGATGCGCGGCTCGAGCTGTTCTGCAAGGTGTGCGACGCGGTGCAGCACGCGCACGAGCATCAGATCATTCATCGCGACCTCAAGCCGACGAATCTCCTCGTCAAGGCCGACGCGACGGTGAAGCTGCTCGACTTCGGGATCGCGACGCTGCTGACGCCGGACGGCTCGCTGGACGTCGAAGACGGCGGCGGCACCCCCTCGACGCCGCGCATCCTCACGCCCGAGTACGCGAGCCCCGAGCAGGTGCGTGGGGAAGCCGCATCCGCGGCCAGCGACGTGTACTCGCTCGGCGTCGTCCTCTACGAGCTGCTCGCCGGCCGGCATCCGTTCCGTAACGCCGGCCGGACGCGGAGCATCGCCGAGCGTCGGAGCCTGGAGCACTCACCGGTTGCGCCGTCGGAGGCGGTGATGCGCGACGGAGTGGACGTGGCCAACGAAGGCGACGAGCGTTCTGCGGCGCGGCACGCCGTGGCGCGACGGCGCAGCCGGCTCGCCGGAGCGCTCGACGACATCGTGCTCACCGCGTTGCGGAAGGAGCCGGCGCGCCGCTATCCGTCCGCCGGCGCGCTCGCGGCCGACGTCCGCCGACACCTCGGCGCGCACGCCGCCGGCGCGCGATCGAGAGGCTGGCCGCATCGCGTGCGTGCGTTCGCAGGGCGACATCCCTCGGTCGCGATCGTCCTGGTGCTCGGAGCGGCGACGGTCGCCGCCCTCGCGGGGGTCGCCTCGCGCCGGCGTGCGACGCCACCGCTGGTTCGCGCGTCGTCGATCGCCGTCTTACCCTTCACGCCGAGCGTCGGAGACACGCTTCTGCTGCGACTCGGGCGTGATCTCGTCGCGACATTGAGCGCGAGCCTGAATGGCGTGGGCGACCTTCGCACCGCGGATGCGCAGAGCATTCTCGCGGCGACGAACGACCCGCGAACGGCGGCGTCGGCATCATCGCGCTCGGCGTTGGCGCGCAAGCTCGGCGCGGAGCTCATCCTCCGCGGCAGCCTCGCGCGCGAGGGCCCACGCGTGCGCGCAGACGGCGAGCTCCTCTCGACCGTTGACGGAGCGCCGATCGCCCACGTCTCCGTCGCCGCCGATCCGGCGGATCTGGCCGCGCTCACCGACTCGATCGTCTGGCTGCTGCTGCGCCAACTCTCGAGCAGCCGAGGCGTGCCCGTGCTGGGCATGGGCGCGGCGAGCACGCGATCGCTCTCGGCATTGCGGGCTTACCTCGAGGGAGAACGGCTCGCCGGAGAATACCGGATGCGAGCGGCCGCGGCAGCCTATGCTCGCGCCGCGGCGGCCGACTCCACCTTCTGGCTCGCACAGTGGCGTGAGGATTGGGCACGGGCGTTCAATGCGGCACCGGGCGACAGCGTGCGCATCCCAGCGTACCTCCAGCACCTCGGCGAGCTGCCCGTTCCCGACCGCAAGCTGATCGAGGCGCGTCGCACGCCGCAGCTGCCGGCGCGACTCGCGAAGTTGGAATCGCTCGTGACGAGCTATCCCACGTATTCTCTCGCGCGGTTCGAGCTCGGCGAGCTGGGCGTGCAGCAGGCCCCGTTCGCGGGAAGAACCATGGCCTCGGCTGGCGCGTCGCTCCGACACGCCGCGTCGCTCGATTCGACGTTCGTGCCGGCGCTGGATCGACTCCTGTGGTTCGCCATCGCCGAGCGTGACACCATCACGTCCGCACGCACGCTGGCGACGCTGAAGCGGCTGCGCTACGACTCCACTTCGATGCTCGACGACGGAATCGACATGCTTCAGGTATACCGCTACCTGGACCATCTGGCGCGATCGAATGGACGGCCGCTGCCCGCGCTGGCCGACAGCGTGGCGGACGCGCTCGGCCGCGGCCATCGACCCAGCGTCAACGGCATGCCGGACCGCTTGCAGGCCGGGATCGTTCGGTTCGAGTTCCATCGGGCGCGGATCGATCTCGCCGAGCGCGAGCTGCACATGGGTCATGCGGCGGGATTCCAGTGGCAGATCATTGCGAACGGTTGGGCGAGCCGCGGCGGCTGGGACACGGCACTCGTCGCCGTGGATCGCGCGGCCGGCAACAGAGTGACACCACAGGCCGGACTGATCGGCTACCGACTGGCCGCCATCGGCGAGTGGCTGGGCGCCATCGAGCCGTCGGTCACCACTTCGCGGCGCAAGCGCGCGTCCGGCGCGCCCGAGCAGATGCGACCGACGGATCGCGCCGAGCTGGCGTGGCTCGACGGACTGATTGCGACCGCGCGGCGTGATGGCGTGGCGCTCACGGCCGCGCGCAACGCGTTGCGCCGGTCGCGTGCACCAGAGGCCACGCGCCTCGACAGCTCGCTGGTGGCGTTCGCGCGTGAGCTTGCGGGGGATCGGTCACACGCGATTGAGCTCATGCTCGCGCTGGAGCGCGATCGCTACCACGTCTCCGCGGCCCACCCCTATCTGGCAGGCGTGAACCGCATCTCGGCGAGCCGATGGCTCGCCGCGTCGGGCGACTCGGTCGAGGCAGCCCGCCTCCTCACCTGGCACGAGGCGATTGGCTACCGCCTTCCGCAGCCGCTGCACGCCAACGCGGTGCTCGCGCCGATCGCGAATCTCGAACGCGCACGGTTGCTGACTGCCCTGGGCCAACCCGAGGCGGCGCGCGTCCACTACGCGCGCTTCCTCGCCGCTTACGATTCACCGGTGCCGACGCTTCGCGGGCTCGTGGCGGAGGCGCGGGCGGGTCTGGCGCGAACGAATCGACGATGATCCCGACACGCGAGTTCGTGGTCTCGCTGGCGATCGGCGTCGGCGTCGCCTCCACGAGTGCGGCGGCGCAGCGACCGGGTCAGCCTCCTACGTCCCACCTCACAAAGATCGTCATGCTCGGCACCGGCAATCCGAGCCCGGCGCCGGACCGCATGGGCGCGTCCGTCGCCGTCGTCGTGAATGGCGCGCCCTACCTGTTCGATGCCGGTGTCGGCGTCGTACGGCGTGCGTCGGCGGCGAATCGCGCGGGAGTGAAGGGGCTGGAGATGCCGAAGCTCCAACGAGTCTTCCTCACCCATCTGCACAGCGACCACACCATCGGGCTGCCGGATCTCATCTCCACGCCCTGGATCATGGGGCGCACTGCGCCCCTCGAGGTATATGGCCCGGAAGGGACCGCCGCCATGATCGACCATCTCCTCCAGGCGTGGAGCGCGGACAACGACATCCGGATCCATGGACTCGAGCACGGCAATCCGACCGGCAACAGGGCCATTGCGCACGAGATCAAGGCGGGCGTCGTCTACCGCGACAGCAACGTGACCGTGACGGCGTTTCCCGTGAAGCACGGATCATGGAAGGAAGCGTTCGGCTATCGCGTCGTGACACCTGATCGCACGATCGTCCTCTCCGGCGATGAGGCGCCGGGCGACGCGATCGTGCAGCAGTGCAATGGATGCGACGTGCTGCTGCACGAGGTCTACTCCACCTTCGGCTACGACGCGGTGCCCGAGACGTGGCGCGCATACCTCCGCAGCTTCCACACGTCGACGAAGGAGCTCGCCGAGCTTGCGCGACAGGCGCGTCCGAAGACGCTGGTGCTGTATCACCAGATGTACTTCGGCGGTCCGACCGATACGGACCGTCGGCTGATTCGGGAGATCGCGAATGGATGGAAAGGTCACGTCGTGTCGGCGCGGGATCTGGACGTCTACTGAGCCGAGCGACATCCTCACCGCGTGAACACCCGACGCCAGTTCCTCATCAAGGCTCCGCTCGGCCTCGCTGCCACTGTGGTTGCCTGCCGGGGAGACCAGCCGCAGAGCGGCAGCGCGCCCGCGGGCACTCCCGCGACCCCCGGCGCCCCACCCGCGTTCAACACCGCACCGCCCGTCGGCCCCGAAGTCTCGCCGGCGACGTTCGCCGAGTCGGAGAAGCTGATGCAGGTGACGATGACGCCGGCGCAGCGCGAGATGGCGTCGCGCAGCTGGCGCACGTCGCTCGCCGCACTGTTCGAGCGGCGCACCGGACCGCGCAAGCTCGCACTCGAGGACACGCTCGCCCCCGCGACGCGGTGGACGCCGGACCCCTCGCGCGAAAGCGTGAGCCCGATGACCACGAGTGGCTTTATTCGCTCGACCGGTCCCGACGTTCCGCTTCCGTCGAGCGACGCCGACATCGCGTTCGCGCCCGTCGTGCAGCTCTCACGCTGGATGGAGACGAAGAAGCTCACGTCCGAGCGCCTCACGCACATCTACCTCGACCGGATCGGGCGCTTCGACCCGAAGCTGCGCGCCATCATCACGCTCACGCCGGACGTCGCGCTCCAGCAGGCGCGCGCAGCGGACCGTGAGATCGCGTCAGGGAAGTATCGCGGCCCGCTGCACGGCATCCCGTTCGGCGTGAAGGATCTGCTCGACACCGCCGGCATCGCGACGACCTGGGGCGCCGAGCCGTATCGCAACCGCGTGCCCACCGCGGATTCGGCGGTGGTCGCCCGACTGAAGGACGCGGGTGCGGTGCTCGTCGCCAAGCTCTCGCTCGGCGCGCTCGCACTGAACGACATCTGGTTCGGTGGTCAGACGATGAACCCATGGCTGCTCGAAGAGGGCGCATCGGGGTCGAGCGCGGGACCGGGCGCGGCGACCGCGGCCGGGCTCGTCGGCTTCTCGATCGGCAGCGAGACGGGTGGAAGCATCATCTCGCCCAGCATGCGCTGCGGCGTGACGGGGCTGCGGCCGACATATGGACGAGTGCCGCGCACCGGCGCGATGACGCTCTGCTGGACCCTCGACAAGCTCGGCCCGATGACGCGCGGCGTCGAGGACACGCTGCTCGTGCTCCGCGCGATCTCCGGCCCCGACGCCGGCGACGTCGCGAGCGTGCCGAGCCGCCTCGACTTCGACGCGAGCGCGCCGGTGAAGGGATTGAAGGTCGGCTACGTGAAGGCGTGGATGAACGACGCACCGTCGACCGACGTCGACCGCGCGACGCTCGACCTCGTCGGCAAGCTCGGCATGGTGCCGACGCCGATCGAGCTTCCGAACTGGCCGTACGATTCGCTCAACGTCGTGCTGTTCGCCGAAGCCGCGGCGGCGTTCGAGGAGCTGACGCTGAGCGGCAAGGCCGATCAGCTCAAGGTACAGGTCCCCGACGCGTGGCCGAACCTGTTCCGCGAAGCGCGCTTCCTCTCGGCAGTCGACTTCGTCCAGGCCGATCGCCTGCGCCGAAAGGTGGCGGCCATGATGAGCGGCGTCATGTCCACGGTCGATCTGCTGCTCGTGCCCTCGCTGCGGAACGAGATGCTGATCATCTCCAACAACACGGGCCATCCGTCGCTGACGCTGCGCACGGGATTCGTCGACGTGAAGGAGGCGCGCAGCGACTGGGCGCCCGATCCGAACCACCCGCTGCCGAAGTTCGATCCGCCTCGGCGCGTACCGCACGGCGTCACGCTGATCGGGCGGCTGTTCGACGAGGGAACGATCGGGCGCGTCGGGATGGCGATCGAGCGCGCGGCGAACGTCGCCAGCAAGAGGCCGGCGACGTTCCAGTCGTGAGCGCGTAGCCCACGACAACCTGAACAGCATTGCGGCTAATGACAACGTGCCGTATCAGGCCAGACGCCGCTCGAGGAGCCGGTCGACGGAAAGCACGCCGCTCCCCTCGACGATGACGACCGCGGCGAGTGCGATCGCGATCAGATGGTATTCGAAACCCTCCTGGCCAGCGGGCAGCGCCCCGAACCAGTTCATGAAGAAGCCGTTCGGAGCGTGGGTCGAGATCGCGCCGATCATGAGCCCAGTGATCCCCAGTGCGGCGAGTCGCGCGCCGAAGCCGGCGAGCAGGGCGAACGGCGCCACGAGCTCCACGATGATCGCGGCGGCGGCGAGCACGGTCGGAAAGCCGAGCGTGTGCGTCATCCAGCCGAGCGTGCCGCGGAAGCCGTAGCCTCCGAACAACCCGAGTGCGTGCTGTGCCCCGTGGGGGAGCATGACGAGCCCGAGCGCGATGCGGGCGACAAGTGACGCGGAGCCGGGTCGGGGCGCGAGGAGACGGGCAGACATGGGAGACCTCCAAAGGAAGAAGTTGCGTGCACGCACAACAGTGATCCTGATAAGCATTATCGGCGGAGTGGAGCTTGGTATCCGCCCTCATTCGGCGCGGGTCAGCGAGCGTGGGGCGCCGCGCTCGGCGTTGGCCGCGCGGACGACATCGAGCAGCTCGACGAGTCGGTCGAGCTGCCGCGAGTCGAGTGCGGCCATCGCCAGCTCGTCGGCGACGTCGACCTCGGGGTCGAGCCGGTCGAGCAGCCGTTTGCCCGCCACGGTGACGACGCAGTACACCTGACGTCGGTCGGGCGTACCACGCTCGCGGGTGATGAGTCCGGCCTCCTCGAGCCTGTCCAGCAGGCGGGTGATCGTCGTGCCGGCCTCGATCATCCGCTCGCGGATCGTCAGCGTGGGGATTCCCCCGGTCCCGGCGCCGCGGATGATGCGGAGCGCGTTGTACTGCGCGACGCTCATCCCGTGCGGCTCGAGGACTCGCGAGTAGGTGCGCCCGATGACCGACGCGGTGCGCAGCAGCGCAACCGTCGCTTCCTGTGCCCTGGAACGGAAGGGACGCCCCTGTTGGATCTCGTCGGCGATCGACTTCACTCGTGCCATCGCTCCTACCCTCCGGACGTACACTACGACTGCGCTGATAACTATTATCATGATAAGTATATCCGCCGCTGACCGCAAGAGGTCGCGTCACGGACGTGCCTTCACCGGGACGAGCGCTCGCCGGTATACTCCGCCTCGTGTCGTTTCCATCGACCCCATCGACCTCACGCATGCGACGTCTCCTTCCAGTCCTCCTCGCAGTCGCCTGTGCCGCACCGGCGACCCAGGCCCCACGGCCAACGTCGCCACGCTGGCTCGCCACGTGGACTGCGAGCCCGTTCGACGCCGGGCCGCGACCGCCGCGCGACTCGGTGGACCGCGTGCCGAAGCTGTACGACCAGACGCTACGGCTCATCGTGCGCACGTCGATCGGCGGCGAGCGCGTCCGCATCCGGCTCTCCAACGAGTACGGCGACCGGCCGCTCGTGATCGATGCCGCGCACATCGCCGTCCGCGACTCGGGCACGTCGATCGTGCCGGCGACCGATCGTCCGCTGACGTTCGGCGGACGACCGGCCGTGCGCATGCTGCCGGGTGCCGTCGTGCTCAGCGATCCCGTCGCCCTCGCCGTGCCGGCGCTGCGTGACCTGGCCGTCAGCCTCCACCTCGCCGACTCGGCACGGCTCTCGACGCGCCACCCGCTGGCGCTGCAGACCAGCTACGTGGGCCACGGCAACGTGGCGGGCGGGCAGCGCTTCACCCCCGACACCACGCTCGAGATCTGGCCCTATCTCGTCGGCGTCGACGTGATCAACCCATCCGTCGCCGGGGTGATCGTCACGCTCGGCAACTCGATCACCGACGGTGCGCGGTCGACGCGGGACGCGAATGCCCGGTGGCCGAACATTCTCGCCGCGCGAATGCTCCGCGCCGCCGAGCCGCGCGCCGTGGTGAACGCCGGGATCTCCGGAGGGCGGGTGCTCACCTACGGCGCGGGTCCGAGCGCGCTGGCTCGGTTCGAGCGCGATGTGCTCGCCACCCCGGGGGTGACGCACGTCATCCTGCTCGAAGGGATCAACGACATCGGCCGCAGCGCGGTCGACGGCGTCACTGCCGACGACATCATCTTCGGCTACCGCCAGCTCATCGCTCGCGCGCACGAGCGCGGAATCGCGATCTTCGGCGCGACGCTGACCCCGGCAGGTCCGCGCGCGAGCTTCACCCCCGCACTCGAGGCGAAGCGTGCCGCGGTGAACGCCTTCATCCGCACGAGCCGCGAGTTCGATGGCGTGATCGACTTCGACGCTGTGACCCGCGACCCGTCGACCCCCCTTCAGTTCCTCCCCGCGTACGATTCCGGCGATCACCTGCATCCGGGCGATGCCGGATATCGGGCGATGGGCAACGCGGTTGATGTGACGCTATTCAGGAGACCGTGAATGGCGTGTCATAAAGCGTCGCTCAGCTTCTCGAGGATGGACGTCCACCCTCCCGTGTGGCTCGCCGCCTGCTTCGCCGTGAGCCCGTCGTGCCGCAGCACCACCTCGGTGGCATTCGCACCGAGGTCGTGGAACTCGACCGTCACCACCGTGTCGCGCACGTCGGGCTCCTGCAACCAGTTCCAGGTGTACACGATGCGCCGAGGTGGATCGACCTCGCGATACTCACCGTAGGCGTCGTGCGGCGTGCCGTCCGGCTCGCGCATGTTCAGCTTGTAGCGGCCCCCGACGCGCAGGTCGATCTCCGACAGCACCACCTCGATCGGACCGGGCGCGCTCCAGCGCTTCACGTCCGCGGGGGTCGTCCACGCCTGGAAGACGCGTTCGCGCGGCGCGCGGATGGTGCGGCGGACTTCGAGCGACGTGACGTCCTGCTTCGCGGTGGCGCTGTCGGCGGACATGTCGAGGGATCCTCGGGTGAAGGTCCTTCCAGGTACGCGGCCAGCTGGTCGAGCTGGTGCTCCCAGAAGCGCTTGTAGACGTCGATCCATTCCCTCGCCTCGCGCATCGGCGCCGCGACGAGCCGCGTGCGCCGGCTCCGCCCGTCGCGGCGCACCGCTGCCAGGCCGGCGCGCTCGAGCACGTACACGTGCTTCGACACCGCGACGAGCGACATGTCGAAGTTGGTCGCGAGCTCGCTGATCGAGCGCTCACCGGTCGCGAGGCGCGCAAGGATCTCGCGTCTCGTCGGATCGGCCAGCGCGGCGAAGGTGAGGTCGAGGGATCGTTGATAAACCATGTGGTTTAGTATGAGACGCGGCGCCGGGAAAGTCAATCGAGCGGTGAGTTCGTTGGTTGGATCGTGCATTGGTGGGATCCCACGAACCCACGATCCAACCAACTCACCCTCTGTTGATGGTCGGATCCTGAACCGCGCCGTATGTTGGCTCGCCCCGATCACCCGTCTACCGAGGACCTTCGTGAGGACGCATCTCGCAACGCTGCCGCTCTGCCTCGCGCTGCTCGCCGTGCACGCGGCGCACCCGCGCACTCCGGTCAACGCGCAATCCCTCACCCGCGTCCTCCTCGACACCGACGCCAACAACGAGCTCGACGACCAGCATGCCCTCGCCTACATGTTGTTCAGTGGCGACGCGTTCGACGTCGAAGCGATCACCGTCAATCGCACCCGCGGCGGCGGCGACGTCGCGATGCACGCCGCCGAGGCCGAGCGCGTGATCACGCTGGCGGGGCTGCGGCGCGTCTTCCCCGTGTTTCGTGGCGCGAACGGCTCGTTCGCCGAGATCGCGCCGCACGTCGGCGAGTCCGACTTCGACGGCGCGGCGGCGGTGAAGGAGATCATCAAGCAGGCGAAGGCGCCTGGCTCACCGCTCACTCTCGTTCCCGTCGGAAAGCTCACCAACATCGCGCTCGCGCTGCGCAAGGATCCGTCGATCGCGTCGAAGGTCCGCATCGTCTGGCTCGGCTCCAACTATCCCGAGCCCGGCGAATACAACCAGGAGAACGACGAGGGCGCGCTGCAGTACGTGCTCGACGCGAACGTGCCGTTCGAGATCGCGCTCGTGCGCTACGGTACGCCCACGGGCACCGATCACGTACGCGTCACGCGCGAGGAGATCCGTGCGCGGATGCCGGGGAAGGGGCCGCGCATCCGCGTACCGGTGATCGGGCGCCACGGTGGACGGTTCGACACGTTCGGCGACTACTCGGTGAACCTGTTCGACAACATCACGCTGTCGGGCACTCCGCCGTCGCGCGCGCTGTACGATATGGCGGCGGTCGCGATCGTGAAGCACCCGGCGTGGGCGAAGGCTCGGACCATCCCCGCGCCGAAGCTCGAGAACGGCAAGTGGGTCGAGCGTCCCGACAACGCGCGCACGATCACGCTTTGGGAGAACTTCGACCGCGACGCGATCCTGAACGACTTCTACGCGACGATGGACCGGCCAGTGTTGGCGCGCTGATGTGCGATGCGATTTGAACTTCAATCCTCCGATATCACCTACCGCGTGACGCTTCACGCTTCATGACGCTATTCCTCTGGATCGCCGCCGCGCTGGTCGGACTCTGGCTCGTCGCCAGGCTGGTCTTCAAGACGGTCGGCTGCGTCGTGCACGTTCTGCTCCTGCTCGCCCTGGCGGCGATTGCCTGGGCCTACCTGAGCAAGGTGAACGTCAGGATGTAGCAGCGCGCTCCAACGACGGCACGCGGATCTCGAACGACGATCTGCCGGAAGATGCGTGATGCTTCGATGCCGACCCAAAGGTCTTCCTGCTGGAGTCGTGGATGGAGAGGAGTGCTGCGCTGCTCGATGCACCTCGACCCCGAGCGCCGTTCTCTGCGCCTCTGCGGGCCCGGGCGCGCGTGGCCGGCCGAGGCGCACCACTCTGCGCCTCTGCGTGAAACCCGTGGCGCGACGGTCCGTCCCGCGGGAGGTTTCACGCGGAGGGCGCGGAGGGACGCGGAGGCGCGGAGAACGGCCCGGGGCGGAGAGATCTCCGCTCCGGACCAGCAAAGACTTTGAAATCGTGGATGGAGAGGAGCGCTGTTCGGGAGCAGACATCTCGACCCGGAGAGCAGTTCATCCTGCCCCTTCCGCCAAATCCGCCGTTTCAGCGTTCCGTCGTTCTCACGCCAGCAGAGCGAAGCTGCGTTCGCGTCGTTCGGAAGCATCCGCGATGCCTTCCGAATCCGTGCGCGACGGTGCTAGCGAGCCGCGATCGCTCGGGACAGCGACGGATCGAGGGTCCTCAGAAACACCTCCACCGCCTCCGTGTACTCCCCCGGCGCGCCGAGCTCGGCGTCGATCGCTGCATGCGTCTTCGGCACCGGCAGTACCGCGGCGCGCACGCCGACCGACGTCGCCTTGGCCGCGAACCGCGTCGCCGCCGGACACGAGTCACGCCGCAGCGACGAGCAGACGAGCAGCACCGGTTTCGCACCGGCGGCGAGATGGTGGGACGGCGACGCCTCGCGCCAGAACGCACGGTCCGCCCCGAACGCATCGGTGTAGAGCGGCAGGTGCGGCCGCGTCATCGTCTGCACGACGTCCAGCGCCGCGCTGTCGAGGATGACGGCGCCGAGCCAGGCGTGCGCGCCGAGGCTCGTGGCGAGTGATGGATGCGCGTCGAGCAGCGCGACGAGGTGTGCGCCGGCGGAGTGGCCGATCAACACCACCTTGCCCGGGTCGCCGCCCCATTCGGCGAGCCGCGCCTGCGCCCCAGCGAGCGCCCGGGCGACGTCGCGCGCCTGCTCCACCGGATCGGCGCCGGGAAGCATCCGATAGTTGACGGAGACCACGACGATCCCCGCGCGCGACCAGCGTTCCACTTTGTTTCCCACCACGCCTCTACTGCGCTTGTCGCCGATGCGCCACCCGCCGCCGTGGACCATCAGGATGACGGGCGCGTTGCGCGCCCCTCGGGGGACGTAGACGTCGAACCGCTGCTTCGGATCGGCGCCGTACGCGACGTCGCGCACGACTCTGACCGCGGGCACGCTGGCGACAACGCGAGACGCAGGCAAAACGAGCGCGGCCGCGAGCGCGAGTCCGGCGCCGGCCCGTGCGGAGACTCCACCGAGGCGACGTCGGACGAGAGCGAGCATGGGCGATTCCGTAAAGAGTGAGCCAAGCGACCGCGTCCGTATCGTTGGACGCCGGCAGGGGCGCGATGTTAGGACCCACGAACTCGGGTGCGAGAGTGTTACGCGAGGGGAGGGCCGCGCGTAAGACGGCGCACACCGCGCACTCATAGATTTCCTCGACTCACCGATCACCTCAGCCGGTGCCGCGCGCACCCGGGCCAGCATCATCTACATGTCTCCAGTCCGTTCTTCTCTCGTCGGCGTCCTCTCGCTCAGCGTCCTCACTGCCTGCGTCGCCGAGGCCCCGCGCTCCGGCGTGAGCGGTGGCGAGGTGGCCTCCGCCCCGGCTCCGGCCGGCACAACTGTCACACCGACCGACGCCGGGACGACGCCGGCGATCGATTCGGGTGCTTCGAACACTACGCCCTCCGCTGCGGCTTCCACGACCGGCGCTCTCGCCGAGCCCGCGAGCGCGGACAGCATCGCCCCCAGGCTCGTCGCCGGCCGCGGGAAGAAGGACGCGATGAGCTTCGCGGCCGCGATCCGCGCGGGCAGCCGCAAGGAGTCGAGCTGGCCCACGGGGCCGGCGCCGATCGCCGGCGCGCTGCTGCCGAAGAATCGCATCGTCGCGTACTACGGCAACCCGCACTCGAAGAAGATGGGAGTGATCGGCGAGTACCCGGAGCAGCAGATGCTCGGGATGCTGGACCGAACGGTCGCGGCGTGGAAGGCGGCCGACCCGAAGACACCCGTGATCCCCGCCATCCATCTCGTCACCGTCGTGGCGCAGGGGGCGCCGGGATCGGACGGGATGTGGCGCCGGTGGGAGGACTCGTCGATGATCGAGCGGACGTACAAGTGGGCGAAGAGCCGGAACGGCATCCTCTTCCTCGACATCCAGGCGTCGCACAGCACGCTCCAGAAGGAGCTGCCGCGACTCCTGCCCTGGCTCGCGCGTCCGGACGTGCACCTCGGCATCGATCCCGAGTTTTATATGCATTACGAGAGAGAAGGCCTTCGCCCCAGCAGCAAGATCGGGATGATGATGGCGTCGGACGTCAACTACGTCATCCGCACGCTCGACAAGCTCGTCACGGACAAGAAGATCCCGCCCAAGGTGCTCATCGTGCACCGCTTCACGAAGAAGATGGTCCCCGACGAGGAGAACATCCGGCCGACGTCGCGCGTGCAGGTGGTGATGCACATGGACGGATGGGGTCCGCCCTGGCTCAAGTTCGACTCCTATCGCGACTACATCGTCGATCATCCCGTGCAATACACCGGGTTCAAGCTGTTCTACCACAACGACACGAAGAAGGGCGACGCGCTGCTCACGCCCAATGAACTGCTGCAGTTGAGACCGAAGCTGAGCTACGTGCAGTACCAGTAGACCGTAGGTCCGCTGGTCCGCTGGTCCGCTGGTCCGCTGGTCCGCTGG
>JBJMNN010000050.1:0-9304 GCA_045804245.1 Gemmatimonadaceae bacterium | reverse complement strand
GCGCAAGCAGCTCATTGACGTCATCCAGTGGACGGAAGACACCGACGGCGTGCTCGCCGTGCGCTATCCGATGCGCGACATGGAGATCCAGTACGGCGCGCGCCTCACGGTGCGTGAGTCGCAGCTGGCCCTGTTCGTCAACGAGGGGAAGATCGCCGACCAGTTCGGCCCCGGACTCTACACACTTGAGACCCAGACGCTGCCGCTGCTCACCAACCTCAAGCACTGGTACACCGGCTTCGAGTCGCCCTTCAAGAGCGACGTCTACTTCTTCTCGACGCGCACCCAGACCGATCAGCGCTGGGGCACGCAGCAGCCGATCACGATCCGCGACAAGGATTTCGGCATGGTGCGGCTGCGCGGCTTCGGCCTCTACAGCTTCCACGTCGGCGATCCCAAGGTCTTCCATCAAAAGATCAGCGGCACGCGCGAGCGCTACACCGTCGCCGACCTCGAAGGGCACCTGCGCAACACGATCGTCGGCCGCGTCTCCGATGCTTTCGCCGAGTCGAAGATTCCCTTCCTCGACATGGCGGGGAACCTCGTCGAGCTCGGCGCTGCGCTCTCGACGCAGCTCGCGCCGACGTTCGCCGATCTCGGCCTCGCGCTCGACTCGTTCGTCGTCGAGAGCCTCTCCCTTCCCGAAGAGCTCCAGAAGCGGCTCGACGAGCGCATCGGTATGAACATGGCCGGCAACCTGCGCGACTACACGCAGTACCAGGCCGCGCAGGCGATCCCGATCGCCGCGGCCAACGAGGGCGGTGGCGGGGCGGGTCTGGGTGCGGGCCTCGGTGCTGGCATGGCGCTCGGCAAGGCGATGACCGACGCGCTCAATCAGACCGCGTCGGGGGGCGACGCAGCACAGAAAACGTCGCCCGCGTCGCCCACGCAGCTCCCGGATCAGAGTACTCCCGCCGCCGAGGGCACGAAGTTCTGCCACAACTGCGGCAAGTCGATCCCGCGTGCGGCCAAGTTCTGCCCCGAGTGCGGCACGGCGCAGGGGTGACCACCCTCGGCGACGTCGCGCGCGGTGACGAGTGGGTCGTCGAAGCATTCGGCTGCGATGCCGAACGCCTCGCCGACCGCGCGTCGCTCGCTGCCATCCTCGACCGCATGGTGAACGAGCTCGGACTCCGCCCGGTCGGGGCGGGGCAGTGGCACGTCTTCCCGCCGCCGGGCGGCATCACGGGAATGCTGCTGCTCGCCGAATCGCATCTCACGGTGCACACCTTTCCGGAACACCGCTCGCTCTGCCTCAACCTGTTCTGCTGCACGCCGCGGCCCGCGTGGCCATTCGCGGAACGGTTGGCAGAGATGGCAGGCGCGGAGCGCGTGAGCGTGCGTCATCTCGAGCGAGCATACGGCAGCATGACGCTCGCGTCGCGCCACTAACGTGAATCCGGCACGAAAGTGACGGCCAGAACGGCGTCCTGCCCCAACTGCGGCGCCACGATCGAGTTCCGCTGGTCGGGCGCGGTGCAGACGATCTGTCCCTACTGCAAGGCCGTGCTCGTGCGCCGAGACCTCGACCTCGAGAAGGTCGGGATGGTGAGCGACCTGCCTCCCACCGCGTCGCCGATCCAGCTCGGCACGGAGGGCAAGTTCGAGGGCGACGCGTTCGTCGTCGTCGGCCGCATCGTGTACCAGTACGAGCGCGGCGGCTGGAACGAGTGGCATCTGCGCACGATGCGCGGCACGAGCGCATGGCTCTCCGACGCCCAGGGAGATCTCGCGATCTCAACACCGGCCACGAACAGTGGTGCGCTCCCGGCGGCCGATGCGCTGAAGGTCGGTCAGTCGTACGTCATCGACGCCATCCACTTCCGCGTCGCGTCGATCACCCGCGCGCGCTACGCCGGCGTCGAGGGCGAGCTCCCCTTCACGACGTGGGACCGGAGCGAGTCGCTCTTCGCCGACCTCGACACGCCTGGCGACGGCGAGCAGCTCCACTTCGCCACGATCGACTACTCGGACGACACGCCGGTCGCCTACGTCGGCACGTACGTCGAGCTCGAGCAGCTCGCCGCGCGCAACCTCCGCGGCTTCGAGGGCTGGTGAGCGCACCCGCAGTCGCGTCGCTGAGCTGCCCGCAGTGCGGAGCGGCGATCGAGCTTCGCACGCTCGATCAGGCGCAGTCCGTCGTCTGCTCGAGCTGCGGCAGCATCCTCGACGCGCGCGATCCCAACCTCGCGCTCATCCAAGGATTCCAGGCGAAGCAGAAGTTCGAGCCGCAGATCCCGCTCGGCACCCGCGGCACGCTCAAGGGCGAGAAGTGGGAGGTCGTTGGCTACCAGGTGCGCAGCATCACGGTCGACGACACGTCGTACTACTGGGACGAATACCTGCTGTTCAATCCGTACAAGGGTTTCCGCTACCTCACCCAGTACGATGGTCACTGGAACGACGTGCAGGTCGTGAAGGCGACGCCCGAGGAGTCGCGAACTGGCGGCCGACCGGTGGTCACGCTGTACGGCGAGACGTTCAAGCACTTCCAGACGGCCACGGCGACGACCGAGTTCGTGCTCGGCGAGTTCCCCTGGCAGGTGCGTGTCGGCGATCGCGCCGAGACGCGGGACTTCGTCGCGCCGCCGCGGATGCTGAGCGAGGAGCGAACCCCTGAGGAGACCACCTGGTCGCTCGGCACGTACATGACCGGCGCCCAGGTGTGGGCCGCATTCTCGCTGCCAGGTAAGGCGCCGCACGTCCGTGGCGTGTTCGCCAACCAGCCCGACGAGTTCAAGCCGCGCGCCGGGTCGCTCGCGAAGCGCTACCTGCTCTTCATCGCGATCGTCGTCGTGCTCGGCCTCCTGCGGTTCGTCACCGCGTCGCGCGACACGGTGTTCTCCACCAGTTCGTACTTCCGGCCGGGCGCCCTCGCCGATTCGCTCGCCTTCGTCACGCCGACCTTCCAGGTGAAGGGGCGCACGGCAAACCTCGAGGTCACGACCGAAGCGCAGGTCGACAACGGCTGGGCGTACTTCGACTACGCGCTCGTCAACGAGACGACGGGGCAGACCTACGAGTTCGGCCGCGAGGTGAGCTACTACTACGGCCGCGACTCCGATGGCAACTGGTCCGAAGGCTCGCGTCGCGATCGCGCCGTGCTGCCGAGCGTTCCGGCAGGGCCGTACTTCCTGCGCGTGCAGCCCGAGGCGCAGGTACCGACCGGCTTTCTCGAGTACAAGATCGTCGTCCGGCGCGACGTGCCGATTCTCTTTCCGTACCTGCTCGGTCTCGTCCTGCTCGCGGTGCCGCCGGTGTTCGTGGGCCTGCGCGCGTGGGGAATGGAACGCGCCCGGTGGGAAGAGAGCGACTATGCCCCGAGCGACGACGATGACGACAACGACGACGACTGACCGATGAGACATCCCGTCTACACCGTATTCGGTGCGCTGCTCATCGTGCTCCTCGTCGCCGCGGAGGTGCGCGGCTGGACGCCGATGCGCCCCACCGAGGTGAAGAACACGACTCCACGCTCGATCCGCGACAACCCGGGCGCCTATCGCCCGCACTACCGCTCCTACTTCGGCGGCACCTACATGCGAGGCAAATGAGATGACCGACGTCTACTCCTCGATGCTCCACAACGCCTTGGCAGCCGTCCTCTTCGCCATCATCGGCGTCGTCCTGTTCATCATCGCCTTCATGGTGTTCGACAAGCTCACACCCGGCTCGCTCTGGAAGGAGCTGCTCGAGGACCAGAACACAGCGATCGGCGTGCTGATGGGAGCGGTGGCCATTGCTTTAGCAATCATCATTGCTGCTGCCGTGCATTGAGGCGCGGCGAAGCCGCGCCAGCCGTTCGCACCCCATGGCTCTCCCGTTATTCCTCTCCGTCCTCCTCATCGCCGCGTGCGGGCTGATCTACGAGCTCGTCGCCAGCGCGCTCGCCAGCTACCTGCTCGGCGACAGCGTGACGCAGTTCTCCACGGTGATCGGGACGTATCTCTTCGCCATGGGGGTCGGGAGCTGGCTGTCGCGCTTCCTCTCGCGCGGGCTGGTCGCGCGGTTCGTCTCCATCGAGCTGCTGGTCGGTCTCGTCGGTGGGTTCTCGTCGACGATCCTCTTCCTCGCCTTCGCCTACACGGGGGCGTTCCGGCTCGTGCTCTACGTGCTCGTCACGATCCTCGGTGTGTTCGTCGGGCTCGAGATCCCATTGCTCATGCGGATCCTCAAGGACCGCTACGCGTTCAAGGACGTCGTCGCCAACGTCCTCACCTTCGACTATCTCGGCGCGCTCGCCGCGTCGCTCGCCTTTCCGATCCTCCTCGTGCCGCGGCTCGGGCTCGTGCGTTCGGCGCTCCTGTTCGGGCTCGTCAACGCCGGCGTCGCCCTCTGGTCGGTATGGCTGTTCCGCGCCCACCTCGGCGCGCGGCGCGCCCTCGCCGGCGCGTGCGTCGTCGTGCTGCTCGTCCTCTCGGCGGGAATGGTCGGCGCGACCAGGATCACCAATCTCGCCGAGGACAACATCTACTCGGACGAGGTGATCTTCTCGCGCAGCACGCGCTATCAGCGCATCGTGCTCACGGCGTGGAAGGACGACCTGCGCCTCTGGCTCAACTCGCATCTCCAGTTCAGCTCACGCGACGAGTACCGCTATCACGAAGCGCTGGTGCATCCCGGGCTCTCGGCGCGTCCCAGCGCACGGCGCGTGCTGGTCCTCGGAGGTGGTGACGGGCTCGCCGTGCGCGAGCTGCTCAAGCATCCGGCGGTGGAGTCGATCACGCTGGTGGACCTCGATCCGGAGATGACGCGGATCTTCTCCACCCATCCCACGCTCGTCGCACTGAATCAGGGAGCACTGTCGTCACCCAAGGTCCGCGTCGTCAACGACGATGCGTTCGTCTGGCTCGACCGGCACCCCGACATGTTCGACTTCGTCGTGGTCGACTTCCCTGACCCGAACAACTACGGCGTCGGCAAGCTGTACACGACGGTGTTCTATCGTCTGCTCGCGCGCCATCTCTCGCGCGACGGCCTCGTCGTCGTGCAGGCGACGTCGCCGCTCTTCGCGCGCAAGAGCTACTGGTGCATCGCCGAGACGATGCACCAGGCCGGGCTCACGACGTACCCCTATCATCTGTACGTGCCATCGTTCGGCGAGTGGGGGTTCGTCCTCGGCTCGCTCGACGGCGGCTACACGCCTCCCACTTCGCTGCCCGCGCACCTGCGCTATCTCACCGTCGCCGAGGTGCCACGCATGTTCGAGTTCTCCGCCGACATGCAGCCCGTCGCCGTCGAGGCGAACCGGCTCAATACCCAGGTGCTCGTGCGGTACTACGAGCAGGAATGGGATCGTGTCAACCGATGAATGTCGGAAGGGACGCACCACGCGGCGGTCCGAACGACGCAACGCGGATCTGGAAGGACGATCTGACGGAAACGGCCGATGCCTGGTGAAGAGATTCCAGCCCGAGATCATCAAAGAATTTGAAGTCGTGGCTGCAGAGGAGCGGCGCATCGATCCGAGCATCGCGAACCGAGAGCAATTAGCCGGCCCTTTCCGTGAGGTCACCGTCCCAGACCCGCGGTCCGTCGTTGTGAAGCGTGCGATGCCAGCGTGACCAATAGTGAAGACGAACGCCCGTCGAGCCCGAAGCCCTCGCGGCGCACCTTTCTCATCGGTGGTGCGGTTGCCGCCGCGGCGGGTGCGGCTTCGCTCGCGTATCGGTTCACGAACGCACCAGCACTCGTTGGACTCGAGCGTAAGAGCGGCCCCCGAATCACGGGCGGCTGGGTGAACGAGAGCGCCGCGATCGGGCATCGACTGCGCGACCATGCATCGATGCCGGCGGTGCGTCGTACCATGCGCGTGCCCGTCGTCATTGTCGGAGGCGGCATCGCCGGACTGAGTGCTGCGTGGCAGCTCGATCGCCACGGATTCCGCGACTACGTGCTCCTCGAGATGGAGCGCGAGGCCGGGGGCAACTCGCGTGGCGGCGAGAACGCCGTGTCCCGCTACCCGTGGGCGGCGCACTACGTCCCGGTGCCCGGACCGCGCGCGACGCTCGTGCGCGAGCTGTTCCGCGAGCTCGGCGTGCTCACCGACGCGGGGTGGGACGAGCGCACGCTCTGCTTCGCGCCGCAGGAGCGGTTGTTCCTGCACGGGGAGTGGCAGCCTGGTCTCGAGTCCGAGCTCCTCGGCACTCGCACCGGGCGCGACGAGCTGCGCCGGTTCGAGGAGCTGATCGACGAACAGCGCCGCTCCGGCGAGTTCACCATCCCGATGGCGCTCGGCGCGCGCTCCGGTTCACCGATCGATCGCCTCTCGTTCACCGAGTGGCTCGATGCGGCGGGTCTGCGCTCACCCGCGATGCGCTGGTACGCCGAGTACGGCACGCGCGACGATTACGGCGCGGTGCTGCGCGACACGTCGGCGTGGGCCGGCGTGCACTACCACGCGTCGCGTGACTCGACGGAGCAGGGGCCGCTCACCTGGCCGGAGGGCAATGCCTGGATCGCGCGGCGGCTGGCAGAGCGAATCGGCCCTCGTCTGATCACCGGGACACCGATTCACAGAGTGAGCCCGGTAGCAAATGAATGGCGGGTGCGTGCGGGCGATGCCGAGTATGCGTGCGAGCACGTCATCTTCGCAGCACCGACGTTCCTCGCGCCGTATGTCATCGAAGGCATGCGCGCTCCGGGGTTCAGCTATTCCCCGTGGCTCGTGGCGAATCTCACCCTCGATCGGTGGCCCGACGAGAGGGGCGTGGCTCCTGCATGGGACAATGTCATACGCAGCGGTGTAGGACTCGGCTACGTAGTTGCAACTCATCAATCGTTGCGTGTGCGCAGCGACGGTCCAACGGTTTGGACGTACTATTGCGCCCTCGCGGCGCGTGACCCGAACACAGAACGTAGGGTGTTGCAGACATCCACCTGGTCCGACTGGGTGGAACGAATCATGATGGAGTTGGCAGTGGCGCACCCGAACATCCGCCGCTGCGTCACGCACGTGGACATCGTACGACTCGGGCACGCGATGGTGCGCCCGACGGTAGGGTTTCTGGGCGCCGATGCCCGACGAGATCTTCAGTGGGCCCCTCGCAACATCCACCTCGCCCACTCCGATCTCAGCGGCCTCTCGTTGTTCGAGGAGGCGCAGTACCGCGGCGTCGCCGCCGCGGACGCAGTTCTCGCCGCGCAGCACCGAGGGTAACGCCGACGACGGCGCGTCCGACCCTCTTCCCGCCCCGCCTGCTCATCGTGCCCTTTCCGAGACTCGCGCCATTCATTCGCAGCACGGCCGCCGTGCTCTTTCGCCAGAACCGCATCCGCGGCGTCCTGGCGGCAGCGGCGGCGTTGGCGTTGCTCCTCTCTCCATATCGTTCCGATCGAGCGCTGGTCGTCGTGCTGGCGGGGCTCACGGCGTACGTCGCCTTCGTCGGGGCGAGCACGCTCTGGATCGTCCGCCGCCAGCGCGCCAGCATCCCGCTGATGTCGGCGCATGGCATCGCCGACGTCACGCTCATGTTCACCGTCGCGCGTGCGCTCCCCATGGATCCGGAGTCGGGATGGGTGCTGCTCGCCGCAGCGATTCCGCTGCAGGTCGCCCTGTTCCAGTTCGGTGTGCGTCCCGCGGCGCTCGTGCTCGTCGCCACGCTCTTCTGGCAGCTCACGGTCATGGCGCTGGCCGACTCCGCTCCGCAAGCGCTCCCAGTGACGGCGCTGCCTGCGCTCGCGAGCTATCTGCTCCTCGCGCTCGTGAGCTTCCTGCTGCACCGCCGCGTCGAGCGCCGGCTCGCCGCGCTGCGCTCGCTCTTCGACGAGGCGCGTGAGGGCGACTTCCGTCGTGCGTACGACATCGAGAATGATCCACACGCCGACTCCGTGACCGCCGTCGGCGCAGCGTTCAACGAGCTGCGCCGCGAGCTGGCGCCGCTCGTCAATGCCGATCCCGCCACCGGCTGCCTCAATCGCCGCGGCTTCGCGCTCCACCTCGAGCGCGCGCTCATCGATGCACGCCGGCGCCGCGGCGATATCGCGCTGCTCGCGCTCGATCTCGATCACTTCAAGCAGATCAACGACCGCTTCGGCCACCTCGTCGGCGACGAGGTGCTCTACGAAGTCGCCGCGATGATCACCGACGCCGTGAGCGAGGAAGGCGTCGTCGCACGCATGGGCGGCGAGGAGTTCACCGTGCTGCTTCCATGGGCCGACGCCGAGAGCGCGGGCGCGGTGGCCGAACGCATCATGGCGCGCCTGCGTGGGCGACAGTGCCGAGCGTTGCCGCCCGGCACCACGGTGACGATGAGCATCGGGATTGCCGTCGAGCGCATCACCGACACGAACATCGGCTCGGCGCTCCGTGCTCGCGCCGATGAGGCGCTGTATGCGGCTAAGCGCAGCGGCCGCGACCGCGTGTTGCTCTGGGCGTCGGGCGTGCGGTCGCACGCCACGCCACCCACTTCGATGTCGGTGATCACGCGGCGCTCGGGAGAGCGGCCGCGCTATCCCACCCCGTCCGGGCCGGGCAGACCCGTGCCAGGCTGAAGCACAAACCTTAATAGCAGGGTTCGCAACTTGTTGCGTAGGTCAGGCGCGTTTTTCCCACGCGTCAGGTGGTTCGACGGCGTCTTCGCAGCCTCCGGAAGCTGTTACCCCGTCGAGAGATGCACGTCTATCCCATGCGCGCCGGTTGCTGCTGGCACCGACGCTGCTACCAGAGGGGGCGAAGACGTCCTCCCCGAGCTACGCCCGCTTCAATCTCCTCCTCCGAGCGGCGCGTTCACATGCACTCCAAGGGTTCCCCCATGCGTAAGACGGCCCGTCGCGGCTTCACCCTCATCGAGCTTCTGATCGTCGTCGTGATCATCGGTATCCTGGCCGCGATCGCGATCCCGAAGTTCGCCAATACCAAGTCGAAGGCGTACATCGCGGCCATGAAGTCGGACCTCCGCAACCTCGTGACCGCCGAAGAGTCGTACTTCTCGGATTCGGCCGTCTACGCGACGGACACCTCGAAGGGCATGAAGTTCAAGCCGTCGACCGGCGTCGGAATGCCGAACATCGCGATCTTCTCGGGCGCGTGGCTTGCAACGAACACGCACAGCCAGCTGGCGAACTTCTCGTGCGGTATCGGCGTCAACACGACCAACCCGCTGGTGAGCTCGGCGGGCGACGGCGAACCGACCTGTAAGTAATCGGCTCGCTGCACGTGTAAAAGATCCAGGGGCCGGTTATTGGACGAGGGTCCTCGACGGGGTCGCAGCCGACGGACCGACTCCCTGGATCGACACGGCACCCGCACCGGCATCGCCGGTGCGGGTGCCGTGTTTCGCATGAGAGTGCGTTTGGCGATATG
>JBJMNN010000049.1:0-5570 GCA_045804245.1 Gemmatimonadaceae bacterium | reverse complement strand
TTGTCGCAGTTCGGGATGCAGATCATCGCGTCGAAGCAGTGGGCGCGCACCATCGTCTCGACCGAGTCGGCGATGATCTCGCGCGACGGGAGGGAGAAGTGCATCCCGTCGTGCCCCATGACGATCCCGACGTCGACGCCGATCGTGTTGAAAACGAACGGGATGCCGCCCGCCTCGCGGACCGCGTCCTTCACCACCTTGCCGAACGCCTGGAGGTGGACGTGGCCCGGGATGATGTCGACGTACGAGTTGCAGACGGCGACGAAGGGGCGATCCCACTCGCCGTCCTTCACCTGGCCGGTGGCGCGGAGGAGGCTCCGATGGGGCGCACGCTCGATGCCGCGCTTGATCGTGTCCGAACGCATGACGTCAGAGAAGAGGGTGGAGACGAAAAAGCCCGTCCTGGTCAGGGACGGGCCGCGCGGCTGATCCAGAAGCTCGCGTCCCCTCCCCGTGGTGCCGGGGCGAGAGGTCGCGGTGTGTGCTGCTACGCCGGCTGACCCTCTCGCGCGCCAATAAGCCCCGTAAGTGATACGAGGGCTACGACGATGAGGCCGAGAGGGGCAACGCTGGTCTGGATCACGATATCGGATAGCTGGGTCCGGCACGCGGTTCGTGGCCGGAGGGTCCATCTACTATAGGGTTGTTCGGGGGGGCTTGGCAAGTGCGGGGGTGGCGCGGGTTCGCGGGCTCGCTGTTCGCCGGTTCGCAACGACCTCTGGAGGCAACTGCTTCCCGAAGTCGTCGTCGCTCCCGAGCCCCCGAACCCCCGCAATCACAGATCCGAGCAGCTCTTCACGATCGACTTGCACTGGCGGCAGAGCAGCTTGCAGTTCCGCCAGAAGAGATCGGTCGAACCGCAGACGTCGCAGACGTCCGGCTCGGGCTCGCGCGGAGAGCTCATTCCATAATATTGGGTCCGCGCCACCGCACTGGCCAATGTTCGCCGCCATCGGAGGTCACGTGACTACCATGGTCGAGTCGTCACCGCTCGCGTGGTCTTGGACGAGGCCAGCAGCGGGTTGCCTTCCAACGATCGCGATCGTGCGAGGAAGCTCGTCGCTCGCCGGCCAGGACGGACCATCTTACGCGCCTCGGGCGTGTACGGCGGCGGACACGATGCCTTCCCTCACTCCGCTCGACAGCATCCTGGAGCGAGAGATCATCGTGACGCCACCAGTACGCCGGCCATGACACCGAGAGCCCGGAAGCGAGGCAGACATGTGTGCGGTCCCTGAGCGCTAGCGACTGCAACGTCGTCCACTCACAACGCCTCGCTCACTCGGCTCGCAACACGCTCAACGGGTCGCTTCGCGCGGCGCGGCGGGCCGGGACGTAGCACGCCGCGAGCGCGATCGCGGCGAGGCCGAGCGGTAACGCCACGAGCACCGCCGGGTCGGTCGGGCTCACGTCATACAGCAGGCTCGTGAGCCACCGCGTCACGAGCACCGCGCCGGCGATCCCCAGCACGACTCCCAGCCCTGCGAGTACCGCACCTTCGACGAGCACGAGCCGCACGAGCGCACGTGGATCGGCACCGACGGCGAGCCTGATGCCGAATTCGCGGCTGCGATGTGCCACGTTGAGCGACATCACGCCATAGATCCCCACCGCGGCCAGGAGCAGGCCGACAAGGGCGAAGCCGCTCAGCAGGATCTTCGTCAGGCGTCGAGTCGCGAACGTCCCGTCGACGACGCTCGACAGTGACCGCACGTCGTCCAGCGGAATGGACGGCTCGACTTCGGCGATCGCTCGACGCACGTTGGCGAGGACCGCGGCCGATCCGTTGGCGCGCACCGCGAGCGACAGCCGGTTTCCGCCGACTTGCGGAAGGCTCACGTAGAGGTGCGGTCTCGGGGGCATCGTCGCGTCCTCCTCGCGCACCGCGCCGACCACGCCGATGATCGTGAACCAGGCCGTGTCCCCGGTGACGCGGATGCGCTTCCCCAACGCCTCCGCGCCTTTCCAGTACCGGCTCGCGAGCGTCTCGTCGACGATGCCGACGTTGGTCGACGTCGAATCGTCGGTCGATGCGAAGTCTCGCCCGATCAGCAGCGGGATGCCCACCGTCTTGAAGTGCTCCGGGCTCACCGCGAACTGGAACGTCTGCTCCTCGTTGCCGCTCGGCGGTACGGAGCGACCCTCGATGAGGTATCCGTCGTAGTTCGCTCCGTTCTCCATCGGCAGCGCCCACGCGAGGGAGGCCGACTGCACACCGGGGACCGCCCGGACCCGCTCGAGCGTCGTGTTGACGAACGCCCGTAGCGTCGCCGCGTCGTTGATGCGACTCGGCAGGGCCACCGCGATCGACGTCACTCCTTCAGGACGGAAGCCGAGGTCGAGCCGCGTCAACCGCTGGAAGCTCTTCAGGACCAGGCCCGTCGCGATCAACAGCACGACCGACAGTGAGAGCTGCGCCACGACGAGCGCATTGTTGATCCGCCGCGACGGGCCTCGTGCACTCTCGCGCTGACCGGCGATCAGATCACCGGTCAACCGGCCGCGCACCGCATGCAGTGCAGGCAGCAGCCCGAACGCGAGTCCGCTCGCCACCGACACCGCCAGCGTGAACGCGAGCACGCGGCCGTCGACGCTCACCTCGTCGACGCGCGGCAGCGTCGCGAGCGTCGAGTGCGTGAAGACGCGGACCGCCACGACGGCGAGCGACACGCCCGCCACGGCGCCGAGGAGCGCGAGCGACACGCTCTCCGTGAGGAGCTGCCGCACCACTCGTCCTCCCGTCGCACCGAGCGCGGTACGCAGGTTGATCTCGCGCTGCCGCGCAGACGCGCGGCCCGAGAGCAGCATGGCCACGTTGGCCGTGGCGATGAGCAGGATGAGCGTGACCGCGGCGAGCAGCACCGTCAGCGGACGCGCACTGCGCGAGGTGACCACCTCGTGCAGCGGGCGCACGATCGTCTTCATGTGCGTCGTGCTCGGATCGCCCGGCGCACCGGCGACACGCCGATCCTGACGCGCCCAGTCCCACATGATCGCGGTCGTCTGGCGCTCGGCTCGCTCCGGCGTGACGTCCGGCTTGAGACGTCCGAGACCCGAGTTCAAGTAGCCGAACCGGCGAAGCGGGTCGAGGCCCATCGGGACCCAGGCTGCGACGTCAGGCCGCGGGAAGGCGAAGCCTCTGGGCATCACCCCGACGATGTGGTATGGCTTCCCATCGACCTCCACCCCGGTGCCGATGATCGACGGATTCGACCCGAAGCGGTGCTGCCAGGTTCCGTAGCTGAGAATCAGCGCGGTGTTCTTCCCGGGTGTGTCCTCCTCGACGGTGAACGGCCGCCCCATGAGGGGGCCGACGCCGATGACTCGGAAGAAGTCAGCCGTGACGAGCAGGACGCTGAGACGCTCGGGACGGTCGCCGGCCCGCAGCGTCACCTCTCCCGCGCGGTAGGCGGCGAAGGCGGCGAAGTCGGTCGCGCGGTCGTGGTACATCGCCACGTTCTGCTGCGAGAGCCCCCATGTGTCGAGCCCTTTTTCCGGGTACGACTGGATGATCCGCACGAGACGTTCGGCATCGGGGTAGGGCAGTGGACGAAGCAGGATGCCGTCGACGAGGGTGAACATTGCCGTCGTCGCTCCGATTCCGAGCGCGAGCGTGAGCGTGGCGACCGTGGTGAACGCAGGGGAGCGGCGCAGCGTGCGCAACGCGTATCGACAGTCCGCGAGGAGCGATTCGACCCATTCCTTCATACGTACCTCTCGGTGATGCCGCTGATCGATGCGGAGGCATTCCTCCCGCACGCGGCTGGCGTCGCCGAAGCGCTCGCGCGCCGCAGCGCGCGCGGCATCGGGTGCGAGCCCGAGACGGCGCAGCTCGTCCTCGCGCATCGCGAGGTGAAACGCCAGCTCGGTGTCGACGTCGCGCTCGAGCGACCGCTTCCCGAGCGAGAGCCGGAGCAGCTTCCGCCAACCTGCGCCGACGCTCACGCCAGCTCCGGCGAGGTACGCCGCAGCGCGGCGGTGATCGCTTCGACGTGCCGGTGCCATAGCGGCGCCTGCGCGCGAAAGCGCGCGCGGCCTGCGCCGGTGAGCGAATAGAACTTCGCGCGGCGGTTGTTCTCCGACACGCCCCATTCGCTGGCGAGCCAGCCACGCCGCTCCAGCCGGTGCAACGCCGGGTAGAGTGTGCCTTCCTCCAGGAGGAGCAGTGAGCGGGTCGCGCCCTCGATCCATTCACTGATCGCATACCCGTGCTTGGGGCCCCAAGAGAGCGCCTTGAGGACGAGAAGATCGAGGCTGCTGCGAAGGAGATCGGTCTCGCTATCGGCCATGTGATGTCCGTACCCCTTGTGACACCAGGGAGGGTACGTGTGCTGCCCTTGCGACGCAAGGGGAGTGGCCGCGGTTGCCGCAGACGTCGCACGTGTCCTGCTCGGGCTCGCTCGCAGTGGTCATCGTGTAATATTGAAGTTGTTTGCCGACGCCGACCATCGATCCTCGGAGCCGCCCCTGTCGAAGCAGTCGAACGAGTCCGCGCAGCAGCGCCCAGCCTGGGCCCGACCCACCCCGGCGCTCGGCGCCGTCACCATCCCCGGCCCCACGGTCCGCCGCGAGGACGTCCCCCTTCACGACGACGTGCGTTGGCTCGCCGCCGCGCTCGGCCGCGTCATCCGCCGGCTCGAGGGGGAAGAGGCGTTCGAGACGATCGAGACGCTCCGCCGCGCCTGCCGCGCGCGTCGGCACGGTGATCCCTCGGCGCCCTCACTCGACCAGCTCCTCGCGCAGGTCGAGGCGCTCCCGATAGAGCTGAGCGCGATCACCGCGCGCGCATTCACGCTCTTCTTCCTCCTCATCAACACCGCCGAGCAGGTGCATCGCGTCCGCCGCACGCGCGCGTACCGCACCGTGGAGTCGGCCGAGCCGCAGCCAGCCTCCGCGCAGTGGGCGATGCGCAACCTCAAGCGCGATGGACACTCGGCGCAGGACGTCGAGCGCGCAATCCTCGGGCTCGACGTCCGCCCCGTGCTCACCGCGCACCCGACAGAGTCCACGCGCCGCACGCTGCTCGGCCTGCAGGCGCGCGTCGCCGACGCACTCCTCGCGCGCGAGCAGACGCCGACCGCCGAGCGCCACGGCATCGAGGAACAGCTCGACGGGGAGGTAGAGCTGCTCTGGGTCACGTCGGAGATCCGACAGGATCGCCCCTCGGTGCGCGACGAGGTGAGCACGGTGCTCTGGTACCTCGAGACGCGCCTGATCGACGCGGGTGCCCGTGCGCGCGAAGCGCTCGTGCGCGCGTTCGAGGAGGAGTTCGCGGTCTCCTCCGATGCGCTGCGCAGTGCGGTGCCGGTGCGGATCGGCAACTGGGTCGGCGGCGATCGCGACGGCAATCCGTTCGTCACGCCGGACGTCACGATCGCCACGGCGCGACGCGGCAGCTACTCGATCCTCGGCCGCTACAGTGCCATGCTGAAGGATCTCGTCGAGCGGCTCTCGGTGTCGGCGCAGCTCGCGCCGCCGAGCGAGGAGCTGCGCGATTCCCTCGAGGTCGATCGACGCTTGTTGCCCGACGTGTGGGAAGCCAACCGTCGTCGCAACGCCGACGAGCCGGT
>JBJMNN010000048.1:0-17427 GCA_045804245.1 Gemmatimonadaceae bacterium | reverse complement strand
ATGGAGTACGCCGAACAGGGCGACTTGGGCGCGTGGCTCGAGCGCGAGGGCGCGCAGTCGGAGCGGTTCGTCCGTCGCGAGCTCTCGGCCATTGCCGGTGCGCTCGACGCGTTGCACCGGGGACACGCCATGCACCGCGACCTGACGCCGTTCAACGTGTTCGTGTGTGCCGGCAACGAGCTGAAGCTCGGCGACTTCGGGATCGCGACGCATCAGCTCAGTCGGCGCGGCGTGACGGCGGACTCGTTCAACCTGTTCCACGTCCCGAACGAGATCGCGTGGGGACGCGTGCGTCGCTGGCAGAAGCGCGACGACGTGTACCAGATCGGCCTCCTCGCGGCGATGCTGCTCCGTGGCGACATCACAACGCCGATGCGCAGCAAGGACGTGCGCACGCTTCCGTGCAGCGATCACCTCAAGGAAGTGATCCACTGCTGCCTCGGCTCGCGCGGCAAGCGCTACGAGTCGGCGCGCGAGCTGATCGCCGCGCTTCGGAAGAAGACGAGGGAGCCGACCCTCGGCCGCACGGACAGCCTGAAGGGGAAGCGCGTGTCGTTCACCGGCTTCCTCGTGCGCCCGCGCGCCGACGCGATCGCCGCGGCGCGGAAGGCGGGGGCGAAAGTGCAGTCGAAGCCTGGTCCGTCGACGGACATCCTCGTGCGCGGGCGGCCGAACGCGCAGCAGATCGCCGGTAAAGACGGCGGCTCGAAGCTGATCGAGGTGCGGCGGCTCGCCGCGCAGGGGATCAAGGTGACCGTCATCGGCGAGCGACAGTTCTGGAAGCTGGCCGAGAAACGGTGAGCCGTTCAGAGCGCTCTGATCTCTCCCGCCGCTTCCAACGCCACGCCAATGTCGCGCGAAAGCGCTCGCGCTTCCTGCGTGGCACTCGACACGTCGGCCAGCCCCGCCTCGAGTCCCGACGCGCGCAGCTTGAGCAGGTCGAGCCGGAGGTTCCCGAGCGCGAGCACCGCGTGCTCGATCTGGCGCGCGAGCGTGACGCGCTGCCGCGCAAGATGCTCGAGCGACACGCGCTGCCGGCGCAGCAGCGCGACCTCGCGCAGCTCCTCGGTCGAGCTCTCGGTGCGCTCGGCCTGCGCGATGCGCGCCTCCACCGCTGACGCCGCCGACGGATCGTAGTCGGTATCGAGCCGTTGCAGCGCCGTCGCGAGGTGTGCGATGCGCTCGACGAGCGCGTTCACCGTCGGCACCACGTCGGGGAGCAGCTCGCGGTCCGGCTTCGACAGCTTCTTCACGATGTCGAGGATGGCCGCGCGCTCCTCGGCGGCGCGCCGGATCGCCGCGCCGTGCGCGCTCTCGAGCACCGGGCGCGTCGCGAGCTTGCGGAGCTGCCGGCTCGTCGGCAGCGGCGCGGCGGCGAGCGCGCGGCGCGAGCGGCGCGAGAACAGCACGCGCCGCAACCGAAGCCCGGCCACGCGCAGCGATGCCCCGCGACGCGCGAGCGTCGTGGTCATGAGAATGGGCACGATCGGCGCGACGATGAGCGGCGGCAGCTCGGCGACGCCGAATCCGAATGCGACCATCCCCGTGACCCATGCGCCGGCCGTGTAGAGCGCGAGTCTGCGGTACGCCTTCACGCGCTCGAGCAGGTTCACGCGTCCTGCCCACAGCCGGAGGTCCTCTCGCTGCTCGGCCGTGAGCGACGCGAGGTGCGGCGGCTCGAGCACGAAGCCGCCCGGCGTGACGTCCGGTGCGGAACCGGCGCCGCTATCCGATTGCACGGCGCGCGACCGCGGCACCGCCGACGACCCATCCCGCCTGTTGCGCGGCAGGGGCGACGTATAGCGCACCGGCTCTCGCTCGCTCCGCCAGGTGGGCGCGTCGCTCCCCTGCAGCAATGCGTCACGAAACGCTGCCGCGGTCGGCCACCGGTCCTCGGGCGCCTTCCTGAGCGCGCGCTCGATCGCGTCGCACAGTGCCTTCGGCGCCTCGGGACGCAGCTCGGCGATGGGCCGAGGGCGCTCGCTCACGTGCTTGAGCAGCAGCGCCATCGAGTTCCCCGCGGCGAACGGTGGCCGGCCGGTGAGCATCTGGTAACCAAGCACGCCCAATGAGTACAGGTCGCTGCGGCCGTCGAGGTCGCGCTCGCCGACGGCCTGCTCGGGCGACATGTAGGTCGGCGTGCCGAGGGCAGCTCCGGTGAGGGTGAGCCGCGTGCCCCCTTCGATGGCGCGCGCGATGCCGAAGTCGGTCACCATCGCGCGCCCACTGTCGCCGTCGAGGAGGATGTTGTCCGGCTTCACGTCGCGATGGATGACGCCGTGCAGGTGCGCGTACGCCAGGGCGTCGGCAGTCTCACAGAGGAGGCGCCGCACCTCGTCCACCGGGCGCCGCGGCTGGTGCTCCAGCAGCTGCGCGACGTTGCCCCCTCGCACGAGCGCCATCACGAAGTACGCGATCCCGTCGCGCTCCCCGACATCGTAGATCGGGACGATGTGCGCATGCGCGAGCTGGGCCGACGTCTGCGCCTCGCGGGTGAACCGTGTGCCGAGGGCGGGGTCGTGGGCGAGCTCCGGGGGGAGGACCTTGATCGCCACGAGCCGCTCGAGCCGGAGGTCGCGCGCGCGGTACACGACGGCCATTCCGCCGCGGCCGATCTCGTCCTCGATCTGGTACTGATGACGCAGCGCGTCGGCGACGCGGTCGCGCAGGGCGTCGGCCTGGGAGTCGGTCATGGAGGGATTACGGCGCGGTCGAGCTATCCGTTTCCGTCGGTCCGGCTTTCCACCTACCTGGTGTAGCGCACGCGCAGCAGTTCCCGTCGGAGCCGCCGCGATGCCCACTCGCGGCTCGTGGCGCTGGTAGCACCGCCGCCCCTCCGCGCGGATCGATCACCGGGCACAACGCGCATCTTGACCTCGCGTATCGCGCCAGAGCGCAACGACTTAGCTGGAGCGTAGGCCGAAGCGCAGTCGGCGGAGATGGGCACCGCCGGTACCTGATGACCGGCGTCGTGCGTCTCGCTGTGACCATCGTTACAGCCGAACTGAGCCGATCGTCTCTGGGAGCAGGCCCTCCTTCCCAGCGGGACACCCAATAGATGCGCGTTCTGATCACTGGCGGCGCCGGCTTCGTCGGCTCCCACCTCGCGGATGCTTGTCTCCTGCGCGGCGATGAGGTCTACGTCCTCGACGACCTCTCGACCGGCAGCATCGACAACATCGAGTACCTCAAGCGGCACCCGTACTTCCACTATACCATCGGGCGCGTCCAGAACGCCTCGATGACCGCCGAGCTCGTGGACCGGGTGGACATGGTCTATCACCTCGCGGCGGAAGTGGGGGTGCGCCGGGTCATCGACAGCCCGATCAGCACGATCGAGAACAACGTCCAAGCCACCGAAGTTGTCTTCCACGCGGCGGCGAAGAAGGGGAAGCGGGTGCTGTTCACCTCGACCTCCGAGGTCTATGGGCTCAGCACCGACCTGCCCTACAAGGAAGACGGCAACATCGTGATGGGCGCGGCCTCCAAGGGACGCTGGAGCTATGCCTGCTCCAAGGCCCTCGACGAGTTCCTCGCGCTCGCCTACTACAACGAGCGGCAGATGCCCGTCACGGTCGTCCGCCTGTTCAACACGGTGGGCCCCCGCCAGACGGGACACTACGGCATGGTCGTCCCCTCGCTCGTGCAGCAGGCGATGACTGGGAAGCCGATGACGGTGTATGGCGACGGCTCGCAGTCGCGCTGTTTCGGCTTCGTGAAGGACGTGGTCCGGGCGCTGGTGGCGCTCATGGAGCGCCCCGAGGCGGTGGGGGAGATCTACAACATCGGCGCATCGACGGAGATCTCGATCCTCGACCTCGCCAAGCGGGTGAAGGAGATCACGCAGTCCGCCTCCCCGATCGTGCTCGTGCCGTACGCCGACGCCTACGAGACGGGCTACCAGGACATGCCGCGGCGCATCCCGGACACGTCGAAGCTGCGCAATCTGGTCGGCTTCGCGCCCACGACGGACATCGACGAGATCGTCGACTCCGTGATGAAGTCCTTCCTGGCGCGCCAGGAGCGCTCGGCGCAGCGCCCGCAGATCTCGCTGCGCCACCCGGTGCGGGTGGCGTGATGGACACCGCGCTCGCGTCCCGGGTCGAGCCGCTGCTCGGCCAGGGCTTCGCGGCCGTTGCGTCGCTGTGGCTCGTGATGTCGGCCTGGGTCGTGGCCGACCGGGTCCGGTACGACCGTCAGCAGGGCCGGCTCCGCTCCATCCAGCGTGCGCTGTCGGACCCGACCCTCGCGGCGCTCCCGCCACTCGAGCGTTCGGCGGCCGTGCGCGACATGCTGACCCGACTGCCGACGCCCGTCGCCTACCGCATGACGGGCGACGTCGACCTCGCGCTCTGGGTGCGGGAGAGCTGCGCCAAGTACGCGCTGGAGCAGATCGGCCTGCAGCGCATGCTGGGCGACGCGACCCCGCACCGCGGGGCGCGCCGGAAGTGGCGGCGCATCTCGGCGCTTCATGCGCTGGTGTACGCACGCCCCGACTCGATCCACGCCCTGCTCCGCGCGGCGCTCGCCGACGCGGACGCGGACGTCGCCAGCGCGGCGGCCTCGGTGCTGCTGCGGATCGGCGACGAGCGCGCCGCGGAGATTCTTATCGGCGGTCTGCGCTCGGCGCGGCTCCCGGCGTCTCGCATCGCGGCGCGACTCGAGCGATTCCCGATCCCGATCGACGGCCAACTCCGGCCGCTGCTCACGAGCCCGCGTGCCGAAGCGCGCTACTGGGCCGTGACGCTGCTGCGCAATCAGCACGATCATGGCGGGCTCGCCGCGGCGATCGTGCCGCTTGTGGACGACCCGGACGCGCCCGTGCGCAAGGCAGCCCTGCTCACGCTCGCCGCGATGCAGTCGCCGGAAGTGGGACGGCTGGCGAGCTGGCGCCTCACCGACCCCGCGCCGTACGTGCGCAGCGCGGCGATCAACGCACTCGCCCAGACGGGCGAGCGCACCCCCGACCGCGCGCGACGGCAGGCGATCGCGGCGGGGATCGCGTCATCGCTCGCCGACCGCGACTGGTCGGTGCGCACAGCGGCGAAGGACGCGCTCGCGCGGCTCGGACCCGCGACGTGGCGTGCCGTGGCGGCACAGCTCTCGTCGAGCGACGCGTTCGCGCGCAACGGCGCGGCGGAGGTGCTGCAGAACCTGGGCGTGCTCGATTGGACGCTTCGCGGTATCGCCAGCGGCGTCCGCCCGTCGGATGAGGCGCTCGACGTGCTGAAGCGCGCGCTGCTCGAAGGCGGCGTCGCGATGGCCGACGCCGCCGTGCTGCGTAGCAGGTCCGAGCCGATTCCTGACGTCCACGAGCTACTACGGTCCCTGGAGCTGCAAGGAGCGGCGTCGTGATCCAACCCACCCCCGGTATGCAGGCGTTCCTCGAGACGTCGGTCACCGTCACCTTCGTCTACGCCGGGCTGCTCGCGACGTACGCGCTGGTGATGGGCTGCCTCGCCATCGCCGAAGCGGCGCTCCGGCGGCGGCAGGACCAGGCCGAGGACTACGAATCCGTGCTCGAGTCGCCGTTCTCGATCCCGGTGAGCATCATCGCCCCGTCGTTCAACGAGGAGGTGATGGCGGTGCCCGTGCTCCGCTCGCTCCTCGCGCAGGCGTATCCGACGACCGAGGTCATCGCCGTCGACGACGGCTCGACCGACGGCACGCTGGCCGCGATGATCGAGGCGTTCGACCTCGAGCCGCGGCGCGTGTTCTACCGCACGACGCTGGCGACCAAGCCGGTGCGCATGGTCTACCGCAGCCGCACCGAGCCGCGGCTCACCGTGGTGTCGAAGGACAACGGCGGAAAGGCGGACGCGCTCAACTGCGGCGTCAACTTCGCGCGCTATCGCTTCCTGTGCTGCGTGGACGGCGACACGATGTTCGCCCCCGACGCGGTGCTCAAGGCGATGGCCGTGATCTCGCGCGATCCGGCGCGCATCGTCGGCGCGGCGAGCCTGTTCGGGATCAGCCTCACGCCGGAGACGATGGGCCAGCCGTCGTACGCCGGCCCCACGATGAACGACCACCTGCTCGGCGACTTCCAGCACCTCGACATGATGCGCGCGTTCGTGGACTACCGTGCCGCGTGGAGCCGGCTGGAGTGCATGCTCTGCGTGTCGGGCGGCTACGGGATGTGGCGGCGGGACATCATCGTCGAGGTCGGCGGGTTCTCGCCCAACTTCACGTGCGAGGACATCGAGATGACCTTCCGCGTGCACGAGAAGATGCTGCGCGAGAAACGGCCGTACCGCATCGTGTCGCTACCGAGTCTCGTGGCCCAGACCGAGGGTCCGTCGAAGATCGCGTCGCTCGTCAGCCAGCGCGCTCGCTGGCAGCGCGTCACGCTCGAGACGATCTGGGAGTATCGCCGCATGTTCCTGCGGCCGAGGTATCGCACCGTGGGGATGCTCGGCGTGCCGTACTACGCGTTGTTCGAGTGTCTCGCGCCACTGTTCCAGATCCTGTCGATCGCGACGCTCGCGCTCGCGGGGATCTACGGCATCATCGGGTGGCAGCCGTACCTCGCCTTCCTCGGCATGATGGCGTTCGGCACGGCGATCCCGACGACGCTCTCGGTGTGGCTGCACGACAAGGGCTTCCGCGATTATCGCGTGCGCGATCTCGTGCACATGCTGCTGCTCGGACCCGTCGACCTGTTCCTCTATCGTCCGATCCTGATGTGGGCCGGAGTGGTCGGCACGATCGAGTTCCTGCGCGGAGACAAGGCATGGAACAAGTTCGAGCGCAACGTACGCCGGCCGGCGGCGGTGTCGGCGTGAGCCGGCTCGCGACGGCCGGCAGGCGCGCGCTGGCGCTGGCGTGCTTCGCCGCGGCGAGCGCGTCGGCGCAGCAGGTGCGCCAGCAGTCGATGACGCCCGCGTTCGACGTCGACAGCGCGATGGCGCGCGCGACGCTGCTGCGTCGGCAGAACCGCAAGGCCGAAGCGGAGCGGGTGATGGCGAAGGTGGTAGCGGCGGCGCCGGCGCGCGCCGATGCCCGCGCGCTGCACGACTTGCTGGCGCACGAGGTTCGCGGTGGCGAGGCGATGCTTGGCGTCGACGTGAAGTCGTGGCGCGAGCAGTTGCCGGAGTGGCGCGAGGGATCGGTCGCGATGCGGCAGAACACCGGCGCTGGTCCGGTCGTGGCGCGCTGGTCGCGGGTCGACCGCGGGCCGCTGAGTGACGACCGGCTCGAGGTCGAATCGTATCCGGCGTTCCCGCATGGCTACTTCGCCTTCGGCGCCGGCCTGGCGACCGAGGCGACCGTGTACGCGCACACCACCGCCTCGGCGGAGGTGTACGGCTCGCTCACGCAGCAGGTCGAGGCATCGCTCGGCTACCGCCACATGCAATTCGACGAGGGCGTCGACATGGTCGGCGGCTCGCTCGGCACTTACCTCGGCCCCTTCCTGCTCGGCTCGCGCGTGACGCACGTGCTGCGCGACGGCGGCACCTCGCTGGTCCTCTCGGCGCGCCGCTTCGTCGGCGACGAAGGCGCATCGCTCGGCGCGAAGCTGGCGACGGGTTCGGTGCCGGTCGAGCTGCGCACGCCGACGGACTTCACGGTGCGGTTCAGTCAGGCCGTGTCAGTGGACGCGAAGGTCTACGTGCTGTCGCGACTCGTGCTGTCGGCTGAAGGTGAGCTCGGGCGGGATGGGTTGGCTGGTGGCGGGTCGAGCGAGTACTCGGCGGCGCGAGTGGGGATCGGATTTAGATACTGAGCGCGATGCGCGAGGGCGGAATGCGCGACGGCCTCGGGAAGCTTCTGCCTCCCGAGGCCGCGTTGCATTCGACGTTCAGCGCTTTAACTGCAACTGATTGACGGGGAGTTCGCGGCAGGCACGTCGAGGGCGCGGATTGGACCACTGTGTAATTCCGAGTGAGCACGGCCCGCACTGTGTCATTCCGAGCGAGCGTAGCGAGTCGAGGAATCTGCCCTGCTCCCTGGGTCGAGCTGATAGAGCACCGCCCCTCTCCATCCACAACCGAAAAATCAGAGACTTTTGGGGTCGGCATCCAGCCGTTCGCGCCGCCGCGGCCTGTCTCGGTCCTTCGCGTACTCGCCGTGCAACCTCCGCGCTGCTCCGCGTCAATCAGTTCCGCACCCGCGCACCCCCGCGCTACCGCACTAGCGCGGCCCGTAGGTCTTGCTGAACGCGTTACGCGTGTTCGTCACCGTGAACGAGCCATCGCGTCGCGCCGAGACCTTGATGTAATACGCCGGGCTATGCGCGGGAATCGTTCCGGCGACCTGCGCTCCCGGCGCCGCTGTCAACACGCTCGCGATCGTCGCTGCGCTGTCGAGGTTCGCGATGAAGGCGCCCGGGCTGTTGTGCTCGACGCCGGCGGCGTACGACCAGTGCAGCGTCCACACGTCCTCGAGGCCGGGCGACGTGCGCAGCGTCTGGAACGTCGCCGGTGCGCCGCCTTTGCGCGTGCCGTTCTGCATCACCGCCACGCGCGGGTGTACGGTGTGGACGAGCTGCGGCGAGCCCGACGCCGCCAGACCGTGGTGCGTGACGACGTACAGATCGATCGGGCCGACCTTGTCGCGCGGGCAGACGAGATCGTAGTCGTTGTTCCAGAGCAGGTCGCCCAGGTCGAGCACGCGGAAGCGTCCGAACGTCACGACGCTGCCGACGGATTGGCCGTTGTCGTCCGGACGCGGCGGCTCCGGCCTCCGCTCGAAGCTCGCGCACACGGCGGCGTTGGATGCACCGGCGCCCGCGAGCGGCGTCGTGATGGCCTTGCCGGCTGACGTGACGATGCGCCAGTCGAGCCCCGCAACCGGCACGCGATAGCCCGGCGTTGCCACGGTGTGATTCGCCGTCGCCAGGATCGAATCGTACGCGGCGCGGAAGCCGTGCACCTGTTCGGGTGTCTCGACGTTCGGACCGTGGTCGATGTAGTGCGCGATCGGAATGCGTCGCGCGAGCTCGGCCAGGCCACCAATGTGGTCCTGATGGTAGTGCGTGCTGATCAGGTGGTCGATGCGCTTCACCCCGGCGGCAGTGAGCATCTCGAAGATGCGGTCGCCGTCGCGTGCGCCAGGATTGCCCGTGTCGATCAGCACGGTCTCGCCCGAGGGAGAGACATACAGCGTCGCCTATCCGCCCTCGGTGTCGGCGATGTAGATGTCGAGCGTGCGCGCGCGCGGCGCGGCGGCCTGGGCGGAGAGCAGCGACGCGTGGGCGAGCACGGCGATCGCCACGCTCGCGAAGGTGCGGCGGAAGGACATCGTTGTGACTCGTGTGGGAGAGATGGTGCGACGAATGTACGCGCGGAGCGATTGGCGACCAGCGGCCGCAAGGATTAGGGTGCGTGCATGTTCACCGCGTTCGTCGTCGCCCTCCGGATCGTCGCCAACCCACTGGCGAACGTGTTCCAGAAGCGGCTCGTCCAGGGCGCCATCCACCCGCTGGTGGTGATCGGGATGACGCACGCGCTGCTCACGGTCCTCGTGCTCCCCTTCCTGACGCGAGTCGCGTGGCAGACGCTCGCGCCAGCCTTCTGGGCGAACATGGCGCTCTGCGCCGTGCTCGCCGTCGCGGGCAACGTACTGCTGGTGGCCGCGCTGGGGTTGAGTGACCTCTCGCTGCTGGGACCGATCAACGCGTACAAGACCGTGCTCAGCCTCGCTCTCGCCACGGTGCTGCTCGGCGAGGTGCCGAGCGCGTTCGGGATGCTCGGCGTCCTGCTGATCGTTCTCGGGAGCGTGCTCGTGGTGGATCGTGCGCCGGGCCAGCAGCGCGCCGTCGCGGTCGCGCGGATGTTCGGGGGCCGCGGCGTCCAGCTCCGTCTCGCCGCGCTGGTGTGCTCGGCGACGGAAGCCGTGTTCCTGAAGCGCGCGCAGATGTACGGATCCCCTTCCACGACCTTTCTCGCCTGGGTCTTCCTCGGCGTGCTTCCAGCGGCGTTCGCGGCCGTGCTCCTGATCCGGCGCGACCTCGGCCCGCAGCTCCGGCGCTTGCGGCGCGAGTGGCCGTCCTACGGAGCCCTCGCCGTCACCACCGGCGCCATGCAGCTCGCTACGCTGCTCGTCTTCCGTGTGATGCCGGTGGGCTACGCGCTCGCGCTATTCCAGCTTTCCGCCGTGCTCAGCGTTCTGCTCGGCGCGCACTACTTCGCCGAGCGCGACATCGGGCGGCGACTCGCCGGCTCGGCCGTCATGGTGGTCGGCGCGGCATTGATCGTCACGCTCGGCGCGCCACACTGAACGGGCGCGATGCGCACTCGGATCAGGCCGCCCCCGCGAGCAACGGATCGCCACCACTCCACGTACGAATTCCATGACAGCCATCCGGCCGATGACCAGAGCCCTTGCTCGTCGTATGCACCTCGCCGTTGCCCTTTCGCTCGCGGGCATGCTGGCTTGTGCGACGGGCACGCGTTCGACTGGTCGAACCACCGGAGCGCGAGGCGTCTGGGAACGCGCCGAGCACTCGCTCGCGTGGAAGGTCGGCGACTCCACGCGCTGGCGTTTCTCGTTCGATCCCAAGGCGGGGAAGCCGTACTTCCATCCGGTCAGCGTCGGCAACGGACCGAGCCTCACCAACTTCAAGCCGGAGGATCATCCCTGGCACTATGCGCTCTGGTTTTCGTGGAAGTACATCAACCACGTGAACTACTGGGAGGAGAACCGTGTCAGCGGGCAAGCGGCGGGTGCTACGCGATGGAGCGCTCCGACGATCGATGCACGCCCCGACGGCAGCGCGCGCATCACGATGCAGCTCACCTACACGCGCCCCACCGGCGAGACGGATCTCACCGAGGCGCGCGTGCTCGACGTCTCTGCGCCGGCGCCGGACGGGAGCTACACGATCGACTGGAGCATGCGCTTCACCGCAGGGAAGGACGGCGCGGCGCTCGATCGGACGCCGATGCCCGGTGAGCCGAACGGTGTGATCAACGGCGGGTACGCGGGGCTGAGCGCCCGACTCGCCGCGGCGCCGGCGACGATGACGGTGGTGAGCACGGAGGGACCGGTCGCGGAGTTTCGCGGCGATCGCGCCCGCCCGAACGCCGCGGCGGTCGCCGGCAACTTCTCGCTCGACGGCCGCGACATCGGCGGCATCGCCATCCTGAGCGATCCGGCGAACATCGCCGGGCAGGCGCCGTGGTACATCATCGACAACAAGCGCGACTTCCGCTTCATCTGCGCGGCGATCCTCGCGCCGGCCGTGCGCACCATCCCGCCGAACGGCGCGCTGGCGCTCCGCTATCGTGTCGCGCTCGAGCCGACGGCGTGGACGCGGGAGGCACTGGTGGAGGCGATGCGACGGTGGCAGGTGGCAGGCAAGTAGCAGTGCCGTCGCGTCCGCGCGCGACAAGGAGGCGGAGGGAGCGACAGCCTTCTTTCTTCGACGTCGAGCACATGCACCTTGTGGTCGCGCAGCATTCGCTCACACGACCACCGCCAGTCCAAACGTCAGCACCAGCGCCATCACCGAGATCAGCGTCTCGCACACCGTCCAGGTGCGGAACGTCTGCGGCACCGTGAGCCCGAAGTACTCCTGCACGAGCCAGAACCCGCCGTCGTTCACGTGCGAGAGGATGAGCGACCCCGCGCCCGTCGCCAGCACCATGAGCTCTGGCGAGACGTTGCCCGCGGTCGCGACGATCGGCGCGACGATGCCGCACGCCGTCGTCATCGCCACCGTCGCCGAACCGGTGGCGACGCGGATCATCGCCGCGACGAGCCAGCCGAGCAGCAGGGGCGACACGTGCGCCCCCATCGCAAGGCCGACGACTGCATTCGAGATCCCACTGTCCATCAGGATGCGGCCGAAGCCTCCACCGGCGCCGACGACGAGCGTCACCGCGGCGATCGGGCCGAGGCACTCGTTCGTGAACTTGAGGATCGTGTTCCGGTCGAAGCCGCGGGCGCGGCCGAGCGTCCAGAAGCTGACGATCAGCGCGATGAGCAGCGCGACGACGGAGTTGCCGGCGAGCCGCAGCACGTCGTTCGCCAGCGACTTCGGCGGCGTGAAGACGTCGGCCCAGCTGCCGAGCAGCATCAGCGCGACCGGAAGCAGGATGGTGAACAGCGTGATACTGAAGCTCGGCAGGTCGCGCGGCTTCCCCTGCTCCGCCATCTCCTCCATCAGCGGATTGTTCGGGTCGGGGACGACGTAGCGCGACACGAGCTTCCCGAACAGCGGCCCCGCGAGCGCCGCCGTCGGCACGCCGACGATCAGCGCGTAGGCGATCGTCCGTCCGATGTCGGCATTGTACGCCGTCACGGCGATGAGTGCCGCGGGGTGCGGCGGCACGAGCCCGTGCACGACGCTCAGCCCAGCGACCATCGGGATGCCGACGAGCACCATGTTCGTGCCTGTACGCTTCGCCACCGTGAAGGCGATCGGGACGAGCAGGACGAACCCGACCTCGAAGAACACGGGGATGCCGACGATGAACGCGATGACGGCCATCGCCCAGTGCACGCGCCGCTCGCCGAACGCGGCGATCACGGTGTGCGCGATCCGCTCGGCGCCCCCCGACTCCGCCATCATCTTGCCGAGCATCGTCCCGAGCGCGACGACGAGCGCGATGTGGCCAAGCGTGTTCCCGACGCCGGTCTCGAACGCCTTGACGATCCCGCCCATCGGCATGCCGACGCTCACGCCGAGCGCGAGCGAGACGACGACGAGCGTGACGAAGGGGTTGAGCTTGTACCGCGCGATCAGGACGACGAGCGCGACGATCGCCACGGCGGCGTGGACGAGGAGCTGCGGGCCCTGGACCATCGTGTCTCCGATCGAGTGGTGAACGTCGCGACGTCTCGCGAGATCGATGGCGGAAACGCTACGGGCGCGCCAGCAGGCGCGTTAGGGATGACGCGCGTCCTATGTCACACGCCGGTGCCTTTCTCATGCGATCGCCACGACGGCGACGACATGGACTGAGAGAGGAGGGAGGTGTTCAATGACGCGGATGAAGCGGAAGCAGACGACGGAGGCTGGCGCAGAGAAGGACGCGCCGTACGCGGGGGCGTTCGCGCGGGTACGGCTCGTGCGCGCGTGGGTCGCGGTGGCGGCGGCGATCGTGGCGATGCTGTCCGCGTACGTGGCGCTGCTGGAGCGAGTCGTAACGTGGTGGACGTGATGTCCTTCACGACTCGCGAACGATCAAGGAGCTCGAGTCGGCGCGACCCTTCCCTGGCCCGGCACCACGTAGCCAAGCGATTGACTGGCCTTCTGCGCCGCGTACCGCACGTCGGGATCGTGGTCCACATTGGCAAGTCGGTACAGCTCACGCTTCACATCGGAGCGCATGTCCGGCGTGAACGCGACACTCCCACGAACCAGTCCGGACGACGCAGTACTCCGCGCCGCCGGTGCCGCCGGCTCCGCATCGCGCGCCTGCCCCTGCTGCATCACCATGTGACCGTTGTCGGCGTAGCCGAGCAGCACGCGGATGCCGGCCAGCCGATCGGCCAGCGGGCGGCTCTCGTCGCGCGTCATGCCGAGGACCGCGTCGTAGATCCGGGCGTCGCGCATCAGCGACGACGCCTCGACGAGCGCCGCCCGCTCCGTCGCGCTGCGAGCCTCGCGCCGCGTCCAGCGGTTGGCGAGCGTCACGGGGCCGGACGAAGGACAGCCCGCCGAGGCGCGAATCGCGCCGGCCGAGGGCGAGGGGGTCAGCATCTCCGCGATGATCGCCACGCAGTCGGGGGCGTCGCTCTGGGCGGCAGCGATACGGGGAGCGAACGGGCCGAGCATCGAAGCGGCGAGCAGTGGAGCCAGCGCGAATCCGCGCGGCGTTCTCGAGGTCGAATCTGGGTGCGTCATGGGTGAGTCTCGGGTTCGAGGAGTCGTCCCGTTCCTACATGAAGACGAGCGAGCACAGCCCACCGCATCTGTCGACATTCACGACGAGCGCGCGTCGCCGGGTTGGCATGCGGTCACCCTGTCCGTAGCTTTGCGCCCGCATGACTACTTGTGAGACACTCGTTCGCCACGCGCGTGTGATCGACGGCACAGGCGCTGCACCATTCGTTGCGGACGTCGCGATCTCGGACGGACTGATCGCCCGCGTCGCCCCCGATCTCGCGATGAGCGCCGAGCACGAGATCGACGCGACCGGATTGTGCCTCGCGCCCGGCTTCATCGACGTCCACACCCACGACGACACCAACGTCGTGCGCACGCCGGAGATGTGGCCCAAGCTCTCGCAGGGGGTCACGACGGTCGTCGTCGGCAACTGCGGGATCAGCGCGTCGCCGGCGCGGCTGCGCGACGGAGCGCTTCCCATGCCGCTCGCGCTCCTCGGCGGCGCCGACGCGTTCACGTATCCGACGTTCGGCGCGTACCTCGACGCGATCGCGCGCGCGCGGCCCGCCGTGAACGTCGCCACGCTCGTAGGCCACACGACGCTGCGCAACAATCACATGGACGCGCTCGACCGCGCGGCGACGTCGGCCGAGGTCGACGCCATGCGCGCCGAGTTACGCGACGCGCTGGCGCAGGGGGCGCTCGGCCTGAGCTCGGGGCTCCAGTACGCGAGCGCGTTCGCCGCGCCGGCGGAGGAGGTGATGGCGCTGGCCGAACCGCTCGCCGAGTTCGGCGGGTTGTACGCGACGCACATGCGCACCGAGTTCGCGGGGATCCTCGACGCGATGGACGAGGCGTTCCGCATCGGCCGCCACGCGCGCGTGCCGGTGGCCGTGTCGCACCTCAAGTGCGCCGGACCGGAGAACTGGGGGCGGAGCACGGAGGTGCTGCGCGCGCTCGAGCAGGCGGGACGCAGGCAGGCCGTGGGATGTGATGCCTATCCCTATACGGCGGGGTCGTCGATGCTCGACCTCGCGCAGGTCACCGACCGGATCGAGATCACGATCACCTGGTCGGATCCGCATCCGGAGGTGGGCGGACGCTCGCTCGAGGAGATCGCGCACGACTGGGACGTGTCGCTCATCGACGCCGCGCAGCGGCTGCAGCCCGCCGGCGCGATCTATCACTCGATGTCGGAGGAGGACGTGCGCCGCATCCTCCGTCATCCCGCCACGGTGATCGGCTCCGACGGATTGCCGAACGACCCGAAGCCGCACCCGCGCCTCTGGGGCACGTTTCCGCGCGTGCTCGGCCGCTACGCGCGGGACGAGGGACTCTTTCCCCTTGCCGTCGCGGTGAACAAGATGACGGGGCTGCCGGCGCGGAAGTTCGGGCTGGTCGATCGTGGGGTTGTCCGCGAAGGTCTCGCCGCGGACCTCGTGCTGTTCGACGCCGCGACCGTGCGCGACGTCGCCACCTTCACCGATCCGCAGCGCGCCGCCGACGGAATTCACGCCGTGTGGGTGAATGGCGTGCTGTCGTCGCGCGACCAGCTGCCGACCGGCGCGCGCGGCGGCCGGTTCCTCTCGCGTGGCGCGATCGATCGTACGGCGTATCGCGGCCTGCCGTAGCTACGGCGCGCCTGCCTTGGCGACTGGCCGCAGCAGCAGGTCCCGGAAGTCGAAGCTGAGGTCGACGTCGTCGGACGCCGGGGCCATCTTCAGCTGATCGATCGCACCGTCCGGCGTCAGCGCGAACGTCGCGTACGCATCGGCGCGCAGCTCGCGGTCGCGCCAGCGCACGAGGAAGGAGTCGTGCTGCCAGTGGACCATGTCGCCGACGAGCTGCGGCGTGCGCCCGAAGCGCATCACGAGCCCGTTGCCTTCGATCGTGATGTCGACGTCGCCGTACCAGGCGTCCCGATACCGGCCAGCGTACTTCGCGAGCGCGAGCGACGGGCCCGATGTCGAATCGCGCGCCGCGACGGCGCGGTGGCTCGCCGACACGAGCTGCGCGCGCGCGCTGTCTCGCAGTGCGGCGTAAAGGTGGAGATAGTCCGGCGGCGCGACGCCGAGGAGCGCGTCGATGGCGTGCAGCGTGATCGCGTTGAACGCGTAGCCGGATTCCTGGTTGGTGAGCACGGCGACCCCCAGCCGCTTGCCGGGGAGCATCGTCACCACCGACACGTATCCCGGAAGCCCGCCGGAATGTTGGAGCCGCAGGTTACCGCGATAGTCGGACACGAACAGGCCGAGCGCGTAGCCCGACAGGTTCGGACGCAGATGCTCGAAGCCGCGGATCACCGGCCCGCCCACCTTCAACGGCGTGACGATCGACCACAGCTCCGCCGTGCCCGACGGGGAGAAGAGTCGTCTCTCGGGAACGCCGGCGGCGGCGGAGTGCCGCACCGCGCTCGACGTCATCCCCACGGGAAGGAGGATGCGGGTCCGCACGAACTCCTCCCAGCTCATCCCGGAGAGCTTCTCGATCAGCTGGCCCGCGACGAGGTAGAGGACGTTGTCGTACGCGTAGGCGCTGCGGAACGACGTCGCGGGTTTGATGAGCGCAGCCGCCGCGTGATCTCGGCGCGATCGTAGGTGGATGCCGGCCACCAGAGCAGGTCGCCGGCGCCAAGTCCGAGCCCGCTCCGATGCACGAGCAGGTCGCGGACGGTGAGCTCGCGCGTGACGTACGGGTCGTACATCGCGAAGTCGGGCCGATACCGGATCACCGGGTCGTCCCACTGGAGCGTCCCCTGCTCCACGAGCAGCGCGACCGTACGCATCGAAGCCGGCGAGCGGATCGCCGGTGCGCTGCGCGGTGAGCGGCGCCGCGTCGGCGGATGTGAACGTTGCGAGCAGGAAGGTGGCGCGCCAGTTCATCGACGGGACCGAGGCGGGAGCGGAGGGACTGCGGCGCGAGAAGGTAACGTGCGTGGGCGGTGGCGGTGCAGCGGTGTACTCGACAATCACGCCGGCAGCTCGGAGATTCCGGCATGAGCGACATCATTCGATATGGCACGGGCGGCGGCACCGGCACGGGCGGGCAGTACCTCCCCTTCGCGCGCGCCGCGGGCGCCGACGGCTGGCTGTACGTCTCCGGCCAGGTGCCGATGCAGGACGGCGAGGTGGTCTCCGGCGGCATCGTCGAGCAGAGCCACGCGGCGATCCGCAACCTGATCGCGATCCTCCACGAGGCGGGCTACGGTCCCGAGCACGTCGTGCGCTGCGGCGTATGGCTCGACGACCCGCGCGACTTCCACTCGTTCAACAGGGTATTCCGCGAGTACTTCGGCGCCCACCCGCCGGCACGCGCGTGCGTGGTGTCGAGCATGGTGGTGGACTGCAAGGTCGAGATCGAGTGCGTGGCGTACAAGCGTCCGTCATGAGATACACCGAGCCCGAGACGGAGCCGTAGGGTGAATCTCGTTCCGGCTGCGACGTGGACTCAGCCGCTCGCGCCGCTCCACTCGATGGAGCTCTCCGCTCTCGCGGCGACGATTCCGCTCGTGGTGGTGCTGATCCTCATGGGCGTCGCGCGCAGGAGTGGTCTCGTCGCCGCTGGCTCCGGGCTCGCGACGACGGCGATCCTCGCCGCGTTCGTCTGGCGGATGCCGCCCATGCTCGCCGGATGGAGTCTCGTGTTCGGAT
>JBJMNN010000047.1:0-40631 GCA_045804245.1 Gemmatimonadaceae bacterium | reverse complement strand
TTGCGCTTTGGGTTTTGCGCATCGCCCATCACTCGCATCAGAACGCCAGCTTCGACAGGTACGCGTAGTCGCGCTTGACGCTCGCGAGCGGCGTATCGGGATAGGTCTCCTGCTCGACGTAGAAGAACTTGTCGTCGGGATGCTTCACCTTCGCGAGGATGCCGCGGAGATTCACGGTCCCCTTGCCGAGCTCCGTGTCGTGCTCGGCGTGCAGCGCGGCCGCGTCCTTGATGTGGAAGGAGTAGTAGCGATCGCCGTAGCGGTCCATGAGGTCCATCGGATCGCGACCGCCGACCATCGCGTTGCCGGTGTCGAGCTGCAGGCGCACGAGGTGCGGGTCGAGCTTCGCGACCAGCGCGTCGTAGCCCTGCTTTCCATCGAAGGTCCTGAAGTCATCGGCCTCGTCGTGCCAGGCGATCCAGAGGTCGTGCTTCCGCGCCGCCTCGCCCGCGCGGTTCAGCCGATCGGCGAACGCGGCGAAGCCGTCGAGCGACTTGCGACTCTCGGCGGGGAGATCGGCCAGGATGAGATACTTGTGCCCGAGCGTTCGCGCTTCGTCGACGGCGCCGTCGACGTTCGCCAGCGTCGGGACGCCGATGTGCGTCGACGGCGCGCGCAGGCCGTGCGCGTCGAGCATCCGGCGCACGTCGGCGGGCGCATGATTGAAGTTGCGCATCGACGACAGCATCTCGACGTCCTTGTAGCCGGCGGCGGCGATGTCGCCGAGCGTGCGGTCGAGGTCGGCCTTCGCCGCGTCGCGCAGCGTGTAGAGCTGGATACCGATCCGCTTGAGGCGGCGCTTGCCTGCATCGCCAGCGCCGGCGATCGAGTGGATGGCGCGTGGCGCGACGAGCGCGGCACCCAGCGTGTGAACGAACGTGCGTCTGTGCATCGCATGGCTCCGAATGACGGTCGTCGAAGCTATCCCGCCCACTGCACGCGCGCGAGGCAGGTGGAGGAGTAAACCTCCGCGGTCGCGGACGGGTCTCAGGAAGACGCGCACCGCCGTGACAACGCCTGCCGAAAGGAGATCGTCGCATGCGTATTCGTTCGGCACTCCAGCCCACCCTGATCGCCCTGATGGCTGCCTGCTCGAGCACGTCCGGGCCGACGTCGATGCGGACGGGCCGCAGACGGTCGTCGCCTTTCCATCGTATCCGGTGGGCACGACGCCGGACATGTCCGCTACCGTGCTCGTGAACACGAGCTGTATCGAGCGTGGAAGGGGACGATTTATCACTGGTGAGGCGCGGGCGCGCGAGTGCACGACTGATCGACGCGGAGGCGCGCGGAGGTTGCACGGCGAGCGCGCTGAGGACCGACACGGGCCGCGGCGCCGCGGAACGGCTGGATGCCGGCTCCAAAATTCCTTCTTTTTGTGGTTGCGGACGGAGAGGTCGGTGCGCTGCCCCGTGCAGCTCGACCCGGAGAGCAGGTGCAGATTCCTCGACTCGCTGCGCTCGCTCGGAATGACCTACCCTTGCTGTCATTCCGAGCGCAGTCGAGGAATCTGCACCTTGCCGTCATTCCGAGCGCAGTCGAGGAATCCCGCAGTCCTCCGCGCTCCTCCGCGGACTCCGCGTCAATCTGTCGCAGTAGGCGCCTTATCGAATGACCCTCGCGATTGGCCTGTAGCGTTCGGGAGGCGCGTACCCTTGCCGACCTCGGACCGCCGTCCGATCTTGGCGGCCGACCATCACCTCATCGGATGATCCGCATGGCTTCGACTTCCCGTCGCGACTTCGTGCGCTTGTCGGCGCTCGCTGTCGCCGGGGCGCCGCTCGTTCGGCCCCTCGGCTCCGTCCCGTCGATCGCGCATCGTGCCACGCCGACCACGAGCCGGCAGGAGAAGAAGCTCGGCTTCGCGCTCGTCGGGCTCGGCAGCCTGAGCACCAACCAGATCGCGCCCGCACTGCAGAAGACGAAGCACTGCCGGCTCGCCGGGATCGTGACCGGCACGCCGGCGAAGGCGGAGAAGTGGAAGGCCCAGTACGGGATTCCGGACAGGAGCATCTACAACTACGAGACGATGGGTCGGATGGCCGACAATGCGGACATCGACGTCGTCTACGTCGTGACGCCCAACGCGCTCCACGCCCGCGACACGATCAAGGCGGCGAAGGCGGGGAAGCACGTGCTGTGCGAGAAGCCGATGGAAGTCTCGACGGCGCGGTGTCAGGAGATGGTCAGCGCGGTGAAGGCGGCGGGTCGCCAGCTCGCGGTCGGCTACCGCTGCCGCTTCGAGCCGCACCACGTCGAGATGCTGCGCGTCGCCAGCGAGAAGGAGCTGGGCGAGGTGCGGCTGATCGAATCGGGGTTCGGGTTCTCGATCGGCGACCCGACCCAGTGGCGCCTCAACCGCGCGCTCGCCGGCGGCGGACCGCTGATGGACGTCGGGATCTACTCGATCCAGTCCGCGGAGATGATCGCCGGCCAGTATCCGATCGCCGTCAGCGCGATGACGACGAAGACGGACCCGGTGAAGTTCAAGGACGTCGAGGAGTCGATGACGTTCGAGCTCAAGTTCGCCAACGGCATCTCGGCGTCATGCACGACGACGTACAAGGTGAACGGCTTCAACCGCACGACGGCCTACGCGGAGCGTGGCTCGTTCGGCCTCACCCCCGCGTTCAACTACGACGGCATCAAGGGTTGGCGCAGCGATCGCAAGGCGCTGGAAGCAGCCGAGGTCGACCAGTTCGCGACCGAGATGGACGACTTCGCCGACTGCATCATCAGCAACCGCCCGACGAGTGTGCCCGGGGAGATGGGACTGCGCGACGTGCGGACGATGATGGCGCTCTATGAAGCAGCGAGGACGGGGAGGACGGTGAGGCTGGCCTGATTACGGTTGACGGTTGTCGGTATTCGGTGATCAGTAAACGGCCGGCCTCGGGCTGCTCCTGCGTCCCGAGGCCGTTTACTGACAACCGACAGCCGACAACTGCGTCTCAACTTTCGGATGACCTCGCGCGCCCCCCGCACCTACGTCGGCATCAGCGGCTACCACTACAAGCCCTGGCGCGGTGTGTTCTATCCAGACGGGCTCCCCGCGCGACGGTGGCTCGAGTACGCGAGCGGGCGGTTCAACAGCATCGAGCTCAACGGCACGTTCTATAGCCTCAAGTCGCCCGCGGTGTTCGCGCGATGGGTGGAGCAGACCCCAGCGCGCGATTTCGTCTTCGCCGTGAAAGGCGGACGGTTCATCACGCACAACCTGAAGCTCAGGAACGCCGAGCGCTCGCTGGGCAACTTCTTCGCGAGCGGCGTGCTGGCACTCGGAAAGAAGACAGGTCCGTTCCTCTGGCAGCTACCAGGCACGTACCGCTTCGATGCCGAGCGACTGGACGGCTTCATGCGCCAGCTCCCGCGCACCTCGCGCGAGGCCGAGACGGTAGCGCTGCGCCACGATGACCGCCTGCGCCGCGGCGCACTGGTGGATGCGACCGCGAACGTGCGCTACCGTCACGCGTTCGAGGTCCGTCACCCGACCTACTTCCACGAGGAATTCTTCGCCCTGCTGCGCGAGCACCGGATCGGCTTCGTCATCGCCGACACCGCGGGGAAATTTCCGTACGCCGAGGAAGTCACGGCGGATTTCGTCTACGTGCGGCTGCACGGGTCGCAGGAGCTGTACGCGAGCGGGTACACGGACACGGAGCTCGACGGCTGGGCGACCAGGATCGCCATGCTGCGCGCGAGCGGGCGCGACGTGTACGTCTACTTCGACAACGACGCCAAAGTGCACGCGCCGTACGATGCGATGCGGTTGGCGGAGCGGGTCAGGTAACGGCGCGACTCGAGGTCGCTGCTCCCGCCGTAGGGGCGCCACTCGAGCGTGATCAGGCGGTACCATCGGTGATGATTGACAGAATACTGTCAATATCGTACCATGCGAAACACCGACGGCCTCGATCACCTCGCCATGCCCCGCAAGACTCCTTCGAACGTCCTCTCCAGCCGCGCCCTCAACCGCGCGGCCCTCGAGCGGCAGATGTTGCTGCGGCGCGTCGAGCTGCCGGTGCTGGAGGGGATCGAGCGGCTGATCGGGCTGCAGGCGCAGCTGCCGAACCCGCCCTATGTCGGGCTCTGGTCGCGGCTCGCGTCGTTCGAGAAGGATGACCTGACGCGGCTGATCGAGAAGCGGCGCGTCGTCAGGTCGACGATGATGCGCGCCACGCAGCACCTCGTCACGGCGCGCGATTACCTGCAGCTGCGCCCCGTGCTGCAGCCGATGCTCGACCGCATCTGTCGCGGCGGGCACGGCAAGGGCACGAAGGGGATCGACCAGGGCGAGCTGCTCGCCGCGGGCCGAGCGTTGCTCGCCGAGAAGCCGCGGACCGTCACGGAACTGCAGTCGCTGCTTGCCGAACGGTGGCCGGACCACGTGCCGCTCGCACTCGGCTACTCGATCCAGCTGCTGCTGCCGCTCGTGCACGTCCCGCCCCGAGGGACCTGGGGACGCGGCGGCGCGGTGCCCGCCGTGCTCGCCGAAGCATGGCTGAAGCGCCCGCTGTCCGACGATCGCGCTCCCGAGGAGCTGATCGTCCGCTACCTCGCCGCGTTCGGGCCGGCGACGGTGCAGGACATCCAGATGTGGTCGGGACTCACGAAGCTCCGTGAGCCGGTCGAGGGACTGCGCTCGCAGCTTCGCACCTTCCGCGACGATGCGGGTCGCGAGCTGTTCGATCTGCCGGACGCCCCATTGCCCGATCCCGACATCCCTGCGCCGCCACGCTTTCTGCCCGAGTACGACAACCTCATCCTCGCCTACGCCGATCGCTCACGCATGCTGACCGACGAGGACCGCAGGGCGGTGTGGACGAAGAACGGTCTGCTCGCCACGGCGCTCGTGGACGGCCGCGTCGCCGCGACGTGGAAGATCACGCGCACGCGCGTCACCGCGACGCTCGCGATCGATCCTCTGCAACGAATCACGAAGAAGGATCGCGCGGCGCTCGTCGAGGAGGGGGAGCGACTGCTCGGGTTCACCGATCCGGAGGCGACGTCGCGAGTCGTGCACTTCGCGTGACCGCGCCGAAGCGCCGGACGCCGGCCGGCGATGCGGTGAGCCTGCTCGCCGTGCAGGTGCTGCGGCTGGCCGGCCTGCTGATCGACGCGGGAGATACGCTGGCGGCGCCGGCGGGGCAGACCAGCGCCCGATGGCGGGTGCTCGCCACGATCGAGGAGGAACCGGCCACGGTAGCGGCGATCGCGCGCGCGCTCGGGCAGGCGCGTCAGAGCGTGCAGCGCGTGGCCGACCTGCTCGCCGCCGACGGATTGGCCGAATACGACGACAATCCCGACGACCGCCGCGCGATGCTGGTGCGACTCACGACGCGCGGCCGCTCGACGCTGCGCGCGATCCAGGCGGCGCAGCGCGGCTGGGCCGACGCACTCGGCGCGGCGGTCGGCGAGCGAGAGCTCCGCGCCGCAAGCGTCACGCTGGCGCGCTTGACCGATGCCCTCGCATCACGAGCTTGACGAGCTCGCGCTCCCAGAGCACCACGCTCGACACGGCGACACAGCGCAGCCAGTCCGCGCCGCTCAACGCCGTTGCGCCGAACGCGCGCTGTAGCGGAGGCAGGTAGAGCACGGCGATCTGCAGTACGATCGACAGCGCCGTCGCACCGGCGGTCCAGCGGGCGCTCCCGAGATCGGAGAACGCGCTGCGCAGCACCGAGCGGGAGTTGAATGCGTTGAACAGCTGCGCGAGCACGAGCGTCGTGAACGCGATCGTCCTCGCATGCTCGATCGTCCCCGTGCCGGCGACGAACCCGCCGGGAAGCGATGCGTCGAGCAGCCAGAGCGTGCCGAGCGCCATGACGAGCCCCGACGTGACGATCTCGCGCCACATGCGCCGCGTGATCACCCCTTCGTCACGCCGGCGCGGGCCGCGGCGCATGAGCCCACGTTCGGCCGGGTCGAGCCCGAGCGCGAGCGCCGGAGCGCCGTCGGTCACGAGGTTGATCCAGAGGATCTGCGTCGCCAGCAGCGGAAGCAGCAGCTCGCCGTTCGCGCCGCGCAGTCCGAGTCGCTCGGAGAGCAGTACGCCGAAGCACATCGTGATCACCTCGCCGAGATTGCCGGCGAGCAGAAAGCGCAGGAAGCGGCGGATGTTCGCGTAGATGCCGCGCCCTTCCTCGACGGCGGCGACGATCGTCGCGAAGTCGTCGTCGGCGAGGATCATGTCTGCCGCCTCCTTCGACACGTCGGTGCCGGTGATCCCCATCGCGACGCCGATGTCGGCGGCGCGCAGGGCAGGCGCGTCGTTCACGCCGTCGCCCGTCATGGCCACCACGTCGCCGTTGCGCTGGAGCGCGTCGACGATGCGCAGCTTGTGCGACGGGTCGACGCGCGCGTACACCGAAACCTCCGCCACCGTCTTCACCAGCGCATCATCCGCGAGTCCAGCCAGCTCTTTCCCGGTCATCGCACGGCCGTCAGCGCTGATCCCGAGCTCCGCCGCGATGACGGCGGCGGTGCGCGGATGATCACCCGTGATGAGAATCGGCCGGATGCCGGCCGCACGTGCGCGCTCCACGGCGTCGCGCGCCTCGGATCGCGGCGGGTCGATCATGCCGATGAGACCGAGCAGGACGAGTCCCTGCTCGGCCGAGTCGTCGACGCGACCGCGTGCGCTCCCGGTGTCGTGCCGTGATGTCGCGTCGAGGTGACGATAGGCCGTGGCGAGCGTGCGGAGCGCCTCGTCGGCGAGCGCCTCGTTGTCGCGCGCCAGCGCCTCGCGGCGCGCGGGCACGAGCTCGACCGACTCGCCGCCGACGAGCTCGTGCGAGCAGCGCGGCAGCAGCACCTCGGGTGCACCCTTGGCGAACAGCACGCGACGAGTGTCGCGCTCGACGTCGTCGTGTACGGTGCTCATCAGCTTGCGCTCGGACGAGAACGGGAGCTCGTCGACGCGCGGCCAGCGCGTGTCGAGCACGTGAGGATCCAGGCCAGCCTTCCGTGCCGCGACGAGCAGCGCTCCCTCGGTCGGATCGCCCTGCACGGTCCAGTGGCCATCGCGCTGCTCCAGCGTGGCGTTGTTGGCGAGCGACGCGGCCGTCAGCGTGCGCTCGAGCTCCGTCGCGAGCGCTCCCTCGAGCGGCGTCCCCTCGGCTTCGACATCGCCGCCCGGATCGTACCCCGAGCCCGCGAAGCGCACACGCCCGCTCGCCGCCACGACGACGCGCACCGTCATCTCGTTGCGGGTGAGCGTGCCGGTCTTGTCGGAGGCGATCACCGTGGCGGCGCCGAGCGTCTCGACGGCGGAGAGTCGTCGAACGATCGCGTTGCGCCGCGCCATGCGGCGCACGCCGACCGCCAGCACCGCGGTGACGATCGTGGGGAGCCCTTCCGGCACCGCGGCGACGGCGAGTGCGACACCGAGCAGCAGAACCTCGATCAGCGCCGAGACGCCGCGCACGTGGTTCACCAGCACGAGCACGGCGATCATCGCCGCGGCGATCGCCACGACGACCACGCCCAGCACCTTGCCCACCTGGTCGAGCTCGCGCTGCAATGGCGTGGTCTCGTCGGTAGCGGAGCCCAACAGGCCGGCGACGCGCCCCATCTCGGTGCGCATCCCAGTCGCCACGACGACGGCACGACCGCGCCCATAGGTGATCGTCGTGCCGCTGAACAGCATGTTCGTGCGGTCGCCGAGCGCGGTGTCGGCATCGAGGGTGTCGGTGCTCTTGTCGACCGGCAGGCTCTCGCCGGTGAGCGCGGCCTCCGCCGACTGCAGTGCCGTGGACTCGAGGATGCGCGCGTCGGCGGGGATGGTGTCGCCCTCCTCGAGCAGCACGACATCGCCGGCGACGAGCTCCCGGGCGGGGATGCGCCGCCGCTCGCCATCGCGAATCACGGTGGCTTCGGCGGCGGACATCGACCGCAGTGCCGCGACGGCCTGCTCCGCCCGCGCCTCCTGCACGAAGCCGAGCGCGGCGTTGAGCAGCACGATCGCGAGGATCGCGATCGCGTCGTACGGGAGCGGCGTGTCGCGCTCGACGAACCAGAGCGCGAGCGAGATCGCCGTGGCGGCGAGCAGCAGAAGCACGAGCACGCTCTGGAACTGCGCGACGAATCGCCGCCAAGCGGGTTCGGGCGGCTCGGCGGCGAGCTCGTTCGGGCCGTCGCGCGCGAAGCGCCGCTGCGCCTCGACGTCGGCGAGGCCTCGTGTGCCATCGCTGCCGAGCGTCGCGAGCACCGCGCCGAGCGCGCGCGCGTGCCAGTGAGCCTCGGCTGCCTTTGAGTCGCTGCTGGGTGCCTGCTGATCAGTCGGAGGCTTCGAGATCGTCGGCATGCCTGTGTGAGTCGACGAATGCAAGCGACGTATCGATGCTGGCGCCAGCGCGCGGCCGAAGGGCTGCCTCTCCTGCCCCTGCACTGTGACCAGTACGCTAGGAGAACTCCCGACGCTGCTCGGCCGGGTCCCCGATGCGGTGCCCCTCCCGGCGCACCGACATTGCTCGCAGAGGACGCGATCCGCGTCCCCGACGACTTCACGAGCCGGGAGATCCGATGCCAGCACGCGTGCCGCACGGAGGTTCGTCCAACGGCGATCGTCGCTCGACGAATCTGCTGCTGCCGAGGCCGCGGACGTCGTGATCCTCAACGATGATCTGTCGCGCGTCGTCGAGGCGATCCGCATCAGCCGGCGCACGGTGCGCATCGCGCGCCAGAGCATCTGGACCGGGCTCGGCCTGAGCGCCGCGGCGATGCTGGTCGCCGCGACGGGCCACATCCCGCCACCGATCGGCGCGCTCCTGCAGGAAGCGATCGACGTGGCAGTGATCCTGAACGCGTTGCGCACGAGTCGTCGGCCGCGCGATCCGCTCGGTCCGCGTTCTTCGGAGGTACTGGCGCGGTCCCCCGAAAATCGTCATGACTCGTCCGGCTTCGCTGTCGCCATCACTCGATGATGCTCGATGTCGCACGCCGACTGGCACTACGCACCCCGGGAGGTTCGCATGCGTCGCACACTGATTGGAGCGCTCGTCGTGGCACTGGCCGCCGGGTGCCGCACGACGCCACAGGCCTCGGTGCAGCTCCAGGGCGATCCCGGGTCGCTCGCGCGGCTCGCCGGCTCGTGGGCCGGACAGTACTGGGGCGGCGCCGGCGGCCGCGGCGGTTCGCTCTCGTTCACGCTGCGCAGCGGCTCCGACAGCCTCTATGGTGACGTCACGATGGTCGATCCCCGCGGACAGCCGATCCGCGCCGCCGACCCGCAGGGTGTGCACGCGATGCACGTCGGCTCGCCGCAGCAGCTCCGCATCGACTTTGCGGCGGTCCGCGCCGACAGCATCCGTGGCGTGCTCGAGCCGTACATCGGTCCCGACTGCCAGTGTACGCTCAACACGACGTTCTTCGGCCAGGTTCGGGGAAGCGAGATCAAGGGCACGTTCCAGACGCGAAGCGGCGGACGCATGCAGGCCGATGGCTCGTGGGAGATGAAGCGCGTCGGCGACGCGAAGTGAACGCGCTCAACGCGCTCAACGCGCTCAACGTGCTCAACGTGCTCATCGCGCCACGCGCAACACACGGGCGCCGCGCACGCGCTCGCCGCGGCGCAGCGACTCGAGCACCTCGTTGGCGCGCTCCAGTGGCAGCTCCTCTATCGTAGGCCGGAGCCCGAGCTCGACCCCTGCGGCGAGCATCTCCCGCACGTCGGCGCGCGTCACGTTCGCTACCGACCGGATCTCGCGCTCCATCCAGAGATGCGTCGTGTAGTCGAGCCGGAGCAGCGCGTCCTGATCGCCGCGCTGCTTGGCGATCGCATTGACGACGAGCCGCCCGCCGGGCGCGAGATGGCCGAGCGCGTCCACGACCGGTGTCCACGCCGGCGTCGTGTCGATGATCGCGGCGAGCGGCTCCGGTGGACGCTCGTCGCTGGCGCCGGCCCATGTGGCGCCGAGGTCGAGGGCGAAGCGCCGCTCGTCGGAGTGCCGCGCGAAAACGTAGATCGGCGATCGCGGCAACCTCCGTCGCGCAAGCTGGAGGACGAGGTGCGCCGACGCCCCGAAACCGGTGAGCCCGAGCGGGTCGCCGTCGGCGATGCCAATCGCGCGCAGCGCACGCCACCCGATGGCGCCCGCGCAGAGCAGCGGCGCAGCCGCGAGGTCGTCGAGCGCGTCGGGGATCGGATGCGCGAACGGCGCCGGCACGGTGAGGAGCTCCGCGTAACCGCCGTCGTGATCGCAACCGGTGGAGACGAACCATGGGCACAGGTTCTCGCGTCCGTCGCGGCACCAGCGGCAGTCGCCGCACGCCGAATGGATCCACGCGACGCCGACGCGCTGGCCGACGTGCAGGCCGCGGACATCCGCGCCGATCGCGGCGACACGTCCCACGACCTGATGGCCGGGCACGACAGGGAGCGCGGCCGGCGCGAGCCGACCGTCCACGACGTCGAGGTCCGTGCGGCATACACCGCACACGGCGACGCGCACGAGCAGCTCGCCGGCGCTCGGCACGGGCGCGGGGAGCTCCGCAGGCTCGAGCATGCCGGGCGTACCAGGCGGTGCGCCGCGGAAGATCATCGCGCGCATGAGATCCAAAGCTAAGGCAACCCCGCGACGATGCGTCGTCGATCGAGGTCGTCGCCGACGGCGCCGAAGAAAGCCGGCTCATCTGATCCGCCAACACGAGCACTTTCCCGCTCCGCGACGTACTCTCAGGTTGAACCCGTAGCGCTCTTCCTGGAGGCCACCATGCGCCCGTCGACGATCGCGCTCACTCTCTCGCTGTCCATCGCCCTCGGCCAGACCGCCGCCGCGCAGACGTCGCGCGCCGCGCCCGCGTCCGAGATGAAGCTCTGGAGCACGCCGTGGGACGGCACGCGTCCGCGTGATCCGTTCGCCGACCAGAAGGGCCACGTCTGGTTCGTCGGCCAGGTCGGGAACTACGTCGGTCGACTCGACCCGAAGACGGGCGAGTTCAAGCGCTACGAGATCGAGAACGGGACGCACCCGCACAACCTCGTCGTCGACGCGAAGGGACAGGTGTGGTTCACCGGCAATGCGAACGGACGCATCGTGCGGCTCGATCCGGCGACGGGCAAGCTCACGAACTACATGATGCCCGACCCGAGTGTGCGCGACCCGCACACGATGACGTTCGACGGCAATGGCGACGCGTGGTTCACCGCGCAGGGCGCGGGCGTCGTCGGCAAGCTCACGACGGCGACGGGGAAGATCCGGCTCTGGAAGATGGAACCGGAGTCGCGGCCGTACGGCATCGCCGTCGACTCGAAGAACCGTCCCTGGTTCGACCTGTTCGGGACGAACAAGATCGGGACGATCGATCCGGCGTCGGGCGAGTTCAAGGCGTATACGCTGCCGAACGATCGCGCGCGCCCACGCCGCATCGCCATCACGAAAGACGACGTGATCTGGTACGGAGACTTCACGCGCGGTTTCCTCGGCCGGCTCGATCCGAAGATCGGGCGGATCGAGGAGTATGCGCTGCCGAGCGGTCCGGGCTCGCTGCCGTACGCCGTCACCGCGGACGATCGCGGCCGCATCTGGGTCGCCGAGACGGGACCGCAGCCCAACCGCCTCGTCGCGTTCGATCCGGCGCAGCGGAAGTTCACCGAGAATATCGTCATCGCCGCCGACAAGGCGAACACGATCCGCCACATGACGTTCGACAAGGCATCGCGGCAGATCTGGTTCGGCGGCGACGCGAACATGATCGGGCGCGTCGCGGTCGCGCCGCAGCCGCTCGTCCCGTAGCGATGTCCGACGACGCGCCATCGGGTTGGCGCGCACGACTCGGCCAGCTCGCCGGCGAGCTGCGCGCCGAGATCGAGCGCGCCGGCAAGTCGATCGGCATCGGGGACGACGACCGGCCGTACGAGATCGCGCCGTATCGCGGCTACGGCACGCGCGCGCGGGTGCTCGTGCACGGCCGCGTGATCGAGTCGCGCAACATCGCTGCGTCGACGGAAGCCGACTCGCTCTGGCGCAATCTCGTCAACACGTACAAGCGCATCGACAGCGATCCCTTGCCGCGCGCGCGCGTGCACGTGCGCCTGGGTGATCACGAGCGCGAGATCGTCGCCGACGAGGAGGGGTTCTTCCGCGCGTGGCTCGACCTCGCGACGCCACTCGACGGCGATGACCACTGGCGCGAGGCCGAGGTGCGGCTGGAGGCGCCCGTGCGCGACGGCGAGAAGAAGATCGAGAGCAAGGCGCCGATCCTCGTCGCGACGGGCGCCGAGACGTTCGGCGTCATCAGCGACCTGGACGACACGGTGATCCAGTCGCGGATCACGAGCTTTCTGCAGGCGGTGCGCACCGTGATGCTCGGCAACGCACGCACGCGATTGCCCTTTCCCGGTGTAGCCGCCTTCTACCAGGCGCTCGAGCGCGGCGGCGACGGGAAGCGTCGCAATCCCATCTTCTACGTCTCGAGCAGCCCGTGGAACATCCATGACGTCATCGCCGACTTCATGGACATCCAGCGCATCCCGACGGGGCCGATCCACCTGCGCGACTGGGACGTCGATCTCGACGCGCTCACGTCACGCCGGCTCAAGCGCCACAAGGAGCCGATCATCAGGGAGATCCTCGAGCTGTTTCCGTCGCTGCCGTTCATCCTCATCGGCGACGACAGCCAGAAGGATCCCGAGATCTATCGGTCGATCATCGATCAGTTTCCCGGACGCATCCTCGCGATCTACATCCGGAACGTCCGCGCCGCGCCCGAGCGATCGGCCAGCGTGCAGGCGCTGGCGAAGGAAGTGCTGGCCGCCGGCTCGACGCTGATCCTCGCCGACGACACCTTCGCTGCCGCGAAGCACGCCGCGGAGCAGGGCTGGATCGAGACATCCGCGCTCGAGTCCGTGCACGAGGAGAAGCGCGCCGACGAAGGCAAGACGGGCGAGAAGGCCGACGTGCCGGGCGTGCCCGAGGAGCCGAAGGCGCCGACGATCGTGGTGGAGTGACGCCGCCGCCGAGCCCGTAGCGCGTCGAAGGCCGGAGCCGGTAACTTCCCGCGCCCGCCGACCAGCTCACCCGATCCATCGCCGATGCCGTTTCACGATCGTCCGATCTTTCCACGTGGCTTCCGCTGCGCGAGCCGCAACTGCGGGCTCAAGCCCACCGCGAAGGACCTCGCGCTGTTCGTGAGCGAGGTCGATGCCGTGGCGGCGGCGCTGTTCACTCGGAACCAGTTTCCCGGCGCACCCGTGCTGCTTGGCCGCGAGACCATCCGCGGCGGACGGCTCCGCGCGATCTTCGCCAACAGCAAGGTCAGCAACGTCGCCACCGGCGAGCAGGGGCTCGAGAACGCGCGCCGCATGGCTGCCGCGGCGGCCGCGGAAGTCGGGTCCACTCCCGACAAGGTGCTCGTCAGCTCCACCGGCGTGATCGGCGTCCGGCTGCCGATCGAGATCATCGAGCGCGGCGTACAGGGCATGTCGGCCGATCTCGGCGACGATCCGATCATCGGCGCCGAAGGGATCATGACCACCGACACGCATCCGAAGGCGCTCTCGCTCTCCGTCGGCGACGCGACGATCACCTGGGTCGCCAAGGGATCGGGAATGATCGAGCCCAACATGGCAACGATGCTGGCGTACATCTTCACCGATGCGGCGCTCGACGCGCCGACGCTCGACCGGCTGCTGCGCCGGTCCGTGGACGTGTCGTTCAACATGCTCTCCATCGACAGCGACACGAGCACGTCGGATACGTGCGCGATCCTCGCCAACGGGCTCGCCGGGCCGGTGGACGAGGAGGCGTTCTTCGAAGCGCTCACGGCGGGATCCATTCGCATGACCGAGATCCTCGCGCGCGACGGCGAGGGCGCGACGCACCTGCTGCGCGCCGTGGTTCGCGGTGCCAAAGATCTCGCCGACGCGCGACGCGTCGCCAAGTCGCTCGTCAACTCGCCCCTCGTGAAGACGATGGTCTACGGCGCCGATCCCAACGTCGGCCGCATCCTCATGGCCGTCGGCAAGTGCGTCGACTGTACGATCGACACTACGAAGACAGACGCGTGGATCAACAACCACGCCGTCCTGCGCGCCGGCTACCGCCTCGACTTCGACGACGCGGTCGTCCGCACCGCGCTCGGCTCCGAAGTCGTCGACATCGTCGTCTCGCTCGGCGTCGGCACGGCCGAGGCGACGGCATACGGGTGCGATCTGACCCAGGGGTATATCGATGAGAACGCGGCGTATTATTCGAGTTAGCACAATGCGGTGCGCAGCTCACCTGAATTCTTTCGAGAGACACGCATGAACCGAGTGATCTACGCCGCCTTTGCCGCATTGCTGACGGCCTGCGCCACGACACCGTCAGCGCGCACGATCACCGCAACCACGAGCCCCGCGGCCGGCAGCATCATCACGCCCGCCGCGAAGGCCCGCATCGACTCCACCCTCCGCGTCTACGTCGCCTCGGGCAGCGTCGCCGGCGCCTCCGCGCTCGTCTGGGAGAAGGGCCGCGAAGTGTACTTCGGTGCATTCGGGATGGCCGATCGCGAAGCCAACCGTCCGATGTCGCGCGACGTCATCGCGCAGATCTTCTCGATGACCAAGCCGATCACCGGTGTCGCGCTCATGCAGCTCTACGAGCAGGGGAAGTTCCGGCTCGACGATCCCCTGGCGAACTATCTCCCCGAGTTCGCGAACGTCCGCGTGTACGCGGGCACCGATGCCGCCGGCGCGCCGAGGCTCGAGGCGCCGAGCCGGCCGATCACCGTCGCCGATATCACGCGCCACACCGCGGGCTTCGTCACCACTCCCGCCGACACCGGCGTCGGCCGGACCTTCCGCACCGCGGCGCCGCTCGCGCGCACGAACACCATCACGCAGTTCGCTCAGCGCCTCGCCACGGTGCCGCTCGCGTTCCAGCCCGGCACGCGCTGGTCGTACGGCATCTCCGTCGACGTGCAGGCGGCGCTCGTCGAGCGGCTCGCCGGCCAGCCGTTCCAGCAGTACGTGCAGCAGCACATCCTCGACCCGCTCGGCATGCGCGAGACGCGCTGGTTCGTCCCCGAGAGCGACCGCGCGCGCTTCGCCGCGATCTATCGACGTGACGCCAACGGTTCTGGCGTCAGCCACGCTCCGGATTCCGTCGCCAAGGCCTACAACACGAACCACTGGCCGCTGTTCACCGGCGCCTCCGGCCTCACCTCGACGCTCGACGACTATCTCCGCTTCGCGCGCATGCTGCTCAACGGCGGCGAGCTCGATGGCGCGCGGATCCTGCGCCCCGAGTCGATCCGCCTGATGGCGACGAACCATCTGCCGGCGACGGTGCGCGACAGCTCGTTCCTTCCCGGCAAGGGCCAGGTCGGCTTCGGCATCGACTTCGCCGTGCGCGTCGCGCCGCCGAAATCCGCCGAGGAGAACAACGGCGTCGTCGGCGAGTTCTTCTGGGACGGCGCGGCGAGCACGCTCTTCTGGGTCGACCCGACCAACCAGCTCACCGCGGTGCTGTTCACGCAGGTGATGCCGTTCGACTCGCACCTGCACAAGGTCTTCCGCGACGCCGTCTACGGGCCGATCATGACTCCGACGCGTACGTCCAGCGCCCGCAGCAGTGCCCCATGAGTGACCGGATCTCCACGACGCGCGTCGTTCGGCGCTGCGTCGTCGCCCTCGCCGCCGGTCTCGTCGCCTGCGCGCGGCACGGCACCATCGGTCCGGCGAACGCGCCGGCGGCGCGCGCCAGGGCCGCTGATTCCACGTCGTCGACGGTGCGCGGCGGCGTCTCGCTGCCGAACGCGGATCCCTTTCCGAGCACGTATCGTCCGTTCGCGTCGCGACCCACGTTGATCCGCAACGTGACGATTCTCACCGCCGCCGGACCCGCCATTCGTGGCGGCAGCCTGCTTCTCCGTGGCGGCAAGATCGCCGAGGTGGGCACGAGCGTGACGGCGCCGGCCGATGCCCTCGTGCTCGACGGCACCGGCAAGTACATCACGCCGGGCATCATCGACAATCATTCACACATCGGAGCCGGCGGCGTGCCGGGCGACGATGGGTCGCAGACGAACGACGTCAACGAGGCGACGGCGCCGGTCACCGCGAACGTGTGGGTGGAGCATTCGGTGTGGCCGCAGGATCCGCATTTCCCGCGCACCCTCGCCGGCGGCGTCACGACGATCCAGGTGCTGCCCGGGTCCGCCAACCTGATCGGTGGCCGTAGTGTCGTGCTGAAGCTCGTGCCGTCCCGCACGGTGCAGGGGATGAAGTTCCCGGGCGCGAAGTACGGCTTGAAGATGGCGTGCGGCGAGAATCCCAAGCGCGTCTACGCGCAGCGCGGCCCCTCGACACGGATGGGCAACGTGGCGGGCTACCGCGCCGCGTGGATCCAGGCGACAGAGTATCGTCGCAAGTGGGACAAGTGGAACGCCGACCGGAAGGGAGATCCGCCCGCGCGCGATCTCGGGCTCGAGACGCTCGCCGATGTCCTCCGCGGCAACATCCTCGTGCACAACCATTGCTACCGTGCCGACGAGATGGCCCAGATGATCGACATCGCGCGCGAGTTCGGATACCGGATCCGATCGTTTCATCACGCCGTCGAGGCGTACAAGATCGCCGACCTGCTCGCCCGCGATTCCATCGGTGCGTCGGTCTGGGCGGATTGGGGTGCGTTCAAGCTCGAGGCGGCAGACGCCGTGCGAGGGAACATGGCGCTGCTCGATCGCGCCGGTGTCCGCACCGTGATGCACTCCGACGATGCGGATGGAGAGCAGCGTCTCAACCAGGAAGCGGCGAAGGCAATGGCGGAGGGGAATCGCATTGGCGTACCGATCACCGAGGACGAGGCGGTGAAGTGGATGACGATCAATCCTGCCTGGTCGCTCGGCATCGATGGCGTGACGGGCTCCATCGAGCGCGGCAAGAATGCCGACGTGGTGCTCTGGAGCGGCGATCCGTTCAGCGTCTATACGCGCGCCGAGAAGGTGTGGATCGACGGCGCCATGCTGTTCGATCGCCTCGATCCCACCGAGCAGTGGCGCACCGACTTCGAGCTCGGCTACGTCCCCGAGAACCGCGGAGCGGTCAGGTGACCCGCGTCGCACGGGCCGCGGCCGCGATGCTGCTGGCGCTGCCGATCACGCCGCGCACCATCTGGGCGCAGACGATCGCGATCGTCGGCGGCAAGGTCTATCCGGTCAGCGCGCCACCGATCGAGAATGGCACCGTGCTCATTCGCGACGGACGCATCGTCGCCGTCGGGGCGGCCGTCGCGGTGCCGGCCGGCGCGCAGCGCATCGACGCCAGCGGCAAGGTGGTGACTCCCGGCTTCGTCAACGGCGCGACTCTGCTCGGTCTCGAGGAGATCGGCTCGGTCCTCACCACCCGCGAGAACGTCGCGCGAGGACACGACCGCATCGCACCGGCGTTCAGGCCATGGGAGGGGTTGAATCCCAGATCGGTCCTGCTCGGAGCGACGAGAGATGCCGGCGTCACCTCCTTCGTCGTGATGCCGAGTGGAGGGATGATCTCGGGGCAGGCCGCGATCCTGCGCCTGGTGAATGGCGGCGTGTCCGACATGCTCCTGCGCGGCCCGGTGGGCATGGTGGCGAATCTGGGGCCGCCGGACTCGCGCGACGCGCCGCCCCGCGCCGAGACCCTGACGCGTCTGCGCGAGATTCTCGAGGACACGCGGGTGTATCGCAGCCGGCGCGCCGACTACGAGCTCGCACGCACCCGCACGCTCGTGCCGAGCCGGATCGACATGGATGCGCTGATTCCCGTGCTCGAGGGACGCGTGCCGCTGCTGGTGAGAGTTAACCGCGCGAGCGACATCGAGACCGCGATGCGGATTGCGCGGGAGTTCGGGATCAGGCTGGCCATCACCGGCGGCGCCGAGGCGTGGATGCTCGCCGACCGGCTCGCCGCCGCGAAGATCCCCGTGCTCACGGGCGCGATGAGCAACGTTCCCGAGCAGTTCGCAACACTCGGCCAGCGCCAGGAGAACGCGGGTCTCCTCGCTCGAGCCGGCGTGCCCGTGACGCTCATCGGCAATGCGTCGAGTGGCTCCGCCGAGGCGTTCAATGCCGGCAACCTGCGGTATGAAGCGGGGAACGCCGTCGCGTACGGGATGGAGTGGAGTGCCGCACTGCGCGCCATCACGCTGACACCCGCCGAGACCTTCGGCGTCGCCGACCGTGTCGGATCTCTCGCCGTGGGAAAGATGGCCGACGTGGTGATATGGAGCGGCGATCCCTTCGAGTTCACCTCGCGAGCGGAGCGAGTGCTCGTGGGCGGGGTGCAATCGAACACGCCCTCGCGAGAGGATCTGCTCGAAGCGCGCTACAAGACGCTCCCGCCGAGCTACCGACGTCCCTGAGCCGGCTCGGCGAACGACACCGGTTCACTGCAAAGCGGCGATCGTCTCCAACTCTTCCCACCGTGCGGTGAGCGCCTCGATCTCGGCCGAGAGTCGTGCGATGCGTTCGCGCGCGTCGATCACGGCGGCGCCGTCGCGCAGCAGCGCGGGATCCGCGAGCGACGCATAGAGCTCGTCGCGCTCGCGTTCCGCCGCGTCGATCCGGTCGGGGAGCGCATCGAGCTCGCCGCGCTCCTTCGTCGTGAGCCGCCGAGGCTTCGGAGCGCGCGGCGCCTTCACCGGTGCCGGCGCGCGGCGTGGCGCCGGCGCCGGTGCGACGACCGGCGCCCGCTGTCGCACCCAATCGGTGTAGCCGCCGACGTACTCGCCGATCCGGCCCCCTCCCTCGAACACGAGCGTGCTCGTCACCGTGTTGTCGAGGAACGCGCGATCGTGGCTCACGAGCAGCAGTGTCCCCGAGAACTCGACGAGCAGCGCTTCCAGCAGGTCCAGCGTCTCGAGGTCGAGGTCGTTCGTTGGCTCATCCATCACCAGGAGGTTGAACCGCCGTGTGAACAGCCGCGCGAGGAGGAGGCGGTTCCGCTCGCCCCCCGACAGCGCGGCAACTGGCGTGCGCGCTCGCTCCGGACGGAAGAGGAAGTCCTCGAGATAGCCGTGCACGTGGCGTCGCGCGCCGCCGACCTGGACGAACTCCGCTCCATCGGCCACGCTGTCGAACAGGCTGCGCTCGGGGTCGAGCTGTTCACGCAGTTGGTCGAAGTAGGCGATCTCGAGCCCCGTGCCCATGCGAATGGTGCCCGCATCGGGCGACAGTTCGCCGAGCAGGAGCCGGAGCAGCGTCGTCTTCCCCGAGCCGTTCGGGCCGATCAGGCCGACGCGGTCGCCGCGCATGATCGTCGTCGTCAGATCGCGCACGATCGCGCGGTCGCCGCGCGAGAAGCTGACGTCGCGCGCCTCGACGACGAGCCGACCGGATCGTTCCGCCTCCTGCGCCTGCAGTCGCACGCTGCCGATGCGCTCGCGCCGCGCGCTCCGCTCGACGCGCAGTGCCTCGAGCGCGCGCACCCGACCCTCATTGCGCGTCCGGCGCGCCTGGATCCCGGTGCGGATCCACACCTCCTCTTTCGCCAGCGTGCGGTCGAACTCCGCCCACTGCTTCGCTTCGGCGTCGAGCGCGGCCGCCTTTCGTTCGACGTAGCGGTCGTAGTCGGGGCCCCAGTCCACCAGCCGGCCGCGGTCCAGCTCGACGATGCGCGTCGCGACGCGCCGCAGGAACGCGCGATCGTGCGTCACGAACAGCAGCGTCGCCCCGCGTCCGACGAGGAAGTCCTCCATCCACTCGATCGCGTCCACGTCGAGATGGTTCGTCGGCTCGTCGAGCAGCAGGACGTCCGGCTCACGCACGAGCGCACGCGCGAGCAGCGCCTGCCGCTTCCGCCCGCCCGACGCACGCGCGAACGGCGCGTCCGGATCGAGACCGAGATGCTGCAGCACCGTGTCCACCTGGGTTTGCGATTCCCACGCGCCCGCGACGTCGAGATCGCGGTGCAGCCGGTCGAGCTCGCGCAGCGCCGCCTCGCTCTGCTCGGTCGCCACCCGATGACTCGCCGCGTGATATCGCGCGATCAGGTCCCCCGTCGCGCCGAGCCCGGCGGCGACGACGTCGAACGTCGTGCCTTCGAGGTCGTCCGGCACCTCCTGCTCGAGCCGCGTCACCGTGACCCCCGTCTGCCACACCACCTCGCCCTCGTCCGGAACGAGACTCCGATCGAGGAGCGCCATCAGCGTGCTCTTGCCCGCACCATTGCGTCCGAGCAGACAGACCCGCTCCCCGCGGTCGATCCCGAGGTTCGCATGGTCGAGCACGGCCGGCCCGCCGAAGGCGATGCAAACGTTTTGCAGGGAAACGAGCGGCATGCGCGGAAAGTAGCGCGCGATGCGCGATGCGCTGTGCGGCGACAGCTCTCAATGCCCTCGTGCATGCCAAGGGCGCGACGATGCCCAACCAACGCCAAGGGCGCACCGATGCCCACGGCCGCGGCGAGCCCCCACAAAGCACATCGCGCACCCTAGCCCCGCTACCACTCCCGCGCCAATTTCTCGACGCACCACACGGAGCCCCCCGCATGCCCGAATTCGACCGCAAATCGCTCGGCTCGATCTCCGACGAGGATCTGCTCGCCCTCGAGCTCGACGAGGCGTTGCCGATCGACGACTGGATGGCCGTGGAGAAGGAGCGTGGGCGGCGCGAGGAGCGCCGGCGCCGCGAGGCGGCTCGCGCGAACGCCACTCCCGTCGCGAACCCGGTCGTCACGCGTCTGCGCGGCGAGGTGCTGGAGGACTTCCGCGTCAAGGACGCGCTCGACCAGCTCCGCGCGCTCCTCGTACCCGGCGAGACGATCGGCGCCTACGCCGTGCAGCGTCGCCTGTTCGCGCTCACCCATCGCCGGCTCATCGTCTGCGCCACCAGCGGACGCTTCATCTCCCTCTCGCGCGGTCTGTTCGGCGGCTACGTGCCCTACGACGTTCGCTGGCAGGATCTGGACGACGCGAGCATCAGCGCCGGCATCTTCGGCGCCACGCTCACCATCACCTCGCTCGCGAGCCCCGATCTCCCGACGCAAAGCAGCGCGGGTCGCACCCTGCGCATCGAGGGGCTCCGCAAGGAGCAGGCGCAGCAGGTCTACACGCTCTGCCAGGCGCAGGAGCAGGCGTGGCGCGAGAAGCGCCGCGTGCGCGACCTCGACGAGCTGCGCGCCCAGTCGGGCGGCGTGAACATCGGCGGCCCGCTCACCGGCGCCGCCGCCAGCCTCGTCGCCGCGGGGGGCGATCCCACCGACCGCCTCCGCAAGGCGAAGCAGATGCTCGACGACGGCCTGATCACCGACGCCGAGTACGAGACGATCAAGGCGCGCGTCGTGGACGGGATGTAGGGCGCGGCGCGGCCCGCCGCGCCGGCGCCGGCTCGGTCGCCGGTGCCGCAGCTGGCCGCGGTGAGGGCGCATCGGGCTCCGCCGCGCCACGCCGCGTGAATCGCGCCACGAACCCGCCGCGAGGCGCGAGCTCCACCGTCATCGTATCGCGCCGGATCAACGTTTCCGTCGCGTAGCCGAACTTGTCGACGTCGTCACCGTCCGAGATCAGCGACACGTCGTACGTCCCCGCGCCGAGGAAGCGCAGCGGCACCTCGGCGACCGACACCATCGTGTCCGATGTGATCGCGCCGACGTACCAGTCCGTCCCGCGCCGCCGTGCGATCACCGCGAGTCGTCCGGGATATCCGTCGACGAACCGCGTCTCGTCCCACACCGTCGGCACCACGGTCAGGAACTCCTTCACGTAATCCGGCTGCGCGTCGACCATCGCCGGTGTCGACACGAAGTGCTGCAACCCGCTCTCGAACACGACCGACAGCGCGAGCTCGTGCGGGTTCGTCGTCAGGTGCGGCAGCCGCTCGGGTGCGTCGCCGAAGATCATCGGCGTGTAGTCCATCGACCCGATCACGTTCCGCGTGAATGGATAGATCGTGTTGTAGATCGGCGCGTTGCGCTGGAACACGGTGTCGCCGTACTGCTCGGCGCCCTGCACGGCCTCCATCGTGAGGAGGTTCGGATAGGTGCGCTGCCATCCGCGCGGGATCGTCGCGCCGTGGAAGTCGACGAACAGCCCGTTCGCGTACGCGTCGCGCAGGATGTCCTGATACAGCCCGATCACGTACTGCTTGTCGCTCAGCATGAAGTCGACCTTGATCCCCTTGAAGCCGAGCGCGGCGATGCGCTTCATCTCGGCCTGCCGGGTTGCCGGATCGACCATGAGATCGCGTGGGCCATCCTGCGCCTGGTTGTGCGCGCCGCCCGAGTTGTACCACGCGATCAGCCCCACACCGCGCGCCCGTGCGTACTCGGCCAGCTCGGTCGCGTCGCCGCCGTTCCCCATCTGCTGCCAGCCCGCGTCGAGCAGCGAGTACTCCCAGTGCAACCGCGACGCGAGATCGACGAACGGAAACACCTTCTGATAGTCGCGCGGGCTCGTCATGTCGCTCCACCAGCTCCACGAGACGCGGCCCGGCTTGATCCACGACACGTCGCTGAACGCCTGCGGCTGCGCGAGATCCGTCACCAGCGTCGACTCGACGATCGTCGCCAGCGTGGAGCCGATGATCAGCACGCGCCAGGGCGACGCCCACGGCAGCGTGATCGCCGCCGCCCGCGGCGCCACGCCGTACGTCTCCTCCTCCTCCGGCAGTCGCACGCGGTACATGCCGTCCTCGGCGCGCTGCTGCACGTGCACGCCGTACGACGTGCGGTCGAGTCCCGCCTCCGACACCAGCACCCAGCTGTCGCTCGTGTGGAACAGCATCGGCAGCGCCCACCCCACGTTCTCCGGGGCCGCCGTGCCGATCGGGATGCCGTTGCGGTACTCGCTCTCGTACGCCGGTGCCCACGTCGCCACGCGCTGGTACGGCTGCATCCACGCGCGGCCCGCCGGCAGATGGAACCCCGTCGACTCGTCGATCAGCGAATCCTGCACCCCCGCGCCGGGGAAGCCGTAGCGGAACGCGACGCCGTCGCGCATCGCGCGCACGGTGATCGTCATCAGCCCGGCCGTCCCTTTGCGGAATGTGAACACCCGCTGGCGCGCGCGGGCGCGCACGTCGAGCTGCTTCCCCGTCACCATCCGGTAGACGCTGGTCAGCTCAGTCACCGGCGACGCGGCGATCAGCTCGAACCCGCGCCGGAAATCGTGCGCGGCGCGCGCGATCCCGAGCGGCGATCGGTCGATCACCACGTTCGCCGCGCCGTCGGGCGTCAGCCGGTCGACCCGGTACGCTACCGTCTCGCCGTCGAACAGCAGCGAGAAGCGCAGCGTACGCTCGCGGTTGGACACCGACAGCGGCGGATCTCCGACTTCGCGAGTCTGGGCGACGAGCGCTCCAGGGAAGAGGAGCGGGACAGCGAGCAGGAGCGTGAGAAGTCGATGCACGCGCGCGGGAGGGAGGCGGAGGGGATGCGAACCGGATGCGACTCGGACAACCTATCGAGCGCTCGCAGGTCCGTACACCGGGCTCGAGGCAGTGGGTCATGAGTAACGGGTCATCGGTGACTACGACGGCCTCGGGAAGCTCCAGCTTCCCGAGGCCGTCGTAGTCACTCACAACTCATCACTTACGACTTACAACTTCCCTCCGTCACTCCCTCCAGCGCAGCTGCGTCAGCGCGATCCGATATTCCTTCTGCTGCGCGTCCCACGTGACGCGATACGCGGTCGGGTAGTAGCCGGCCGGGCTGTACGCCTGCGCCATCGGCAGCGGAATGATCTCGTCGATCGCCGAGGGCTCCGTCGCCGTCTTCTTCGCGAGGATGTACGCCCGCGTGATCATCGGCTCCTCGAAGATGAACTGGCCGTTCCACGATCCGCGCAGGAAGGTCTTCGTGAACGGCTGCCACGCGCCGGGGTTGCCCGCGAGCTTCTGAATCTCCGGGGAGCGGACGTCGAGCCAGTGCAGTCCCATCAGCGGCACCGTCGCCGAGGCTGCGGGGATGCCGCCGGCCGCCGTCGCGCCGTCGATGTAGAACGACGAGCGGTACTGCATCGCCGGCAGGTTCGCCGCCTTCACGCCATACTGGGGATCGCTCGGCACGATCGAGTTCCGAACCTCGACGGGGACCGTATAGAAGTGGAAGTCGAAGTGGGGGAGCGTGTACACGCTGTCCGGCTCGTGACCGTTCGGATTCCAGTCGAACTGCACGAACTTGAACGGCGTCGGGTTCTGTGCCGGCAGGTCGAGCAGGAGCACGTTGCTCATCACGTGATGCGAGTGATCCGACATCGAGCCCGCCATCGGCGTGCCGGCGGGCAGCCCGTCGAGCGACTGCTCGCTCATCGCCACGCCCACCTCGAGCGGCCGACCGCTGTTCCCGTCGTCGAGCACGACGTAGGTGCGGACGATCCCGTTCCCGAGCGTGAACGGTGTACCGTACTGCCGGTGCGTGCCCGCGACGTCGTAGCCGGCGCGGTCGAGCGACGCGTCCGTTGCCGCGCCACGGCTCTTGGAAGCGGTCGAGACGGCCGGGTCCACGCACGCGACCAGGCTGATGGCGAGCGCGAGGCTGGCGGAGGTGAAGAAGCGGCTGCGTGACATGGAAGTGTCCTCGTGGTATCGAAGGCCGCGCGAGCGGCGGTGGTGTCGCGACGTCGAGCGATCGAGCCGATCGTCGGTGGCCAGTCCCGTGTCGACGTCGTGTCATGTGGTGGCCTGGCGACGCGGGAGAAGATCACGAGCCCCACTTACCCGTCGCGGAATGCGTCGCGCGGCCATCGCTTACTCGCGCACCACGCGCGCTTACATCGTCGTGCGTATCGCGTCGTAGGCGCCCGCGGCTGCTGTAAGCGCCCCGTAAGCGACGAGGTCTAGCCTGCGTGCCATGCAGAGCCGCTCCCCCATCGACCATCCCGCTCGGACCCTGGCCGAAGTGCGCGCACACGACCAAGTGATGCGGTATCAACGCGCGGGTGCGGGGCGACCCGTGATCGTCCTCTGCGGCGCGAGCGAGGTGGACGCGCTCTGGCCCGAGCTCGACACCGAGCTCGTCTCGCGCTTCCGCGTCATCACTCCCGAGATCCCCGCTGACTGCGACGACGTGGCCGCGTGGGTCGCCGCTTTCCTCGAGGGAGTCGGCCTCGATCGCGTCGTCGTGCTGGCCGCCGAGTCGTGCTGTCTCTCCGCGCTTGAGCTGGCGCTCTTCAACGCCTATCTCGTCGAGCGCCTCGTGCTCGTCCCAGCGGGCGCGGTGAGCGAGACGGGGCTCGACGGCACCCTCGCCACGACCCTGGCCGGCGTGTCGGTGCCCCTCATCGTCGTGCGGCGCGGCCTCTCCGCCGCCGTCGCGCTCCCCCTCCTCCGCAACTTCCTCGAGCACGAGGGACACACGGCCACGGTGGGTTGAGAACGCGGGCGACGGGGCGTAACGTGCATCACACGCCTCCCCTGCCCGCCGTAACCCATCGGATGACGTCCCCACAGCTCCAGAACGCCGCCGACTCCGCGGCGCACATACCCGTTCATCTCACTCGGTTCGTCGGCCGCGGTCGCGAGCTCGAGGATCTCGCGCAGCTCGTGCTGTCGGCGCGGCTGCTCACGCTCACCGGTGCCGGTGGGAGCGGGAAGACGCGCCTCGCCGAGGAGCTCGCGGTCCGCTACGGCGGCTCGTTCGATCGCGTCGGCTGGGTCGACCTCGCGCCTCTCGCCGACCCGAATCTCCTCGCGCAGCTCGTCGCCACGACGCTGCGCGTCTCGGAGCGCCCGGGCACCACGCCGCTGCAGTCGCTCGTCGGCACGCTCTGCGACGAGCGCGCCTTGATCGTGCTCGACAACTGCGAGCACCTCGTCGACTCCTGCGCCGAGCTGGCCGACGCGCTCCTGCGCACGTGCACGAAGATCACGATCCTCGCCACCAGCCGCGAAGCGCTCGGCGTGGCCAGCGAGACGGCGTGGCTCGTGCCGCCCCTCGCCAGCGCCGAGGCGGTGCAGCTGTTCGTCGAGCGTGCGCGCGCCACGCTCCCCTCGTTCTGTCTGTCGTCGGCCAACACGGAGGCGGTCACGGAGATCTGCCGTCGGCTCGATGGGATCCCGCTCGCCATCGAGCTCGCGGCGGCGCGCGTGCGCGTGCTGTCGCCCGAGCAGATCGCCCGCCGGCTCGACGACGCGTTCCGCCTGCTCACCACGGGCAGCCGCACCGCGCTGCCGCGCCATCGCACCCTGCGCGCGACGATGGAGTGGAGCTTCGCGCTCCTCGCGGCGCGCGAGCAGACGCTGCTCCGCCGGCTCGCCGTGTTCGCCGGCTCCTTCACGCTCGACGCCGCGGAAGTCGTCTGTGCCGGCGCGCCGCTGGAGACGGAGGACATTCTCGACGGCGTCTCCGCCCTCGTCGACAAGTCCCTCGTCATGATGGAGCCCGGCGATGGGATGGCGCGCTATCGTCTGCTCGAGACGGTGCGCCAGTACGGCGTCGAGCGTCTCACCGAGGCGGACGAGCGGGCGACGATGGAGTGCCGCTTCGCCGAACACTACCTCACGATGATCGAGGACGCCGAGCCCACGCTCATCGGTGGGTCCAACGCGCCCGCGCTCCTCGCGCAGCTCGTCGACGAGCACGACAACCTGCGCGCCGCGACGCACTGGGCACTCGCCGATCCCGCGCGCGCCGATCTCGCCCTGCGCTTCGTCGGAGCGCTCTACTGGTACTGGTACGCGCTCGGGCAGTTTCGCGAGGCGCGCCAGCTCGTCAACCGCGCCCTCGCCATGAGTGGTGGGAGCGATCCCGACTTCCGCGGCCGCGCCCTCGTGTCGAGCGCGCTCACCGCGCTCGCGCAGGGGGAATATCCGCTCTCGTGCGCGCATTTCGAGGAGGCGATCCCGCTGCTGCGCGCCGCCGGCGACGACGACGGCATCGGCTCGGCGCTCGCGAAGTACGGCGCGGCGCGCATGCTCGGCGGTGACCTCACCGGCGCGATCGCGATCCTCGACGAGGCGCTCGAGTTCACGCGCGGCCGGCCGGACTGGGACATCTCCGTCATCTTCGCTCGATTCTGGCGTGCGTGGGCGGCCCACGCCCAGGGGCAGAACGACCTCGCGAAGGAGATGCTCGGCATCAACACCGCGGTCGCGCGCGCACATCGTCTCCCGACGACGCTCGCGCACGGCCTCGTCACGGAGGCACGCGTCGAGCTCGCGCTCGGCAACGTGGAGCTGGCGTGCACGCTGGTGATGGAAGGGCTCGAGCTCGAGGTTTCGATCAACGACGCGTGGGGGATCGGTATTGCCGTCGACGTCGTAGCGCACGTCGCGGCGCAGCGCGGCCACCTCGAGGAAGCGACGCGCCTGCTCGCCGGCGTGGCCGCGCATCGCGAGCGGCTCGCCGTGGCCCTCCCGGGCGGCAACCCCACCGAGCGCGTCCAGCTCATCGCGTCGCTCCGTGCGTCGCTCGGATCACGCTACGCCGAGCTCGAGGCCGAGGGACGGTCGCTCTCCACCGCGCAGACGGTCGGCATCGCGCTCGCCGAAGCGGCGCGTCACACGACCGAGTACCGCGTCCCGGCGCCGATGGAGCCGCGCGCCGACCGCGCCGCGCTGCGCGTCCTCGCCCTCGGACCGCTCCAGGTCTTCGTCGACGAACAGCTCGTCGCCTCGATGGCGTGGGGCTCGGCGCGGCCACGCGAGCTCCTCGTCTACCTCCTCATGCACCCCGAAGGGCGCACGAAGGAACAGGTCGGCCTCGTCTTCTGGCCCGACGCGAGCGCCGCGCAGCTGCGCAACAGCTTCCACGTCACGCTGCACCGCCTGCGGAAGGCGCTCGGCCACCCGGAGTGGATCACGCTCGTGCACGACCGCTATCGCGTCGACCCCGCCGCGCTCGACGAGTTCGACGTCCTGCAGTTCGAGCGCGAGGTCGCGGATGCGCGGCGCTCGCTCAAGCGGCAGGAGGAGGGCGCCTCAGCGAAGCTGGAGCTGGCGCTGGCGCGCTTTCGCGGCGACTTCCTCGACGGCGAGCCCGTTGGCGACTGGCATCTCGAGCATCGCGACCGCCTGCAGCGCGTCTACGTCGACGCGCTCATGGAGCTCGGCGCGCGACTCGTCGCCGAGGAGCGCCACGCCAAGGCCGCCGAAGCGTACCGCCGCGTGCTCGCGCGCGACGAGCTCCACGAAGAGGCATTGCTCGCTCTGATGAAGGCCCACGCCGCCATGGGCGAGCGTTCGCAGGCGCTGCGCGTGTATCGCCGCTTCGCCGACCGGATGCGCGAGGAGCTCGACGCCGAACCCGACGACGAGACGACGGCGTTCTTCGAGCGGCTGCAGGCGGGGGCAGCGGTCTGAGGCGGAACGCCCGCGCTCGCCCGCGGGCCGCCGATCGAATTGCGCTCGCGCACCCGGCGACGCATTGTAGCTGTCGCGTTCCGAGGCCACCTCCACACGCTCCCCGCCCTCACGATCATGCGTCTCTCCTCCCATCGTGCTGTGGCCCGCGTCGCAGCCCTCCTCGCGCTGCTCTCGGTTACCGCCTGCTCCGATTCGGCATTCGATCTCCTCGGGCCGACCGCGCCGGGCTTCGCGCGCGGAGGCCACGGCAAGCCGCCGAAGCCTGTGCCGATCCACAACCCGATCCTCTTCGTCCACGGGTGGAACGCCAGCGGCACGACCTGGAGCACGATGCTGAGCCGGTTCAAGACCGACGGTTGGACGAACGCAGAGCTGGTGAACTGGTCGTACAACTTCCGGCAGTCGAACGCGACGACGGCGGCGCAGATCCAGCAGAAGGTCGATTCCATCCTCAACGCGACGGGCGCGACGCAGGTGGACATCATCACGCACTCGATGGGCACCCTCTCGGCGCGCTACTACGTCCGCAATCTCGGTGGCGACGGAAAGGTGGACGCGCTCGTGTCATTGGGCGGTGCGAACCACGGCACGACGACGGCGGGCCTGTGCTTCGACACGTCGTGCATCGAGATGCGGCCGAACTCGACCTTCCTCACGAACCTCAACTCGATCGACGAGACGTGGGGCACGCCGCGCTACGCCACTTGGTGGAGCGACTGCGACGAGGTGATCAATCCGCATTCGAGCGTGCTGCTCGATGGCGCGATCAATACGCAGACCGCCTGCATGTCGCACAGTTCGCTGCACGAGGACGCCGGCGTGTACCAGCAGGTCCGCGACATGGTGAACACGACCACGCTGCTCGCACTCGCACCCTGATCGAGCGCCAGCGCGACGCTGAGCTGGGGTAGGGCGCTGCGGTGAGGGGTGAAAGGGGTGAAAGGCGGAACCGACGGGACGGGTGTGTCGTATGGAGCTGTGCATCGCACCTCGTCGCCCTTTCTCACGCCCAGAAGCCATGGAACCAGACTTCGGCATCATCATCGGCCTCATCGCCGCGATCTGCTCCGCGGGGGTGCTCGGCCTCAGCTACCTCGGCGCGTACTTCCTCGGCCATTCGCGCGGTCGGCGCGAGGCGGAGCTCGATCAGCGTGCACTCGACCAGGAGATGTTGAACGCACTCCCAGGCGACCGCACTGCCGCGATCGAAGGCGCACTGTCCACGATGGCGCAGGCCATCGAGCGCCTCACCGACGCGCAGCGCATCGCGCTGCTCGATCGCGTGCGCACCGGCTCGGATCCTCGCCCACCGGGCGGCAGGGTCGGGCACAACACGCCGGCGTGACCGCGCGCGCGACGTAGACGGTCGCTACTGCACGTGCGTGCAGTTCGACGTGCGCACGTTCCAGATGAAGTTGACGATCTTCCACGTCCGGCCCGAGCGGGTCAGCGACACCGCATCCGTCCCGCAGTGGCTGAAGGTCGTGCCGCTCCGGAACGTGTAGTACGTCGATGGTCGGGTGAAAGGGACCTGACCGGCCCAATATTCACCTCACGCGCGCTTCGACAACCCACACTGCGACGCCATCACGGCACGTACAGTGCGACGTCCGGCGACCTCCGCCGTCTCCATCACCCCGACCTCACCCCGATCTCAGCCCGACATGCCGAGCACCTCCATCGACGCCCTGATCCGCGGCCTCAATGAAGACCTTCGCGGTGAGTTTCAGGCGGTCATCATGTACCGCCTCTATGCCAGCATGGTGCAGGGCCCCTATCGACAGGAGCTGCGCAGCTTCTTCGCCGCCGAGATCCCCGAGGAGCTCGGCCACGCGCAGATCCTCGCCGACAAGATCTCCGCGCTCGGTGGAACGCCCGTCGCCGAGCCCGCGCCGGTCCGCGTCGTCGCCGAAGCGAAGGAGATGCTCCAGGCCGCGCTACAGGCGGAGGAGGAAACGTTGAAGCGCTACGTCGAGCGGCGGCGCCAGGCCGAAGAGGCGGGTGAGTTCGGCCTTGCCGTCCAGTTCGATGACATCATCGCCGACGAGACCCATCACCGCGACGAGCTGCGTCAGATGCTCGCGCGCTGGCCCTAGCGCGCAATCAACGCATATCGGCGCCGCGCTCGACGCTCACGCCCGAGCGGCTGCCGGCACTGCCGCGCGTCGAGCGTTCACGCTCGCTACTGCTGGCGATCCCGGCCTCGCGGTCGGCGCCCTTCGACGCTTCGCGGTTGACGCTGCGTTCGGCGATCTGCGTCAGCAGCTCGTCGGTATCCTCTTCCTCGTCCAGCGTCTGCTGCAGCAGGTCCGCGTCCTCGTCGTAGCCGAGGTGCTGCGCCCACGTGCGCGCGGTGCCGTACGACGCGATCTCGTGGTGCTCCACGGCCTGCTGCGCGCCGATGATGAAGGCGTCGGTCGTGTCGGCATCCTGGATCGTCGGCAGGATCGTCTGCGCTTCCTCGACGAGAGCGCGCATCGAGACGCAGCCGTTGGCCGGCGTGTTCTCCGGCCCCTGCGCGCGACGCTGGGCGAGCCGTTGCAATCGCTGGACGTGCTGCTCCGTCTGGCGGCGATGCGCCTCCAGCGCTTTGCGCAGCTTCGGGTTCTTCACCCGCTGGGCGAGCTGGGGCATGGCCTGCAGTCCCTGCTCCTCGGCGTCGAGCAGGAGTTGGAGCTTCTGAAGGTAGAGGTCGTTCAGTGACGTGGCGGGCATGTGACGCTCCTGCGAGTCGGGGCCCCCGGCGGCGCATGATCCAGACCAGCGGAGCAGGCGCCGCCGACGCGCGACCGAGCGCCGACCTCCACGGTGCACGCTTCCTGCAGCGCCGCGTTCGTTTCATGCGCTCCGTCGACACGATCGGGCGCTCACCTCGGCATTCACACCGCCATGACGCCCAACCTTCGTCTCGCCCTCGCCGGCGCGATCGTCTTCGCCGCCGGTGTCGCCGTCGGTGGTAGCCGCCTGCTCGACCGGCCCGTTGTCCGCGACGCCGTCGCGCAACCGAGTGCGTCGCAGGCGCCGCTCACTTCCGAGGAGCAGAACGTCATCCGCGTCGCCCGGCAGGTGACGCCGGCCGTGGTGAGCATCGTCGTGCCGCGGTACGGCTCCGGCTCGGGGGCGGTGATCCGCCGCGATGGGATGATCCTCACCAACGCCCACGTCGTCGGCGACGCTCCCACGGTACAGGTCGGCCTCGCCGACGGCCGCAAGGTCACCGGCACCGTGCTCGGGCGCGACCTCGGGCTCGACGTCGCGGTCGTGCGCATCCCCGTCACCGACGCCCCCGTCGCGCCGCTCGGCAACTCCGATCAGCTGCAGGTCGGCCAGCTCGCGATCGCCGTCGGAAATCCGCTCGGCCTCGAGCGCACCGTCACCACCGGCGTCATCTCCGCCGTCAATCGACCCGGGCGCACGCTCGGCGGCGAGACGTTCATCCAGACCGATGCCGCGATCAGCCCCGGCAACTCCGGCGGCCCGCTCGTCGATTCACGGGGCAACGTCATCGGCATCAACAGCGCCGAGCTCCTCGGCGCGGGCGTGTCGGGATTGGGCTTCGCCATCCCGATCAACCTCGCGATGGCGATGGCCAACCAGGTGCTCGCCACCGGCCGCTACGTACGTCCCTTCCTCGGCATCGCGTTCAGCGACGTCGACGAGGATCTCGCGTCGCAGTTCCGTCTCCCCGTGCGGCAGGGCGTGCTCATCACCGAAGTCCAGCCCGGCTCACCCGCGGCGGCCGGCGGGCTCCGACCGCAGGACATCATCACCAAGGTGAATGGCACCGACGTAGCGATGGGGGGCGACCTCCGGCACGTGCTGCGGGGCATGAAGCCCGGCGAGACCGCACGTCTCAGCGTGGTGCGCCCGCCGAACGGATCGCGCGCGACCCTGAACGTGCGGCTCGGTCAGACCACCGAGTAGCGAGGTGCCCATCGAGGGCGTGCTCGAGACCTGCCTCTACGCTCACGATCTCGACGCGGCCGAGCGGTTCTATGCCGGCGTGCTCGAGCTCCCCGTCCTGTCGCGCGACGAAGGGCGACACGTGTTCTTCCGGTGCGGCGCGGCGATGCTGCTCGTGTTCGATCCCGAGCGCACGACGGCCGCACCCGGCCAGGTGGGCGGCACCCCCGTGCCCGCGCACGGCGCCAGTGGCGCGGGACACGTGTGCTTCCGCATGGCGGCCGACGATCTTCCGCGCTGGCGCGAGCACTTCGCACGGGCCAGCGTGCCGATCGAGGCGACGATCGAGTGGCCGCGCGGAGGATCCTCGCTCTACGTGCGCGATCCCGCGGGGAACAGCGTCGAGCTCGCGCCGGCGAGCATCTGGTCGATTCGCGACTGAGGGGTCCGGCGCCTCGCGAGGGCCGTGCCTCGCCGCGATCAGTTCTCGCGTACGAGCGTCAGGGCGACTGGCGAGGCTGAGGAGATTGCCGAGGCCGGCCGCATCTGCACCGCGAGCGTCGCTCCGTCGCGGACGCGCGCCACGATCACGCCGGCCGACTGCATCGTGCCGGCGGCCACCATCGCGAACACCAGCGAGTCACCGGCGATCCGGCCGCTCCCCTCCCACGCGACACCGGAGAGCGTGAGCCGCGCCGCGAGCGCGCCCTGCTCGCTCGACTTCGAGACGATCGACAGGCGCACGAACTCGAGCGACGGCGTCACCGAGCGCCACACGCCGGCGAATGCGTCGGCCGAGGGCGACGCGGGAATCGCCTCCGTCGCGCGCTTCGAGCAGGCGATCGCGGCGAGCAGGCCGATCATGGCCGACGTCCGACGAACCACGTGGGACTCCAGTTCCGGTCTCTTCATGAGACACTCCCAACGTCACAGCGCGTCACCGTCGTTGATGCGCGACCGCGCCAGAGGTGCCGTGTCCTTGGGATTCCGATCATGAGCCGGTGGTCGCGAAATGCCCCATATCGATCCGACGTCGAGCTCGCCTCTGGTCCTCGCCAAAACTTCCTGCTACTGTGGCTGGGTTCGCCAACTCACGACGTTTGATTCCGCCCGCTCCCGTGTGGTGCCGCATGCTCGGACGATCCGCTCGCTCGACCCAGAACGCCTGGCTCGCCGCGCTCCTCGTGAGCTGGGCGTGCGGTGGGAGCGGCGGCGAATCCACCGGAGTCGAGACGACGCCGGAGATCGCAGCCGTCGTCGTCGTCGGTGCTCCCAATACTACGGTGATGGTCGGCGAATCGGTCACTCTGGTTGCCACGGCCACGAACGCGACGGGGGGCGTGGTGTCCGGTCCGACCGTGAGTTGGACGTCGAGTGCGCCGACCGTCGCGAGTGTCTCGTCCAGCGGGTTGGTGCGCGCGCTGAGCTCGGGCCGGGCGACGATCACGGCGAGCGTCGGCACGCACGATGGGAGCGTCGCGCTGGACGTCGCCGATGGCGCGACCGTCGGCATCCAGGGTGGCGTCGTGACGGCCGCCGGCGGCGCCGTCAAGCTCGAGGTGCCGGCCGGCGGGGTCGCCCTGCCGACGCTCATTCTCGTGCGGTCCGTGTCGAATCCGCTCGCGGATCCGCGGCTCGTCGCCGGTACCGCATTCGAGCTCGGCCCGATTGGCTCGGCGATGCGCGGTACCCTCACGCTCCGCTTCGATCCGGCGGGGATCCCGAGCGGCCTCGCGGTCGAGAGCCTTCAGCTCTACACCCAATCGGGCAACGGCTGGGTGCTTGTCGGCGGGAGCAAGGTCGACGTCGCGGCGAAGACGGTCACGGGTTTCATCTTCGGAGCCGGCGTCTACGTGATTCGAAGCACGCCGGTGGCGCGTATCGACGTCATTGGAGGACTGGTCGGCGGTGCGCTGTTCGTCGGCCAGTCGACGCAGCTCACCGCGTCGCTGATCGGCGCGGCGAACGAGACGCTCCCGGCGCGAACCCTCGCCTGGACGAGCTCGGATCCATCGAAGGTCACGGTCGACGGCACGGGGAAAGTCACGGCACTCGCCGTCGGCACTGCCACGATCACCGTGTCCACCGATGGCAAGTCGGCTACGGCACCGATCACCGTGCTGGCAGGCGTCACGCCGGACTGGAGCCGCGCTACCGACTGGACCACCTATCAGGGCGACTCACGCCACTCGGGGTACGTCGATGCCACGCTCGACCCGGCGGTCTTCAAGGAGAAGTGGACGTCGACGCTCACGACGAGCGGCTCGATGAACGCGCCGACCGTGGGTGGCGGCCAGCTCTATCTGACCACCAACTACTACTTCAGCGGCCAGCAGCTCTTCGCGCTCGATCCGGCGACCGGCACGAAGCGCTGGACGCGCGATTTCGGCCCGATCTTCGGGCTGAATCAGGCCACGTACTACGCTGGAAACGTCTACGTCACTACCGGCGGCCACGAGGACACCTTCCTGTGGGGCCTCAAGGAGACCGACGGATCGCTGAAGTTCCAGACGTCGTTCTCGAGCCAGTGGGAGCACTGGAAGGCCCCCGTCATCGCCGGCTCGTACCTCGTCTCCGCGGGTGGCTACTACGGCGGCATGTACGGCTTCGATCTGGCCACCGGAGCTCAGACGTTCTTCAAGAGCGGACCGCAGGTCGACGGTTGGGCGCCCGTCGCGCTCAACGGCACTGTCTACCGCACGGGTGGGAGCGAGCTCACCGCCGTGAACCCCGCCAACGGCAACGTGACGGGAACGCTGACCGACGCGCGGCTCGCCGCCGTCACCACGCCGGTGATCGGCGAGGCCAACGATCTTCTGACGATCGTCGGCAACCGGCTCATGTCGATCGATCTCGGCGCGATGAGCGTCAAGTGGGAGCAGAGCGGCTCGTACGCGGGCATGCCCGTCGTCGGGAAGGGCGTCGTGTACGGATTCAGCGGCACCGTGGTCGCCGCGCGGCGCGAGAGCGACGGGAACTTGCTGTGGAGCTGGCAGCCTCCGGCACCGTACACGCAGGCTCGGCCGGCGAGCTCCCAGTCCATCGCGCTCACGAACAACCTCCTGTTGGTGAGCCTGGCGGGCGGGAGCTACGGCGAGGCAGGCATGTCGTTCGCGATCGACCTGGCCAGCCACCTCACCGTGTGGAGCTATCCGATGAGTGGGGACCTCGCCCTGAGCAGCCAGGGCTTCCTCTTCATCTCACAGGGAGGAAAGGTCGCGGGCATCTCGGTGAAGTGACGCCGAGGTTCGCAATGCCGCGGCTCGCGACTGTTTGAATCCGCCGCTACGGCGATACACCGATGCTGGAGATCGTCAGACCCGCGGGACAGGTGAAGACGGTCCTGGTGTCGAGTGCGGTCAGCGGCGCGCCGGCTCCGCCTTCCCGCATCAGTATCTCGAACGTTCCCTGGGCCACGGCGCGTACACGCACGCCACCGTCCGGCAATGGAGTGGCCGTCGCCGCGACTGGATTGGACACGCCCCACAGCACGTTGGCTCTCAGCGTGTCGGCGCCGACGCACGGATTCTCCGTTCGGCCGATGGCGATGGCGTACAGCGTGATCGAGTCGCCCGGCGTCAATCGGCCCACCCCCGCGAAGGCGCGAGCGCTGGGAAATCCCGCCACCACGGGGAGCGGGGCGTTGCCGCCGGTGGTGTCGCACGGGCCGATGACGCAGCCGCTCGTGCTCCCGGAGTCGCAGGCGCCGAGCGCGCTGACGATCAGCGGTAGCAGCGCCCTGGAAAAAGGCATGCGTGCCTCATGACCGTGACCTCGCGACCCCGAGCGTACTGACCTCACGGGCGGCGATCGAGCCCGGTCTCGCCGTTGAGAAGTGCGGCGACGTACTCGTTCAGGGCCGCGACTCCAGCATGCGGGGTCGCACCAGTGGTGTCCAGCACCGGCACGTCGAGCGCGTCGGCCTGACCCCGTAGATACGCCGCCCACGTGTCCATCAGCGGCGTTGCGAGCTCCGGCTGCCCGCGCGGTCCGCGCAGGCGTGCATTGCGTTCCCCGTACGCGCAATCGACCAGTACCACCGCCCCCGACACCACACCGTGCCGAGCGAGCGTGTCGAGGGCGGCGCGTGGCCTGACCGACGCATCCAGCACGGCGACCCGCACACGGTCGGCGTTGCGCGCGAGCCGGGCGATCCACTCGTCGAGCGCCCACGCCTGGAACGCTTCGCCGCTGCCGAACCGCGCGACGATCTCCGCGCTCGAAGGGACGCCGATGGAGTCGAGCTCATAGCAGCCGACGTCTGGCAACCCCAACGCCGCCAGCCCGCGGACGAGCGTCGACTTTCCCGCGCCCGACGCACCCGTGACGACGATCACCGCCGGTGTCGGAGCCATCCGCGTCACGCGATGCGCGTGAAGGTCAGCGAGAGGTCGGGCTCCCAGGTGCTCCCGTCTCTCGAGAGCTCGCCACGCGCCTCCATCGTTCGCCCGTCGGGCGCCACGGTGCACGCGAACCGTTGCGAGAAATCGGGCGCGTTGCGCCAGCAGCGAAAAACGCCGTCCCGCATGCTCGCCTCGTACCGGCGCGACACGCCGCGCTCATCGAAGTAGAGCATGTCGATCACGTCGCTGGCGTCGTCGGTGCCGAAGACGGCGAGGCCGCTCGGAATTTCCGGCTCCCTGGTCGACGAGCGAAGCAAGATGAAGGCGCCGCCCTCCAGACGCTCGAACGACCATTCGCCGTGAAGGACGGTGTCCGGCACGTACGGATGCCGGCCCTCCGTCGCCCACGTGCCGAGCAGGGGCGCGAGCGCCTCGAGCTTCGGGTTCGGGATCGCGGCTTCTGAACCGGGCTTCATTCAGTCTCCCTTGTTCTTCTCGTCCCACAGCATCGGCTCCCAGAGCTCGACCTTGTTCCCCTCGGGATCCATGATCCAGGCGAACTTTCCATTCTCGTGCGATTCCGGTCCGTTGACGACTTCCACGCCGGCCGCACGCAGTTGCTCCAGCATCTCGGCCAGGTTGTCGACACGGTAGTTGATCATGAACGACGACTCGCTCGGACTGAACCACTTGCTGTCCTTCGCCGCGAGATGCCACACGGTCAGCCCGCGGTCCTCGGCCTTGTCGTCCGGCCATCTGAGCACGGCACCACCCCAGTCTGTCACCGGCATGCCCAGGTGCTGTTGGTACCACGAGGCCAACGCTGCGCGATCACCCCTGCTCTTGAGGAAGACGCCGCCAATCCCGGTGATCTTCGCCATGTAGTCTCCTGTCGTTGTGCCGGCCGACCTCGACGAGCAGCCGCGGTTGGCTCAATATGCCGCTCACCAGCGAGACCGCACTAGCAGCGGGGAAGCGACGTCGACCTCATCTCTCAGAAGCGTCGCTGTGCGAGCTTGATGATCGGGAAGAGGCTGGTGTAGTCGTCGGTCCAGAGGCGAAGCCCGGCCGGAACTTCGATCGGGTGCCGAGCGCGCACGACCGCCGGATTGGCGAGAAATGCGGCATTGGCCGTGACGAGAACCCATTCCGAGTCGAACACCTCGCGCGTGGGATCCTCGTGATCGATCACGCGCACTGCCTGCATGCCGGCGTTGCGGGCCAGTTGCTCCACGACGGGTGCAAGCTCCACGAAATCGTTCGAGACGTTGAACGCGATGACTCCGCCCGGAGCGAGGTGGCGGCGATAGACCTCGAGTGCCTGCGCCGTCATGAGATGTACCGGAATGGCGTCTCCCGAAAACGCATCGACGACCAGGACGTCGTACCGTTGCGGCGGTTCTGCGGCCAGCGAGACGCGCGCGTCACCGCGGACGATCTGGATGGAGGCGGGCGAGTCGCCGAGATACGTGAAGTAGCCCCGCGCGATGTCCTCGACCGCGCTGTTGATCTCGTAGAACCTGATCGTGTCACTGGGGTTGCCATAGAGGGCGACGGCTCCGGCTCCGAGTCCGATCACGCCGATGCGTCGCGGCCGGGCGTCACAGCACTGGTCGAGTGCCAGCCCCAGCCCCGACGTCCGCGCGTAGTAGGTGTTCGGCGCACGGCGCAAGTCGAGTCGAAAGACCTGTCGTCCGTGCACGATCACGCCATGATAGAGCGAGCGGACGTCCGCCCTCGGCGGCTGGTGCACGTGCGTGACGCGCAGCGTGCCGTAGAAATTGCGAACACTCAGGATCGTGCCGTCATCGCTGTCCACCTGGCTCGCGACGAGGACGAATGCGTCCACGATCAAGAAAGCCCAGACGACGCGCATCACACGACTGCCGGACCAGGCGACGACGAGGCCGAGCACTGCCGTGAGCAGAAGGCCGATCGCCATGTCGTAGTCGCCCGGCGACACCAACGGCGCGACGATTCCAACCAGTACTGCGCCGAGCGCCCCACCCGCCGCGACGTGAAAGTAGAACGACGTGAGCTGGTGCGCCGCGGGCCGACGGAGATACAGCTCGCCGTGCAGGAACAGACACAGGAAGAACAGGGCGACGCAGAACGCCACCGTGGCGGGGATGACCGGCACGCCGAGCACTCCTCGGTCGACCAGCTCGGCGCTCAGGAGCTGGCCGACGATGGCGAGGATGACCACCAGCCAGCGAGGTAGCCACGATCCTGTCGAGAAGGCGACGACGAAGCTCAGCAGATACGCGACGAGCGGAACGATCCAGACGAGCGGGAGAGCGGCGACGTTCTGGCTGATGTGCGTCGTCGTCGCCGCGAGGAGCAGCGACGCACACGCCGCCAACGCGACCCAGAGCGCCCGGGTGGTCGGCGCGACCGGGGCCGGTTCGGTGGTCGTCGCCGCGTCCCCCTCGTCCTCGGCGCTTCGAATGGACGCGCCGATGACGCCGCCGACGATCACCAGCACGACGAGCGCGATGGTGACGAGGATCGTCTGAGCGCGCAGCGTCAACCGCGGTTCGATCAGCCACGGATACGCCAGCAGGGCCACGATCGAACCGATGTTCGAGATCGCGAACAGCCGGTACGCGTCGGCGCGTCCTCCCGGCGTCGTGCGCGCGAACCACGCCTGCAGCAGCGGACTAGTCGCCGCAAGCGTGACGAACGGCAGACCGATGAGGCTGGAGAGCAGCCACAGCACACTGGCGATCGGTCGCTCGACATTGGCCCGCAACGTGGGATCGACGGCCCTGATCAGTTGTACGACGGACAGCGCGAGCAGTCCGAAATAGGCCGTCACCTGCGTGCGCGGACTGGTGCGCGTGACCAGCAGATGCGCGACGTAGTAGCCGAGCAGCAGTGCGGTCTGGAAGAAGACGAGACACGCCGTCCACACGGCCGCCGATCCGCCGAGCAGCGGGACGAGTCGCTTGGCGGCGATCGGCTCGAGCAGAAACAACAGCGTGCTGCCGAGGAAGATCGCGAGCGCGTACGAGCGCGCACGCGCCGGCAGCGAGACGGCGGCCGGCGCGGATTCCTCGCCGCTGCCGTCGTTGCGTCGCGCATCGACTCGCTTCTTTTCGGCCGGAGCGGACATCCGCCGAATATGCGGCGGAGGACACAAGACTGGCTACGCGGAGCGCGGCTCGCTCTCGAGCACGCGGCGGAAGCCTGCGCCACCGCCAGCTCGAACGCACGATACTGGCGCTCAGCGCGTCAGCCGTTCCCGCCGCGTTCAGATTTCGAGCAGGTCCTTGCCCACAGTCACCTGTCCGGCGAAATGCACCCGCGCCGCGCTCAGCCACATCTCATCGGTGATCGTGGGATCGTCCGCGGGGACCAGATGAGAGAGCACCAGGCGCTTCACGCCAGCCGCCTGAGCAACACGTCCCGCGTCTTCAGCTGACGTGTGGCCGGTAAGAATGTGTTCCTTCAGCCTTCCCTGTGGGTCCGGCACCCAGAATCGAAAGCATCGCGACGGCAAGCGTCTCGCACTTCATCATCAAGGCTCCTGCTCGATGGTGATCGGCGCGATCTAACGCTGATTATGCCTCCGACACACCCCGCGCACGCGCCCGGCCGTCCGTTCATGCGCGTCAGCCTCTAACTTCAGATACCGCGCGGTGAGATCCCCTGCGCGACCGCCACGCATCGCATCGCCGCATGCCCGACGCAGACGCACTCGCCCCCTTCCATCCGCTCGTCCGCACCTGGTTCGCCGAGACCCTCGGCGCGCCGTCCGCCCCGCAAAAAGCCGGCTGGCCCGCGATCGCCGCCGGCTCCGACACACTCATCCTCGCTCCGACCGGTACCGGGAAGACGCTCGCCGCGTTTCTCTACGAGCTCGACCAGCTCATCACCGACGGCATGCAGGCGCCACTCGCCAACGCCGTCCATCTCCTCTACGTCTCCCCGCTCAAGGCGCTCAATAACGACGTCCAGCGCAACCTCGAGCTGCCGCTCGCCCAACTCAAGGAGCGATTCCAGAACGCCAACGAGCACTTTCCCGAGATCCGCGTCGCCGTCCGCACCGGCGACACGCCCGCGAGCGCTCGCGCCCGCATGCTCCGCAAGACTCCGCACATCCTCATCACGACGCCGGAGTCGCTCCACATCCTGCTCACGAGCGTCCGCGGCCGCACGATCTTCAGCGCGCTCCGCGCCGTCATC
>JBJMNN010000046.1:0-41469 GCA_045804245.1 Gemmatimonadaceae bacterium | reverse complement strand
GGGCGCACCACATGTTCGCCGTCGGCATGGGGCCGATCGCGGACACGGTATTCGGGGTTACGACAATGCTCATCGCGATCCCGACCGGAGTGAAGATCTTCAACTGGATCTTCACGATGTGGGGCGGCTCGATCCAGTTCACCACGGCGATGAAGTTCGCGATCGGGCTCGTCGCGCTGTTCACGATCGGCGGCATCTCGGGCGTCATGCACGCCTCTCCGCCGGCCGATCTCCAGCAGACCGATACGTACTTCATCGTCGCCCACTTCCACTACGTGCTGTTCGGCGGGTCGATGATGGGGATCTTCGGCGGGATCTATTACTACTACCCGAAGATGACCGGCCGGCTGCTGAGCGAGAAGCTCGGCAACGTGCACTTCTGGCTGATGTTCGTCGGGATGAACCTCACCTTCTTCCCGATGCACTTCGCCGGTCTGTACGGCATGCCACGCCGCATCTACACCTACGACTCCGGTCAGGGTTGGGAATTGTTCAACGCCATGAGCACGTGGGGTGCCTACCTGCTCGGCGTCGGAATGCTCGTCTTCATCTACAACTTCTTCTTCGTCGGTCGGCGCGGCGCGATCGCAGGCAACGATCCGTGGAAGGCGGGCACGCTCGAGTGGTCCATCCCCTCGCCGCCGCCCGAGTACAACTTCGCCAGCATCCCGCGCGTGACGTCGCGCCTGCCGCTGTGGGACGTGCGCGCGCCGGCGCTCAGTGCCGAGGTGCCACACTCGGAGCGTGGTGACACGCGGATCGACGTCGACGTCGCTAGCAAGCACGCCGGCCACAATTACGGGGGCTTCGTCGGCAACGTTCCGAAGCAGGCCGCCGAAGCGGGAATGCACATCGAGCAGGCCACCGGCAAGTCGGCCAGGGACCTCGGCATCCCGATGCCGAACCGCACGATCAAGCCGCTCCTCTGCGCGGCCGGCCTGACGATCATGTTCACCGGGCTGCTGTTCATCCACAAGGACAAGATGTCGCTGGCGATCGCGACGATTCTCACCGGCGCGCTCGTCATGACAATGTCACTCTACGCGTGGGTCCTGACCCCGCTCGAAGACCATCACTAAGCCCTCGCGGAGACACCAGTGACGCACGCCGCCGCCGCCGCGCACAGCGCGCACGTCGACACCCACGGTCACCCGCCGACTTCGACGGGGCTCGACAACAAGAAGATCGCCATCTGGGCCTTCATCGGCTCGGAGTGCATGCTCTTCGCCTCTCTCATCTCCACCTATCTCATCTACAAGGGACGGAGCGTCGTCGGGCCGTACCCGCATGAGACCTGCCTGCCGCCGACCTGCAGCACGCCGCTCAAGGCAATCCTCAACATCCCCGTCACGTCGGCGTCGACGTTCGTGCTGCTGATGTCGTCGCTCGCCATGGTGCTCGCGCTCGCGGCGGTGGAGAACAAGGATCAACCCAAGCGCACGACGGGAGAGCGCATCCTCGGTTCCTCGAAGCTCTGGCTGTGGATGACCGCGCTGCTCGGCTCGACCTTCCTCAGCTTCCAGGCGTTCGAGTTCACGTCGTTCGTGCACGAGGGGCTGACGATCAGGACGAACCTGTTCGGTAGCTCGTTCTTCACGCTCACCGGCTTTCACGGCGCGCACGTGACGGCGGGCGTCCTCTGGCTGCTCACCCTGCTCGCGATCGACTACCGGCGCGGGCTCGGACCGAACGATGCGATCAACGTCGACATCGCCGCGCTCTACTGGCACTTCGTCGACGTCGTCTGGATCGCGATCTTCACCCTCGTCTACCTCATCAAGTAGGCCGACCGATCATGGCTCACGATCCGCACCACGAGGAGCACCACGCCAACGTCGATCACGCGGCGATGGGCATTGAGCACGAGCACCCGACCTGGTCCGTGTACTGGAAGGTCGCGACGATCCTCACGCTCATCACGGTCGTCGAGGTCTGGATCTATTACGTCCCGGCGATCGTCGCGTCGCGCGCCTTCGTGCCGATGCTGCTCGTCATGTCGGCGGTGAAGTTCTTCATCGTCGTCGCGTTCTACATGCACCTGCGCTACGACCACAAGCTGTTCCGCGCCCTGTTCACCGCGCCGCTGATCATCGCCATGACGACGATCGTGGGGCTGCTGTTCCTGTTCGGAAAGCTCTCCGCGCGGGTGGGCGCGCTGAACTGATGCATCTGGGAGTCGCGCTGCTGCTGCATCCGGCGGCGCGGATCGCGCTCACCGATTTCACGGTGCATCCGAGCACCGTGATCGGGCTGGCCGGTGTAGGCGCGCTGTACCACTGGCGCGCCGGCCAGCACCCCGCGGAGAGGGCGGATGCCTCTCCCACCAGCGGACAGCGGGCGACGTTCTATTCCGCCCTCGCGCTGATCTTCCTCTCGCTCAATGGCTGGCTGCACGACCTGAGCGACGGCTACCTGTTCAGCGCCCACATGGTGCAGCACCTCGTGCTCACCCTCGTCACCCCCCCGATGCTGGTGCTCGGGACGCCGGGGTGGATGCTGCGGCCGGTGCTGCGCTGGCCCGTCGTCGGCCGGCTCGCCCGGTGGGTGACGGCGCCGGCGCGGTGCTTCGCGATCTTCAACGTGGTGCTCATCGCCTGGCACCTGCCGCCGATGTACGAGCTCGCGATGCGGCATCATCCGGTGCACATCGTCCAGCACCTCTGCTTCATGACGGCGGCGGTGCTGATGTGGTGGCCGGTGCTCAGCCCCCTGCCCGAATTGCCGAGGCTCTCGTATCCGGGGCAGATGCTCTACCTGTTCCTGCTGAGCATCCCGATGTCGCTCGTGGCCGTGTGCATCGGCTACGCCGACCACCTGCTCTACCCCTACTACGCCAGCCAGCCGCGCGTCTGGGGAATCACGCCGATGCAGGATCAGATGATCGGCGCGCTGATCATGTGGATTCCCGGCGGCCTGTTCTTCTTCGCGATCATCTCCGTCGTGTTCTTCAAGTGGCAGCAGGTGGACGGGGACGAGAGCCGGGCTGGAGCCCAGGTGCGGGGCTGAGCGCCGTGAGTTGGTGAGTGAGATCGTGGGCTGGTGGAATGGCGCCAACCCACGATCCCACCAACCAACTCATTCGTTCACTGCTGCCCCTCCAGCGCGTGCTTCAACTCGCGTCCCAGATCCGGGTGCGTGCGCCACATGTACGTCCCCATCACGATCGCCGCGACGAGGTTCCCGGTCGCCACCTGCGCCCAGCCGAGTGCGCCGAACATCGGCGATTCGCTGAGCGCCGAGCTCAGCGCGTAGAAGCCGATCTCGAACGCCGCGAACAGCATCATGGCGCCGGCGAGGACGCTCGGCTCCCGCTCCGCGAAATGGACGATCACCGCCACGAGCATCCCCGCGGCGATGAACGCCGCGTAGTGGAAGATCGTATACACGATGACGAAGATCGCCGGCCCCTCGCTGCCCCGCGGACCGAGGATGCGCAGTAGACCCCGTCCCAGCGCTTCCGGCGTCGCGAAGGCATGTCGGTAGATGATGTCCAGACCGAGGAACCAGAGCGCGACCGCGGTCGCTCCGAGGATTCCCGCGACGATGCCATCTCTCGCGATCGTGTGGCGCATGTCCGTCCTCCGATTTCGGGTGTATGACTCCAGCCTCTCCGTGCAGACGGGTCGAGCACTGATTTCCTTCTCGCGCGCATCCTCGAGCGCGCATGTTCGTCCTACTCTGGTCGGATGAGGCGCTAAGCTGCACGTTGGACACCACGGGCGCGACGAGTCGCGTCCGGCCGTCGTGAACCGTCGAGGTCGCCAACCATGGCCGTCACCCTTCCATCACTGCCCCGCGCGCGCGACCTGCGCGCGGCCCTCCCCAGCACGCCGTCCGCGGCGCCGCGCGAGCGGCTGCTGTCGCTCGACGTGTTCCGGGGGATCACCGTGGCGGGAATGCTCCTCGTCAACGACCCGGGGAGCTGGGACTCGATCTATCCGCCTCTCGAGCACGCGCCCTGGAACGGGTGGACGCCGACCGACCTCGTCTTTCCCTTCTTCCTGTTCATCGTCGGCATCACGACGTACCTGTCGCTCAGCGCGCGCCGTGCCCGTGGCGACGACGACCGGGCCGTCCGGGCGCAGATCCTTCGGCGCGGTGCGCTGATCTTTCTCTTCGGGCTGCTCATCAACGGCTTCCCCTACTTCACGTGGGGAGACGTCGCGGGCGTCGCCGACCCGAGCCTCGGCCAGCGCATGGTCGATCGCCTGCTCCATTGGCGCATCCTGGGTGTCCTGCAGAGAATCGGCATCGCGTACACGCTGGCCGCCCTGCTCACCCTGCGCACCTCGGTGCGCCAGCAGGTCGTCATCCTCGCGACGCTCCTCTTCGGCTACTGGATCGTGATGACGGTACTGCCGGTGCCGGGCGAGGGGACGATCGGCGCACTGCTCCTCGACGCGCCGTCGCGGACGATGGCCGCCTGGGTCGACCGCACGGTGCTCGACTGGAGCCGGTGGGGGCTTGGCAATCATCTCTGGGCCTCGAGTGTGAGGTGGGACCCCGAGGGTGTGCTCTCCACCGTGCCCGCGATATGCACGGCGATGCTCGGCAACATCGCCGGCCGCTGGATCGACGAGCGGCGCCCGCTCACCGAGCGCCTCGCCGGCCTCTCGGCGGTGGGTGCGCTGGCGATGATGGCGGGCTCCATGTGGAGCTGGTCGTTCCCGATCAACAAGAGCCTCTGGACGAGCTCGTACGTCCTGTTCACCGGCGGACTCGCAGCATTGGCGCTGGCGACGGTGATGTGGATCGTCGACTTCAACCGGGTGCGCCGCTTCACGACCCCCTTCGTCGTCTACGGCGTCAACCCGATCGTCGCCTTCGTCGGCTCGGGGGTGATGGCGCGCTGCATCTACTCGATCTTCAAGGTCACCTACGCCGGGGAGCGAATCTCCCTCCAGCAGGGTATCTACCGCACGCTCTTCGCCTCGTGGCTCTCGCCGGTGAACGCGTCGCTCGCCTTCGCGATCGCGTTCGTGGCATTCTGGTACGGGGTGCTGCTCCTGCTGCATCGCCGAGGGATCATCCTCAAGGTGTGACGTCGGCGTGTCCCATTCGTAGTCAGCTCGTTCGATCCAACGTGCGAGCTGCGATCACCGGCTGCGCCGCGTCCCTGACTGGAACGCGAGTTGCCACCCCCTGACGCGATGCATCACCTGATTCGTCGCGCGCACCCGCTGCGCGTCGCGCTCCATGCTGCGTTGACCATCGCCCTGCTCGCACCGGCAGGCCACGGGCTTGGCGCGTCCCCCGCACCCGCGCCGGCCGCCGCGCCGCTCGCGCTCCAGGCCTCCAGCCGCACGAAGGCTCGCGCCAGGACGCAGACGAAGCGTCCGGCTCGGCGGACCATGCGCCGCACGCGTGCGCGCGCCGCGACTCCCGTCGTGTCGATCGCGTGGACGTCACCGAACGGGCTGCCCGCGCTCACCGCCGACCTGTCGCGGATGATCTCGACGAAGATCCGCAGCGGGCGATTCGGCGTCATGGTCGCGTCGCTCACGCGCGGCGATACGCTCTTCGCACAGAACGCCGGCGAGATGATGCAGCCGGCGTCGACGATGAAGCTCATGTCCACCGCCGTCGCCCTCGACCGCTTCGGGCCGGAGCACTGCTTCTCGACCGATGTGCTGCGCGACGCGCCCATCGGCGGCGACGGCACCATCACCGGCAACATCTACCTGCACGCCGACGGCGATCCGTCGATGTCGGCGCGCTTCTATCACGACGCCAACCTCCCGATGGCGACGCTCGCACGCTCGGTCGCCGCGGCTGGAGTGAAGCACGTGAAGGGAGATCTCGTGTTCGACGCGAGCGCGTTCGACGACCACCGGATCCCCGACGGGTGGAAGACGACCTATCTGGGTGCCGCGTACGCGGCCCGCGTGTCGGCGCTGTCGCTGAACGAGAACATCGTCTGGGTCGTCGTGCAGCCGGCGGGAAAGCAAGCGTCCGTAACGCTGGAGCCGATGACGACGACGATCCCCATCCGCAGCAAGGTCCGGCTGGTCGGGGGACGCGGAGGGCGCATCGTCGCGCGTCGCGCCGCCGATGGCGGGATCGACGTGAGCGGTTCGATCGGCTCGTCGAGCGGGCCGCTGCGCTACTCGCTCGTCGTCGACGATCCGGCGCTCTTCACCGCGGGCGCGCTGCGCGCCGCCCTTCAGGCTGCCGGCGTCACGGTGGACGGTGCGGTCAAGCCGGGCAAGACGCCGGCGAGCGCGGAGAAGGTCGCGAGCCTCGCATCACCGCCGCTGTCGCGCATCGTCTCGGAGATGAATCGCGAGAGCATCAACATCGTCGCCGAGCTGCTCTTCCGCGACGCGGCCCGCACGTCTTCCGACGGCATCGGCACCGCCGAGACGGGGCTCACGAACCTGCGCGACTTCATGCAGAAGAAGGTCGGCGCCGATCCGCAGCAGATCCGCGTGTCCGATGGATCGGGACTCTCGACGCTCGACTTCATGACGCCCCGCGCGATGATCCACCTCCTCGGCTACGCGCACCAGGGGCCGTGGTCGTCGGCGTTCCACGGATCGCTGCCGGTGGCCGGCGAGTCCGAGCTGCTCCGCCGGCGCATGCGGTCCACCCCCGCGCAGGGGAATCTCCACGCCAAGACCGGGACGACGAACACCGTGGTGAGCCTGGCCGGCTACGTCACGGCACGGAACGGCGAGATCCTCGCCTTCTCGTTCATCTACAACGGCAACGACCGCTGGAACGCGAAGGCAACGATCGACGCGATGGGCGCGACGCTCGCCAATTTCGTGAGAGAGTGAGAACAGCGGTGCATGGGTTGGATCACTAACTCACCGTTTCTCTCAGCTCTATCCCCCGGGCATGGAGCTCTCGAATATACGCCTCCGCCGGCATGCACTCGTCAGGAGTCCACACCCCCGCCGGGCTGACCTGGCGGCGTACCTGCATCTGGCCGGTGATCGACAGCGAGTAGCCGGTCGTTCGCATCATCGCGCTGATGCCGTGCGTCTCGTCGTATCGGTCGACGAGGTCGAACCGGCGCTCGGCGGGCTTGCCGCCCTTCGTGCCGCGGACGGTGACGCGAAGCGCGAGAAGATCTTTCCCCTTCGGCTTGAACAGCTTCGGCCCCACCGCCGCGACGAACACGTCGCGCGGCGCGACCTTGACCCCTTTCACATCCAGCGGCTCGAGGTCGAGCAGACCGAGCTCACGGATCGTCTCCATGATCTCGGCGTGCCCGGGGTATCGAAGGGTCTTGTACTCCATCTCCGCGATCTTTCCCTCGTAGCGGAACGCCATGGTGGAGAGACCGCCCGCGGTGTGAAACGCCTCGAGTGTGCCGACCGGCTCGGGAAATTTCACCGGTTCGCGCTCCGACAGCGCCGTCACCTGACTGCGCCGGCCGTCTCGCAGCACCCACGAGCGCGTCGTGTAATAGTCGAGCACTCCCTCGAGCGAGTAGACGACCTGGTAGTTGAGAGGCGGGTCGGGATCCTGCGGAAGCCCACCGACGTAGATCCGGACCGAATCCACCGCGTCGATCTGCCGGATACCGTGCTCGGCCAGGATGTTCACCATCCCCGGCGCGACTCCACAGTCCGGGACGATCGTCACGCCCTTCGCTTCCGCGCGATCGGCGAGCGCCTTCTGCTGGAAGACGATCTCGGTGTTGCCACCGAGATCGCAGAAGTGCACGCCGGCCTCGACGGCGCACTCGGTGAGCTGCAGGTTGAGGTAATACGGGATCGCGCTCATCACGGCGTCGGACTCGCGCATGACGGCGAGCACGGCCTCACGGTCGCGGACGTCGAGCGTCGTCGGGATGAGTCGGGGACCCGAGAGCGGCTTCAGGAACTCGGGCAGGTGGTCGAAGCGAACGTCGGCGAGCCGCACCTGGCTCACGTCGGGGTTCTGCAACAGGTCGTAGGCACACGCCGAGCCCTGCAGGCCAGCTCCGAGAACGAGCATTCGCATCGAGCGTCATCTCCGTGTCAGCGGGAGGGAGGGAGAAATGTACACGGCGAGAGCGGGCTGAGGACTACGGAGCAGTGCCAATGCAGCGTCTGTTGATTCTCGCACGATCCTGGCATCACCTAACGCCATGACCCCTCCATCCACGGCCGTCTCCAGTGACACCGCCTGGCGACGCCATCTGATCGACGACACCGCCGGCATCCGCGCGCTGCTCGAGCGAACGCGGCGCATCGCCGTGCTCGGGATGAAGACATCCGAGAGCGGACAGCCGGCCTACTACGTCCCCGAGTACGCGAAGCGCGCCGGGTACGAGATCGTCCCGGTGCCCGTCTACTACCCCGAGGTCACCGAGATCCTCGGGGAGCGGGTCTATCGGACCCTCGCCGCGATCCCTGGCGAGATCGACATGGTCGACGTCTTCCGTCGCGCGAAAGACATCGACGCACACGTCGACGACATCCTCGCCAAGCGTCCCGCGTCGGTCTGGTTCCAGCTCGGCATTCGCAACGACGCCGTGGCCGAGCGCCTCGCGCGCGAGGGGATCGACGTCGTGCAGGACCGCTGTCTCCTCGTGGAGCTCGGCGCGATCGGGCGCTGAAGGAGCGCCGCGAGCGGACGCGCGGCGAGCGGTGCGTCAGCGCACGACGAGCAGACCGTGCGGCAGATCGAGCTGCCACCACCGCGGTGTGAGCTCACGGAGCGCCTCGTCGAGCGGGCGCACCCGCCCCGGCGCGAGCAGCACGCGCACTTCGCGCTCCGTGCGCAGGACGGGATAACGGCGGCCGACGGCACGCAACGCCGAGCGCGGATCGGCGTGGAGTCGAACGATGTGGTCCGCGACATCGAACGCCGGGACGGCCGCGTCGATCGTCTCGATGCCGACGCGCGGGTTCGCGCCGAACGCGCTGTCGAAGGCGATCATCCTGGGAACGAGCTCCGCCCAGAGCGTATCGCCACGCGCAGGACGTTCGAGGGGGAATCGCATGAGCGCACCCGCGCTCGTCGGCGGCCGCACGAAGATCGTCGAATCGCGCGCCGACGACGCCACGCGCTCGCGCCAGTCGAGCAGCGTGCGGATCGGTGTGGCGAGCGCGCGCACCGTCGCCGACGGCAGCCCGAACTCTCCCGCTTCCTCCACCAGCACCAGCCCGGGGCGGAGCGCGCCCTTCATGGCGAGATACCGTCCGAGTCGCGCCCGCGCGACGGGGTCGCGCGGGCGCTCGCGAACGCTGGCGTACAGCATCTCCTCCGCCTCCGCCCAGCGCCCTCCGTCGATCAGCGACTCCGCCTCTGATCGTGGCAACACACCGTCCTGTGCACGCGACGCCGCCGGCGCGAGCGTGAGCAGCGCGGCGAGCGCGAACAGACAGCGTTCCATCATAAGGGCGAGATGCGGGCGAGCAGCGTGGAGTCGGGATCGAAGCCGAGCGACGCGGGCCGACGCGGAAACCGGCCAGGGAGCGGCACCGTCACACGCGGCTCCGCCGGGATGTCGACGACCAGGCGGTGCTTCACGTTTTCCGCGTCCGTGACGTCGACCGGCAGCGGCAGCGCGAATGCGCCGAACCGCCCCTCCTGCAGTGCCAAGATCGAGACGGTGCCGGTCGAGGCGTCGTACGCCCAGCCGATCGCCGGCTCGGCCCAACCCGGCCGTCGCAGCCACTGATCGAAGAACGGGCCGAGCGAGCGACCCGACGATCGCTCCAGCTCTCGGCGCAGGTCGTCGCTCAAGGCGTTGCCGTGGCGATGCGCGGCGTAGTAGCTCCTGATGCCGCGAAAGAAGGCGCTGTCGCCGAGCTGATGGTGCAGCATCGACAGCACGAAGGCGCCCTTGTCGTAGCTGTTCGCGTTGAGCAGCGCGAGGTACTGCGTCTGCGCCGTGTCGATCACCGGCCGCGTCGCGACCACGCTGTCGCCGAGGATCTTGTCGCGGAGGTTCGCGAGCGCCGCGCGGTAGGCGGAGTCGCCGCGCGCCTGGCGGGCCCACAGTGCCCCGAAGTAGTCGGCGAAACCCTCCGAGAGCCAGAGATGCCCCCACTCGCGCTCGGTCACGGCGTCGCCGAACCACTGATGCGCCATCTCGTGCGCGAGAAGGCCATCCGTCACCTTCTGCTCGGGGAAGAGCTTGCCGTCGTAGAAGATCGCGCTCGCGTTCTCCATCCCGCCGAAGCGTGTCGACGACTGCAGGTGCGCGAGCTTCTCGTACGGGAATGGTGCGACGAGCCGCTCGAACAGCGACATGATCCCGTCCGTGGCGGTGAAGACTCCCGGCAGCCAATCGCGGTTCTCCGGCATCACGTAGACGGACTGCTGCACGCACCCGCCATCCTCGCCGCGATGGCAGGTCGTCGCCTTGAGATCGAGTCGGATCATCGGCCCCGCCGCGATGACCATCAGATAGGGCGGAATCGGCTTCGTCTCGCGCCAGCGCGTTTCCAGCAGCCGCCGTCCACCGACGGTGAGATGGTTCGCGCCGAGCGGAGCGCCGTTCGCCACGACGACGTTTCGCTCCGGAGCGCGGACGGTCCAACTCACCGTCGCCTTGTCGCTTGGGTGATCCACCGTGGGAAGCCACTGCCGCGTGCGGTCGGGCCAGTTGTCGCCGAACCACGTCCACCGACCCCTGCCGTCCTTCCGGGCCACCAGCCCGTCGCTCACCATGCCGTCGTACACGACGCGGACGCGCACGCTGTCACCCGCTGCAGGGGACAGCGGCACGTCGAGCGAGTTCCGGGCGTGCGGCGCGCGCACACGCACGCCATTCACCTCCACCGCGCGCACGTGCATCGAGTCGACGAGATCGAGCCGCAGCCGCGTCGCCGAGGGCGCGCGGCGCGCGGTGACCGTGACGTCGCCGCGCAGGAACGCACCCGTGTCGGGCAGCACGAGCCGCACGTCGTAGTCGAGGACGTCGATGCCCGGCTCGTAAGTCGACCCAATGACCGGCGACTGTTGCGCGCGAAGCGATCCGGCGCCGATGCTCAGCGCCGCGAGGCTCGCCAGCACGGTGCGCCCGCGAAGTGTTCGCACGCCCTCAGCGCGACACGCGGTAGATTGCGTTGCCCGTGTCATCCGAGATCATGACGCTGCCGTCCGAAGCGACAGTCACGTCCGCCGGTCGGCCCCACCGGCTGCCGTCTGCCTTCTGCCAGCCGGTGACGAAGTCCTCGACCGCGCCGGGCTTCCCATCGCTCACGTGGATGCGCACCACCTTGGCGCCCGTCGGCGTGTCGCGGTTCCACGAGCCGTGATAGGCGACGAGGAGATCGGATCGATACTCGTCCGGCAGCGCCGACGCCCGTGCCAGAAAGGCCATGCCGAGCGGTGCGGAGTGCGCCTGCAGCTTCGCGGCGGGCGCGATCGTGTTCGCGCATCGCGCCGCGTCGTTGTACTCGGGATTCGGCACGCGGTCGCCGTAGCAGTACGGCCAGCCGTAGTCGCCACCATCCGTGAGGATGTCGATCTCCTCCGGCGGCAGGTCCTCGTGATTCGGCGGCAGGTTGTCGCGCTCGTTCACTGCCGCCCAGAGCGCGCTGGTCTGCGGCTCCACCGCCAACCCGACCGCATTGCGAAGCCCGGAGGCGAACACCCGCTTCCCCGAGCCGTCCTCGTTGAATCGCAGCACCGCGGCGCGGTCGGTCGACTGCTCGATGCAGAGATTGCACGACGAGCCCACCGACACGTACATCGCGCTGTCGGCGCCGAACACGATCGTCCGCGTCCAGTGCCCGCCCGAGCCCGAGTATCGATTCACGTACACGGGGCTGCCGCTCGCCTTGCCGTCGGCGCCGAGGGCCACCCGCGCCACGCCGTCCGTCGCCGCCACGTACAGCACGCCCTTGTGAAACGCCAGGCCATGCGGCTGGTTCAGCCCCGCCACCACCACCACGACGCTGTCGGCCACGCCGTCGCGGTTGGCGTCCGGCAGTCGCACCACACGACCTCGCCCTGGCTGCGTCGCGTAGAGCACGCCATCCGGCGAGATCGCCATGAACCGCACACCGTCGAGATCGCGCGCGAAGTAGGTGACCTTGAATCCGGCCGGCACGACGAGGCGACCGTCGAGCGTCGTCGTGCGCCCCGTGTCGTTTGGCGACAGCGTCACCGGCTCGCTGCCGGTGCTGCCGCCACAGCCCAGTGCCACGAGCAGCGCAACGACGCCGACGCCGCACGTCCGTGCGCTGCCCGACGTGCGGATTTGTTTTCGCATCCAGACCTCCGAGCGCGCGGTCAACGAGCGAAGAACCGCCCGAGCCGGCTCGTCTCTTCGCCGTCGACCCTGGACGCCGCGGCGAGCGCCGTCGCGAATTCCGGCGCGGTCTGATAGCGGTCGCCGGGATCGCGCTGCATCGCCTTTTGCAGCACGCGCTCCACCGCCTCGAGCCCGAGCCCCGGCGCGGCGTCGCGCAGCGGCACCGGATCGCTCCGGAGCCGCGCGATCATCATCTCCTGCTGCGTCCGGCCGCTGAACGGCAGCTTGCCAGTCAGCATCTCGTAGGTCATGAGCGCCAGCGAGTACACGTCGGTGCGCGGATCGAGCGGTCGGCCGCGCAGCTGCTCCGGGCTCATGAACTCCGGCGTCCCGAGGATGATCCCGGTCGCCGTGAGCTTCTGCAGCTCGGCGTCCGCGCGCCGCTCCTTCGCCAGCCCGAAGTCCATCACGACGGCGCGCTCGCCTCCGCTCGAGTTCGGACAGATCATCACGTTCTCGGGCTTCAGATCGCGGTGCACGATCTTGAGCTCGTGCGCGACGTGCAGTCCCGCCGCGATGTCGCGCACGTAGTTCACCACGTCGCCGATCGGGATCGTGCCCAGCCGGTTGTTCCGGTCGGAGAGCACCTCGCCCTCCACGTATGGCATCACGACGTACACGAGCCCGTCCGGCGTCTCACCGAGCCGGATGATGTGGCACACGTTCGGGTGCGCGAGACGCATACCGAGGCTCGCTTCGCGTCGCAGTCGCGCCATCGCGTTGGCGTCGCTCGACAGCGCCGCGGACAGCACCTTGATCGCGTACTGCTCGTCGGACGCGATGTCCTTCGCCAGATAAACGAACGACATGCCGCCCTCGCCGATCTTCCGCTCGATGCGATATCGCCCGTCGAGCACGCGGCCCGTCAGGTTGCCGTGTGTCACCGCGGTCGGTGGCTCGGCGCGACCGGCGACGGTCTCGCGCGTCGATCCCTTCTCGGCGACGGCGACGAGCTTGCTGCCGTCCCGCGTGCAGAAGCGCGCCTCGTCGCCGTAGGTCTTCCCGCACGCGGGGCAGCGGTTCATCGCGTCACGACTCCGCGAGCAGTGCGGCCACGCCGTTCCATTCGATGTTCCCGCCGCTCAGCACTGCCACGGTTCGTCCGCGTGGTGCCACCACGCCCTCCAGCAGCGCCGCCACGGTGATCGCGCCGCTCGGCTCGGCGACGAGCTTCAACCGATCGAACAGCGCGCGCATCGCTCCGCGTAGCGCGTCGTCCTCGACCGTCACCACCTCGTCGACGTACGCGGCGTGATGCGCGAAGGGAAGATCGCCGACCGCGACAGCGAGCAGTCCGTCGGCCAGCCCCGAGGTGCTCCCGAGCTGTACCGGCCGGCCGGCCGCGCGTGCGCGTGTGAGCTTCGCCGCGCCGGCCGGCTCCACGCCGACGACGCGCGCGTTCGGAGCGCGCAGCTTGATCGCCGCCGCCGTGCCCGCGCTCAGCCCTCCGCCACCGACCGGCACGAGCACCGTACCGACGTCCGGCAGGTCGGCCGCGATCTCCAGTCCCACGGTGCCCTGCCCCGCGACGATCCACGGATGGTCGTACGGCGGCACCATCGTGAGCCCCTCTCTCTCCACGAGCTCGACGGCGCGCTCCCAGCGGTGCTGGGTCGTCGTCCCAGCGAGCTCGATGCGCGCGCCCAGCCGCTCGGCGCCGGCACGCTTCGCCGGCGTCACCGTGGTCGGCATCACCGCCACTGCAGGCACGCCGAACATCCGCGCCGCCATCGCCACGGCCTGCGCGTGATTCCCTGACGACGGCGCCACGACGCCCCGGCGGCGCTCCTCGTCGCCGAGCTGTGCGAGGAAGTTGTACGCACCGCGGAACTTGAACGCGCCGCTTCGCTGGAGCATCTCCGGCTTCACCCAGATCTCGGCACCGAGCAACTCGGAGGCATGATCGAACGGCAGCAGTGGCGTGCGCACGGCCACCGGCGCGATACGCGCCGCGGCAGCTTCGAGCTCCGCCAGCGTGATCAGTGCGGTCGGTGACGGCGCGACGGCATCAAGCGAAGACACGATTCCGCCCTCCGCTCTTCGCCTTGTAGAGCGATTGATCCGCTTCCTGCATCAACGTCGCCGCCGACACCGGATCTGTGCCGCGCGCCAGCGCGACGCCGACCGAGATCGTGATGCGCATCGACGCGCGGGGCGACGAGAACGTCGTCTCGTCCACACGACGGCGGATTCGCTCGGCGAAGGTGAGAGCGCCCTCCCACCCCGTATCGGGCAGCACGACGAAGAACTCATCCCCGCCAAGGCGCGCGACGGCGTCGGTGTCGCGCGCCGTCTCCTTCATGATGTTCGCGAGCCCGGTCAACACGAGGTCTCCGAAGGGGTGGCCGTGCGTGTCGTTGATCGTCTTGAAGTGATCCAGATCGATCGCCAGCACGGCGAGCGTGTTGGCGCGTCGCTTCGCCTGGCGCAATTCGGTGCGCAGCCGCGTCTCGAGCGCCCGGCGATTGAGGCAGCCCGTGAGGGGGTCGGTGCCGATCTGCTCGCCCAGACGGACGCGCATCGATTCGAAGCTCTGGGCGAGCAGCGTCAGATCGTCGGGCCGCTTGTCCACCCCCAGGTCGAGCACGGGGCGCGCGTCGCCGTCCTCGACCAGCTTGCAGAACAGTCGCAAGCGGTTCATCCGCTCGCGGAAGCTGCCGTATGCGGAGATGAGCACCGCGCTGACGAGCGTGAACAGGCCCGCCGTGAATGCGACGTCGCGCAGCACGGGCACCGGGCCCGGCGCCTGAGGCGGCAGCACCAGCGTGATCGCGATGTAGGCGAGCGCCGAGATCACGGCAGCGTAGATGCCGAGCCCCCACCCGAAGTAGAACACCGCGAGCTGCACGACGAGCAGCGCACCGATCAGCATGCGCGAGGCAACGGCTGGGTTGCCCGTGAGCCACACGAGCGCGGCGAGCGCGAGCACGTCCGCCGTGACGAGCAGCGCCGGCAACCGGCTCGCGTGCACCGTCTCGGCGCGACGGATCTGCTCGCCCGTCAGCGCGACGCACAGCACGTAGGCCAGGGCCACCGACGCGACCGGAATGAGCATGTCGCGATTGGAACGCTCGCCCAGCACGAGCGCGAGCACCACGAGCGCCAGCAGGCCGGCGTAACGCACCCAGCGCTGCCAGAGCAGCGCGTCCCGCACCAGCGACTCGCGGTCGCGGTGGAGTGTCTCCGCCAGCTCCGGCGCCGACAGCGCCGGCAGCTCGACGGTCATCCCCATGGCGTTGGGGATGGCCTGGAGGGTGATCGGCTCTGTGGGATTGCTCGCGAACGAAGACTGCACAGGCGACGGGGCGGGGGGGCTGCTCAAGCTACTGTCGAGGACAGGGAGCGGAAAGCCGATCGTGGATGCGCGACGGCCCCGGCGCATGCGCCGGGGCCGTCATCGTGTTCGGGGCGCGCGGGACCCTACTCGTCGCCCTCGTCGCCCTCCACGCCCACCGGCTCGGCCTCGCCTTCGACGCCCTCGCCTTCCTCCTCGTCGTCCGGCACCACGCGGGCGACGGCCATCACGAAATCGTTCTGGTCGAGGTTGACCAGCTTGACGCCCTGGGTGTTCCGCCCCGCCACGCGGATGCCCTTCACCGCCATGCGGATCAGGATCCCCTGCTTGGTCATGAGCATCAGTTCGTCCTCGGGGAGCACTTCCATGATCGACACCGCGTCGCCCGTCTTCTCGGTGCGGTTGATCGTGATGATCCCCTTCCCGCCGCGCTTCTGCACGCGGTAGTCGTCGATCTTCGAGCACTTGCCGATCCCGCGCTCGGCGACGACGAGCAGCGTCGCGTCGCGCTTGATCACGACCATGCCGATCAGCTCGTCGCGCGGACCGAGCTCGATCCCCTTCACCCCCGTCGTGTCACGACCCATCTCGCGCACGTCCTGCTCGTGGAAGCGGATGGAGAGTCCGTGCCGCGTCGCGAGCACGATGTCGTTCGTGCCGCTCGTGATCTGCACGTCGATCAGCTCGTCGCCCTGCTCGATCTTGATCGCCTTGATCCCGGTCGAGCGCGGGTTCGCGTACTGCGACAGCGCCGTCTTCTTCACCGTGCCCTGCTTCGTGGCGAAGAGGAGGAACTGATCGTCGCGGAACTCGCGCACCGGCACGATCGCCTGGACCTTGGTGTCGGGCGTGACGTTGATCAGGTTCACGACCGGCTTCCCCTTTGCGGCGCGACCCGCCTGCGGGATCTCGTGCACCTTGAGCCAGAAGCACCGTCCGTCGTCGGTGAAGACGAGGATGTACTCGTGCGTGCTGGCCACGAAGAGGTGCTGGACGAAATCCTCGTCCTTGAGCCCCTGTCCGTTGAGCCCGCGGCCGCCGCGGCGCTGCTTCTTGTACGTCGAGACCGACGTGCGCTTGATGTAGCCCGAGTGCGAGATGGTGATCACCATCTCCTCGTCGGCGATGAGGTCCTCGATCGTGAACTCGCCCTCGTCGCTCGTGATCTCCGTGCGCCGCTCGTCACCGTACTTCGCGGCGATCTGCTGCAGCTCGGACTTGAGGAGCGCCATTCGCTTCTCGCGCGAGCCGAGGAGCGCGCGCAGGTCCTTGATGATCGCGCGGACCTCCTTGAGCTCGGCCTCGAGCTTGTCGATCTCGAGCCCGGTGAGCTTGGCGAGGCGCATGTTGAGGATCGCCTCGGCCTGCCGCTCGCTCAGCTTGAACCGCGTCTGCAGCTGCGCGCTCGCCACCGGCGTGTCGGGCGCGGCGCGGATGATCTTGATCACCTCGTCGATGTTGTCGACCGCGATCTTGAGCCCCTCGAGGATGTGCTCGCGCTCGAGCGCCTTGTCGAGCTCGAACTGCGCGCGGCGGACGATCACCTCGTGGCGATGCGTGACGTAATGCTCCAGCACCTCCTTGAGCGACATGATCTTCGGTACCAGCCGCTTGGTCGCCGCATCGGGCACCAAGGCGAGCATGATCACGCCGAAGGTCGTCTGGAGCTGCGTGTGCTTGTAGAGCTGGTTGAGCACGACGCGCGGGATCGCGTCGCGCTTCAGCTCGATCACGATGCGCATGCCCTCGCGGTTGGTCTCGTTCCGGAGGTCGCTGATCCCTTCGATCTTCTTGTCCCGAACCAGCTCGGCGATGTTCTCCATCAGCCGCGCGCTGTTCACCTGATACGGGATCTCGGTGACGACGATTTGCGACTTGTTCGACGACTCCTTCTCCTCGATCACGGCGCGCGCGCGGACGACGATCCGGCCGCGGCCGTTCTCCTGGTAGTCCTTGATCCCCTCGCGGCCGTAGATGTAGCCGCCCGTCGGGAAGTCGGGGCCCTTGATGAACTTGCGCAGATCGCCCGCGGTCGCCTCGGGATGATCGATCAGGTGGAGGATCGCCGAGACCGTCTCGCGGAGATTGTGCGGCGGGATGTTCGTCGCCATGCCGACCGCGATCCCGGACGAGCCGTTGACGACCAGGTTCGGGATCCCCGACGGCAGCACCGTCGGCTCCTCGAGCCGATCGTCGAAGTTGGGCCCGAAGTCGACCGTGTTCTTGTCGATGTCGGCCAGCATCTCCATCGCGATCGGGGAGAGCTTGGCTTCGGTGTACCGGTACGCCGCCGCGGAGTCGCCCTCGATCGAGCCGAAGTTTCCCTGTCCGTCGACGAGCGGATAGCGCAGCGAGAAGTCCTGCACCATGCGCACGAGCGCGTCGTACACGCTCTGGTCACCGTGCGGGTGATACTTGCCGAGCACGTCGCCGACCACCGTCGCGCACTTCTTGAACGGACGGCCCGGTACGAGCCCGAGCTCGTTCATCGCGTAGAGCACGCGCCGGTGCACCGGCTTCAGTCCGTCGCGCACGTCGGGAAGCGCGCGCGAGACGATCACGCTCATCGAATAGTTGATGAACGATTCCCTGATCTCGTCGTCGATCAGGCGCGGAAGGATGCGTTCGCGGTTGTTCGGGGCGGTCATGATTCGGCTGGACTCGGCGGCTCGGAAACACGAAAACGGCGGGGATTTCGCAGACCTCGAAATCTACCCGAAGGGAGGGCGAAAAGCAACGATTTTGTGCGCTTGGAAAGCGTTGTGCCACAACGACTTACATCGCGCCTTTTGAGTGTGTGTCGAGGACTGGTTTGTCGGCTGATCGTTTACGGTTTACGATCGAAAACCGTCTACCGCGCGCCGTCGGCGCGCCTACTCACTCCCCTGCAGCCCGCTCGGTCGCCGATCCGGGAACTCGCTCTGCATCTCCGCCTCGTCGCGCGCCTCGAGCTCCCGCTCGCGCGCCAGTGCTTCGTCGCGCTCGCGGCGGTACTGCTCGTACCACTCGCGCGTCACCTCGCCCGCCAGCTCGCGGTTGCCGAGGCCGAACGCGAGCGCCATCGCCAGCGCGATCGCGCCGAACAGGATCGCGAACGCCGTCGTCACGATGTCCGTCGCGATGCCGAGCTCCTGCAGTGCCATGAACACGGCGAGCAGGATCACGCCGCCACGCCCGACGCGGGCGAGCGCGCGGCCACCGTGCAGCGCGCCCGCCGACGCGGCGATGAGACCGCCGACGAAGCCGCCGAGCACGATCCCCGCGAGGATGATGATGATCGCCGCGATCACGCTCGGGATGTAGCTCACCAGCTCCCCGAACACGTTCGCCAGCGACTCGAGCCCGAGCGCGTTCGCCGCGACGAGGATCACGGCGAACATCACCAGCCAGAACACGAGGTTCGACAGCACCCGGACCGGGTTGAAGTGCGATCCGGATCGCTCGACGGCCTGCAGCACGCCGCCGCGCTCGAGCAGACGGTTGAAGCGGATGCGCCGGAGGAAGCGCTCGGTCAGCTTCTCCAGCACCTTCGCCAGCAGATAGCCCGCGAACAGAATGACGACCGCACCGCCGAGCGCCGGCAGCAGCTCGCCGAACACCTGCGCGAAGCTCGTCTGCAACCGATCTCCGAAGTCGATGGCGGAGGATTGGATCATGGGTGGGAGGCTGAGGTGCTGAATGATAACTGCCACTGCAGTAGCGGGTAGCTGAGTACCCGGTACCGAGTACGCGTGGGATGCTCCCGGATGGTCGTGGGCCACGATGAAGTGAAGGTCGGACCATCGCAATCCCGAGGGGATGACCGGAGCTAGCTCACCGATACTGGTTACCGGGTTACCGGGTACTCGCATACCCGGTACTCGCGGTCGGCCGTTCAATTTCGAGTCCCCCTCCTCCGATCAAAGATCACCGACCTCTTACACCTCGGGCACATCAACCACTCCCGCCGCCGCGCATACCCCAGCCCGAACGACCCACCGCCGATCGCGCGTGCCGTCATGATCGCGCCGTCGCGCGGACATACGGGCTTCTCCCCCGCCGCGACCGCGTCGCGGATCGCCTGCTGTTCCGCGGGCTCGAACTGCGCGTGCTCGTCGCTCACGATGCGATCCGCACGACCAGCTTTCCGAACTGCTCTCCGCTCGCCATCCGCTCGAACGCCGCGCGCGCATCGTGAAGAGGATAGACGCCGTCGATCGGAGGCCGCAGCCGTCCAGCGCTGAAGTGCTCGACGACGGCGTCGAACTCCGTGTCGTTCCCCATCGTCGATCCCAGGATGCTCCACTGGTTCCAGAACAGCCGCCGCACGTCGGTCGTCACCATCGGGCCGGACGTGCCGCCGCACGTCACGAGCCGGCCGCGCCGGCCGAGCGCGCCGAGCGATTGGGCCCACGTCGCTTCGCCGACCGAATCGACCACGACATCGACGCCCCGCTTCTGCGTGCGCGCGCGCATCTCCCTTCCCACGTCGATGCCACGATGGTTGATCGTCGCGTCCGCGCCCAGCGCCATGGCGCGCTCCAGCTTCGCGTCGCTCCCCGACGTCACCGTCACGTAGGCGCCGCGCAGCTTGGCGATCTGCAGGCACGCCTGTGCGACGCCCCCGCCGATTCCCCAGATGAGCACGTGCTCTCCCGGCATCACGCGCGCGCGGGACGCCAGCATCCGCCATGCCGTCAGCGTCGAGAGGGTGAATGCCGCACCCTCCGCCTGATCCGCGTCGGTCGCCACGCGTCGCACGTTCGCCGCCGGCAACACGATCTGCTCCGTCAGCGTGCCGGGAACGTGCTCGCCCAGTATGCTGAACCGAGGACAGAGCGGTTGCTCACCCGCCAGACAGTACTCGCACGTGCGATCGCTCAGTCCGGGATTGATCAGCACGCGGTCGCCGACGCCGAGTCCGCTCACTGCGGCGCCTACCTCGTCGATCGTCCCCATCGCGTCCGAGCCGATGATCCACGGCGGCACGATGCGCACGTTGGGCAATCCGCCGACGACGAACAGATCCAGATGGTTCAGCGCGGCGGCGAGAACGCGCACGCGGACCTGCGTGTCCGATACGAGCGCGGGAACCGCGAGGTCGTCGCGCAACTCGAGGCGATCGAGCCCGCCGTGGGCCGAGATGGTGAGTCCTCGCACGCCTGTGGCCGGGGGTTATATTGCTCGGCGAATGCTACCCGGGGGTCGAGCGGGGCGAAAGGCGCGCTCGTCCTCCTCGATCTGCCCCGAGACGCGCACTCATGACCGCAATCAAAGTCCCTCCCCTCGGCGAGTCGATCGTCGAGGCGACCGTGTCCCGCTGGCTCAAGAAGGAAGGCGACGCGGTCGCCGCCGGCGACACGCTGGTCGAGCTCGAGACCGACAAGATCACGGTCGAGGTGCCGGCGCTGGCGGCGGGTGTGCTGGCCAAGCGCGCCCGCAGCGAGGGCGACGTCGTCAAGGTCGACGAGCTGCTCGGCGAGCTCTCCGAGGGCGCCGGTGCCGCGCCGAGCGCCCCTGCTCCCACGGCTCCTGCCCCCGCGCCAGCGCCGCCCGCGCCCGCCGCGCCGAGCGTGCCCGCTTCCGCCGCTTCCGCTCCTCCCGCTGCTCCGCCGTCCGAAGTACGCGCCTCACCCGCGGCGCAGCGCGTCGCGGCCGAGCAGAGTGTAAATCTCGCCGCCGTCCCCGGCACGGGGCGCGGCGGCGTCGTGAGCAAGCCTGACGTCATCGAGCACATCGCAGCGGCTGCTGTCGCCACGAACGCTGCCGCGCCCAGACCCGTCGCCGCGCCGGCGCCCGCAGCGCCTCCTCGCTTCGCCGTACCAGCCGGCGAGCGAGAGACGCGCGAGAAGATGACGACGCGTCGCAAACGCATCGCCGAGAACCTGCTGCTCTCGCAGAGCTCGACGGCGACGCTCACGACGTTCAACGAGATCGACATGTCCGCCGTGAGCGCGCTGCGCGAGCGGATGAAGGAGAAGGTGGAGAAGGAGCACGGCGTGAAGCTCAGCTTCATGCCCTTCTTCGTGAAGGCCGCGACGATGGCGCTCAAGGCGTATCCCGTCGTCAACGCCCAGATCGACGGCGACTCGATCATCTACAAGCACTACGTCAACATGGGGATCGCTGTCGCCTCCGAGGCGGGCCTCGTCGTGCCGAACATCAAGGACGCCGACCGGAAGGGGATGATCGAGGTCTCGCGCGACATTGGCGCGCTCGCGAAGAAGGCGCGCGATGGCAAGCTCGCGATGGAAGATCTCACCGGCGGCACCTTCACGATCACGAACGGCGGCGTCTTCGGCTCGCTCGTCTCCACGCCGATCATCAACTTTCCCCAGGTCGGCATCCTCGGCCTGCACAAGACGCAGGACCGCCCGATCGCCGTGCACGGCCAGGTGGTGATCCGCCCGATGATGTACGTCGCCCTCTCCTACGATCACCGCGTGATCGACGGGCAGCAGGCGGTGCTCTTCCTGGTGCGAGTGAAGGAGTTGATGGAGGATCCGGCGACAATGCTGATCGACTGAGCGATCTCGCACGCCCTGGCAATGCACTGAAGTACTTCGTATTGAGTACGACCGTAGTACCGAGATTGGCCGACCATCCCCACGACTGATTGGACGCCGCTCTACTTAAACGCTCTGATCAGAGCGTCCCGGGTAGAGCGGCGTCGGTGCATTCGGTGGGGCAGTCGCACGGGTCTCGGTATGTCAGTTGTACCAAGTACGAAGTACGGCACCGCTCACCAACCAATCACAGATACCCCAACCACCAATCATTCCGCCTCCGTTTCACCCCCGCGTACCTTTTGCAGATCGGGTACAGGGTGAGCACGCCCGCGATCCAGAACACGTATACCACGGGCAGCGAGAAACCGGCGAGGGCGAGCACTTCGGGTGAGTTGTCGTGGAACCTGAACAGCGCACCGGTCGGCTTTCCGACTGCCCTGTACGCCGCGTACGCGACGCCGTGGGCGAACACCCACTGCAGGACATAGAACATCAGCGGCACGCGACCGAACTGCACGAGCGCCGTGCCGAACCGACCTCTCCGTTCACGCTCGAGGAACGCCAGCAGGAGAATCGCGGGACCAAGCGTCATGCAGAGATACAGCAGCGAGGGCGGATACTTCGTCGTGTTGAGGAACGACAGCGCCGTGAACGAGACCCCGCGCGGCTGGATGGACCACTTGCTCGGATCGCCGTACAGGTTCGTCGCTCGCAGGACGACGAACGTGGCGATGATCGCCACACCCAGGCGCATCAGCACCCGTTGGCGATCGGCCGCGTCCAGCGTGTACAACCGGCCGAATGCATAGCCGACCGCCATCACGCCGATCCACGGAATGAGAGGGTAGTGTGAGTAGAACACCGGCCCGTGGGCGCCGAGCGCGATGAAGCCTGGCTGATGCAGTACGTTGAGCAGGATGTCCCCGACGCCGCAGAGTGGCTTCCCCGGTACGCACGCGGCGGGGACCATACCGTCGAAGGCGTTGTGCGCGAGAATCATCACCAGCCCGAGCGCGCCGATCACGCGGAGCGGGAGGTGAACCAGCGCGGCGAGCACGATCATCGACCAGCCGAGTGCCCAGATCGTTTGACCAATGTACATGCCGCGGGGTAGCACGTCGAACGTGATCAGTGCACGGATCACCGTGAGCTCGAGCACGATCAACCACAGTCCGCGACTGATGAGGAATCGGCTCAGCTCCGCCGGCGTCGCACCGCGCGCACGACGAAGATAGGCGCCCGTGCCGGCGAGGAAGAAAAACACCGGCGCGCAGTAGTGCGTGATCCAGCGCGTCAGAAAGAGGGCGACCGACGTCTTCGTCAGGTCAGTGGGATCGAACTGGAACTGTGCTGCGCTGAAGAAGTCGCGCGTGTGATCGAGCATCATGATCACCATCACGAGCCCGCGCAGCAGATCGATCGAATCGACGCGCTGACGAGTCGGCGGACGGTAGAGGATGGTATCGATTGGCGCGGCGGCAGCAGCGATCGTGGCCATGTGAGCCTGGGCGATGGGGATGGGACGGCAGCCTGGGTGGCGATGCCGCTCGGCCATCGCCGAGCGACCTACCATCGGTCATTGACGCAGCCAGCCGCGACTTCATTCCCCGAGTCGGCCCGATCCCTGAAAACGCCCGCTCGGTGCCCACTCCTCAGAGGTACCCGAGCCACCAATCATTCCGTCGGCGCTTCACCCCCGCGTACCACTTGCAGACCGGGTACAACGCAAGCACGCCGGCGATCCAGAACGCGTACACGACCGCCAGCGGGAAGCCGGCGCGGGCGAGCGTCTCGGGCGGATTGTTGTGGAAGATGAACAACGCTTCGGTCGGCTTTCCGGCCGCGACGAACGCCGCGTATGCGACGCCGTGGGCGAAGACCCACTGCAGGACATAGAACAGCAGCGGCACGCGGCCGAACTGCACGAGCGCCATCGCCAGCCGCCCGCGCCGCTCGCGCTCGAGAAACGCCAGCAGCAGAATCGCGGGACCGAGCGTCATGCACAGGTACAGCAGCGAGGGCGGGTACTTCGTGAGGTTGAGAAACGAGAGCACGGTGAACGCCGCGCCGCGCGGCTGGATGGACCACTTGCTCGGATCGCCGTACAGGTTCGTCGCTCGCAGCACGACGAACGTGGCGATGATCGCCACACCCAGGCGCACAAGGAGCCGATGGCGGTCGGCCGCGTCCATCGTGTACAGCCGGCCGAACACGTAGCCCGCCGCCATTACGCCGATCCACGGGATCAGCGGATAGAGCGCGAGGAACATCGGCCCCTTAGGGCCAAGAACGACCGGCCCGGAGACGTGCAGCACGCGCAGCACCACATCGCCGGCACCGCAGATCGGCTGCCCCGGGAAGCACGCCGAGGGACCCATGCCGTCGAACGCGTTGTGCACCAGAATCATCACGATGCCGAACGCGCCAGTCGCCCACAGCGGAAGATGTACGAGGCCCGCGAGCACGATCATCGACCAGGCGAGGGCCCAGATGGTCTGACCGACGAACGTTCCATGCGGCAGTACGTCGAACGTGATCAGCGCGCGAATGATCGTGAGCTCCAGCACGATGAGCCAGATGCCGCGGCTCACGAGGAAACCACTCAGCTCCTTCGGCGTCGACCCGCGGGCGCGGCGCAGGTAGGCTCCCGTCCCCGCCAGAAAGAAGAACACCGGCGCGCAGTAGTGCGTGATCCAGCGCGTCAGGAACAATGCGATAGACGTTCGGTCGAGATTGGTCGGGTCGAACTGATACTGCTCCACGCTGAAGTAGTCGCGCGTGTGATCCAGCATCATGATGACCATCACGAGACCGCGGAGCAGGTCGATCGAGTCGACGCGCTGACGCGCCGGCGGTGCGTAGACGACGCCGTCGAACGGCGCCGTCGAGGCGGCGGCGGTTGCCATGCGGACCTTCCGATGAGGCGGGGTGGGAGGATGCCTGCCGCTAGGCTACACCCGACCGTTCACCTGCGCCAGAGAGCGGCCCCGTCCGTCGCACCGGCTTTACCACCCGGCTAGATTCTGCAGGTCGTCTCACTTCGCTCTCGCTCGCTATCAATGGCTTCGCACACTCCCGCCGACGTCGTGATCATCGGCGGCGGCCCCGGCGGCTATGTCGCCGCCATCCGCGCCGCACAGCTCGGCCTCGTCACCGTCTGCGTCGAGATGGACAAGACGCTCGGCGGCACCTGCGTCAACGTCGGCTGCATCCCGTCCAAGGCGCTGCTGAACTCCTCGGAGCACGTCGAGTTCCTCCGTCAGCACGCCGCCGAGCACGGCATCGGCGTCGCCGACCTGCGCATCGACCTCGCCCAGATGCTGAAGCGCAAGGACGAGGTGGTGCTGCAGAACACGAAGGGGATCGAGTTCCTCTTCCGGAAGAACAAGATCACGTGGGCCAAGGGGCGTGGCACGCTGCGCGCCGGCAACCTCGTCGACGTCGCCGGCGCCGACGGCGCCACGACGACCTACGCGGCGAAGCACGTCATCATCGCGACCGGCTCGGTGCCGATCGAGCTGCCCTTCCTGAAGTTCGACGAGCAGCGCGTCCTGTCGAACATCGGCGCGCTCACGATCCCGGAGGTCCCGAAACATCTCATCGTGATCGGAGGTGGAGTAATCGGCCTCGAGCTCGGGAGCGTCTGGCGCCGGCTTGGTGCCCGCGTCACCGTCGTCGAGCTCGCGCCGGGCATTCTGCCCGGCATGGACGCGGACATCGTGAAGGAGGCGGAGCGCGTCTTCCGGAAGCAGGGCCTCGAGCTGCGCACCGGGGCGAAGGTCACCGGCGCGCGCCGCGAGGGAAACACATTCTTCGTCGACGTCGAGAAGGACGGCGCCACCGAGACGCTCGAAGCGGACTACGTGCTCGTCTCCGTCGGCCGCCGGCCGTCGCTCGGCGGCGTCGATGCCGCCGCGCTCGGGCTCGTCCTCGGTACACGCGGCGAAGTGCTCGTCGACGATCAGATGCGCACGAACCTGCCGAACGTGTTCGCCATCGGCGACTGCGTCGGCGGCAAGCTCCTCGCGCACAAGGCCGAGGACGAGGGCGTGATCGCCGCCGAGGTGATCGCCGGCAAGCCCGTGCACATGCACTACCACTCGATTCCTGGTGTGGTGTACACGTGGCCGGAGATCGCCGCCGTCGGGCTCGCGGAGCACGAGGTGAAGGCGTCGGGCCGCCAATATCGCGTCGGCAAGTTTCCCTTCTCGGCAAACGGGCGTGCGCGCACCGCGGGCGACACCGCGGGCTTCGTCAAGTTCATCGCGGACGCCACGACCGACGAGCTGCTCGGTGCGCACATGATCGGTCCAAACGTGTCCGAGCTCATCGCGGAGGTCGTGCTCGCATTCGAGTACCGCGGCTCGGCCGAAGACATCGGCATCACGGTGCACGCGCATCCGACGCTCTCCGAGGTCACGAAGGAAGCTGCGCTCGCCGCATTGGGCCGCGCGATCCACATCTAATGCTGGTGGGCACCATCGTCGTGCGGCCTTTGATGCCGGAGGACGCACGCGCCGCGCGCGACACGATCGTCGACCACTTCCGGGGCACGCCGTACCTCGCCCGGATGCTCGAGGTGCTCGACGACGCGCTGCGGTTCGACGATCCGGAGTTCCTGTGTCTGCTCGCCGCTCCCGGCGAATCGGACCCGTTGGCGGGCCTGGTGCTCTTCGGCACCGTCCTCGGCGCGCGCCTCGTGACGAGGGTCCACGCGGTCGTCGCACCTGACCCTCGGGTGCAGCTCGCGCTGGTCGACGCCGTGCGCGAGACGTGCGTGCGTTCCGGTGAGCGGCTCGTCGTCTGCGAGCTGCCGCACGATACGTCGTTCGACATCACCGGCGTCGCACTGCTGGCCAGCGGCTTCCACGAGGAAGGGCGCATCGACGACTTCGTGCGCGACGGCGTGGCGCTGCGCCTACTCGTCTGGCGGCCCGAGGCATCGTCGTGAACCGGCGTCGCTTTCTCGCGGCCGGCGCGGGTGCGGCGGCGGCGGCCGGCATCGGAGTGTACGCCTGGCAGATCGAGCCCTACTGGCTCGACGTCGTGCGACGTCCGATGCCGCTCGAGAACCTGCCCGCGGCTCTCGAGGGCGCGACACTGCTCCAGGTAAGCGACGTGCACGTCGGGCCGCGGGTGAGCTCTGACTACCTCATGCGGGCATTCGAGCTCGGACGCGCACTCGCGCCGGATTTCGTCGCGTTCACCGGCGACTTCGTTTCGTATCGCTCGCCTCACGAGATCGCCGAGCTGACGCGCGTGCTGCGCGTGGCGCCGCGCGGGCGGCTGGCCACCGTGGCCTCGCTCGGCAATCACGACTACGGCCGCAACTGGCAGAGCATCGCGGTGGCCGACGACGTCTCCCGTGTCGCGACGGATGCCGGGATGGTCGTCCTGCGGAACGACGTGCATACGCTCGCCGGACTCCAGTTCGCAGGGCTCGCCGACTTCTGGAGTCCGGAGTTCGGACCGCACCACGGGATGCCGCCGACGGGCAAGCTCGTGGCACCGGTGCCGAGCCGCTTCGCGCGAGCGAACACCGACGCGAGCGCGGCCCTGCGCCTGCTCGAGCGCGATCTACCGACGGTCGTGCTGTCGCACAACCCCGACGTGCAGGACCTGCCGATCTGGGACGGCGTGCGCGGCTGGGTGCTCGCCGGTCACACGCATGGCGGCCAGGTGAAGCCGCCCTTTCTGCCGCCACCGATCCTTCCGGTTCAGAACAAGCGCTACACGGCGGGTGCGTTCGACGTCGGGCCCGGACGCACGATGTACGTCAACCGCGGGCTCGGTTTTCTCATCCAGGTCCGCTTCGACGTGCGCCCCGAGCTCACGTTGTTCACCCTCACGCGCGCGACCACCGTTGGCTGACACCGCCGTCCCGTGGCGCGCTCCACGACGACCGATCAGATTGCGGTCGCGACGCTGCACGCGCACTTCCCGCTGCTCATGACCGACGAGACTCCCGACCTCGATAAAGTTCGCATTCGCCGCCAACCCCGCGTGCCCGTCACGCTCGCCGTGTTTCTGGCATCGGTCGTGGGCTTCATGCTCGTCGTGACCGGACTGTTCGCGCTCATGCGCTACCTGGGAAAGCACTGACGCATGCGCGGCGCCACTCGGCTGCCTGGAAAGTGAAGCGGCCGGCCACGAGGTGGCCGGCCGCTCGACGTCAGAGACCGCTGCCGGTCAGTGCGCGAAGAAACGCAGGACGGTTGCGGTCGCGGCGACGGCCACCGCCAGGAGGGTCGCTGCGGCGACCATGGCGCGCGTCGGAGTCACGACGAACTCCCGGCGCCACCAGGGGGTGATCATCTGCGGTGCGTGCTGAGGGATCGCTTCCATGATGCGGCCCTGGACGTGGGCGGGCGTCCGCATGCGGCGCCGGCGCTCCAGGTCCTCGTTCATGCGCTTCCAGAAGTCGACGTCACGCGACCACTCGGCACGCCGGACGCTGGACTCGGGCACTTCTCCGTCGAGCCAGGCATGGACGGCATCGGCGATCGCCACCGTCGGCGGACCAAGTGGTACCTCGCGGTCGGAAAGCGGGCGTTCGGGCTGGGCCGGCCGCTCGCGCTTGCGGCCGTCGTTCAGGCCGTCGGATTGAAGGTCGTCGAACATGTCAGGCGTACTTCTCCTCGAGTAAGGCCTGCAGCGCTTCGCGTGCGCGATGCACACGCATCTTCAGCGCGCCGACCGTCGTTCCCAGAAGGTCCGCCATCTCCTCGTACGAACGTCCTTCAACGTGCTTCATGACGAACGCTTCGCGAAGCGAGGCGGGCAGTGACGAGAGCGCTACGTCCAGATCGCTTCTCAGCTCGGTCCGGTCCAGCTCTTCTTCCGGCGTCGCATACCCCGAGGGCTGATCATCCTCGTCGTAGCTGAGGTGCGAACGTCGGATGTTCTTGAGCCAATCCTTGCAGCCGTTCGCGACGATCCGGAACACCCAGGCATCGAACCGCCCGCGCACTTCCGCGAGATGTTGGTACGCCTTGATGAACGAGAGCTGGAGGATGTCTTCCGCGACATCGGGGCTTCCGGTCATGCACAGCGCGTGTCGGTAGAGCGGATCACTGTAGCGGGTGATCAGCACCGTGAATTCGTCGCGGTCACCCGCGAGCACACGCTGGATTACGCGTTGATCCGAGTCGTCCTGATCAACGACCTGTTCTGGTTCCGTCGTTCTCACGACGATAGAGTAACGCGGATTCCGTTTGCCGGACAGGGTATCTGTCCCTCCGTTTACTGCCGCTTGGGTCGCCACGTGGAATGGACGATGACTGCTGGCGAGCGTAACAGTGACGCGCGGCCGTCATGCCGACTTTCCCGCGAGCGATGCGAACGCCTTCCAGCCTTCAGCGCGAACCAGCGCGGAATGTTCGCCGAGCCGCGGCGGCGGAAGCCTGATCGACCCGGGCACGCTTGGCGGAAGGCCGGTTCGCGCCGAGGCCGGGAATTGCGCGAGCACCTCGGGCACGCTCCGGACGATGCCACAGGGCACACCGACCGCTTCGAGGCGCGCCAGCCAGTATGCGGCGGTCTGCGTCGCGAGGCGGCCAGCCACCACACCCACGACGCGCGCACGCTGGGCGACGCGACCGGCGTTGGTCGCGAGCGTATGGTTGTCGCCGAGCTCGGGAAGCTCGAGCGCGTCGGTACACGCCCGCCACTGCGCATCGCGTCCTTGCCCGCGATCACGTCGGCCAGAGCGATGCCGTGCTTCATCGGCTCGCCGTCGGGCGCGCCGGTGATCGACATCCATCCGCTCTCGGCTTGCACGACGACGTCATAGCCCGGGCGGCGCGAGCCGCCGCCGAATCCGGTGATCGAGCACCAGACCAGGCCTCCTCGCTCGGCGCGGGCGACGTTGGCGCCCCGCCCCAGCGCTCCAGGGTGCCGGGCAGAAAATTCTCGACCACGACGTCCGCCTCGCACGCGAGCTTCGACAGGAGGTCGAGATCGGCTGGCGCCGCGAGGTCCGCACTGATCGATAGCTTGTTTTCGATTCACGCTCAGGTAGTAGGCACTCTCGCCGTCCGGGGCGAAGGGCGGGCCCCAGCCGCGGCTCTCGTCACCACCGTCTGGCCGCTCGACCTTGATGACGTCGGCGCCCATGTCTCCCAGTATCATGGTACAGAGCGGTCCAGCCAGAACTCGGCTGAGATCTAGGACACGTATCTTAGTGAGCATTATATGGCGTGAAACTGTTACTATCGTGTCGTTACAATTGCCCGTGTAGCTGCCCTGATCTCGCCGAACGCGCCGTGACAATGAGCCGACCAGTTCGCACGAAGCGTCAGCAAACCTTGCGTAGCTGTTGAAAAATCATATACTTGCCGCGACAAAACCGGGCTGCGCGGCGCGTGAGCTACCGCTTCGACGCAGCTTTCATTGAAAACGGGGATAGCCTCCCCCGCGCACGGGAACGGACCGGGCACATGGTGGACAACGATCAGACGACCGACGAGGCGACTCCCGCAGCGCCTGCCGCACCGCGCCGAGGGCCTGGACACCGTGGCGCCGACATGCGCGACACGGTCGCCGAGATGGCGGAGCGGGCCCAGCTGATCAGCCAGGAGGCTGGAAGCAAGGTCTCCTCGGCGATGAAGGACGTGATCAGCGCCGCCGCGGGCCTCGCTGGTTTCGCCATCGAGAGCGCGCGCGATCTCGTGCAGTACATGGTCCGACGCGGCCAGATGACCCAGGAAGAGGCGGACAAGCTCATCCGCGAGGCCGAGGACGCCCACTCAAAGAAGCCGGCGAGCGAGAAGGCGCGGCCGACCGCCTCCAAGATCGCCGCCGAAAAGGCTGCGGTCGAGAAGGCGGCGCGCGACGCCGCTGCTGCCGCTGCCGCCGCGACGGCGCCGCCGCAGCGTCCCGGTGCGTTCTCACTGCGGACCGGCGGTCCGCGTCCGGTAGTGAAGCCGACGCCCGCACCGGCTCCGGCGCCAGCTCCTGCCCCACCCCCCGCGGCGAAGGCGGCCGCGACCAAGCCGGTGGCCAAGGCGCCAGCCAAACCACCGGCGAAGGCACCATCGAAGGCCGCCGCCAAGGCTCCGGCGAAGGCTGCCGCAAAGGTGCCCAGCAAGGGCTCGGCTTCCAAGCCGTCGGCGAAGGGATCGTCCGCGAAGGCTGGCGCGAAGGCGGCGCCCAAGCCGCCCGCCAAGAGCGCAAAGGCGCCGGCCAAGAAGAAGAAGTAGGGGCGTGGCTCCGCGGCGAGCATCACGGATCGTTCTCGGCGGTCTGCTGCTCGCCGTTTCCTGTGCTCGCGCGGTCGGTCCCTTCCACGCCACGAGCGCGCAGCGCGCAGCGGTCCGCACCGAGCTCGAAGCGATGCTCGGGCGGGCCGCCGCCAATTGGAATCGCGGCGACCTTGACGCCTTCATGGGCGACTATCTGCCCAGCGATTCGACGACGTACATCGGCGGCCGCGGCCTCGTGCGGGGTCCGTCGCGGATTCGCGCCTCGTACGCGCGACTGTTCACCGGCGCGATTGTGCGCGACTCGCTGTCGTTCGCGATCCTCGACGTCGATCCGGTCGCTCCGGACGTCGCGAACCTGATCGCCGAGTACATCCTGGCGCGGCGCGTGGTCGGACGCGATTCCGTCACGGCGCGTGGCCCGACGTCGCTGCTGGTTCGCCGCGTCGACGGGCGCTGGCGCATCGTGCACGACCACTCGTCGTAGCGGTGCCCGCGTGACTCGCGCCATCGTCGCGCGTGCACCGACGCGGCTCGACTTCGGCGGCGGCTGGACGGACGTTCCTCCGTACACCGAGCGCGAGGGTGGTGCGGTATGCAGCCTCGCCATCACGCGCTACGCCACGGCGACCGCGGCGCTCGACGAGCACGCCGCGCGGCGTGCCGGAGTCGGCTCACTGTCCGATGACCCGCTCACGGCGGCAGCGCTCCGACGCGCCGGCATTGCCGGCGCCGTGGCGCACGTCTCCGGCGACTTTCCCGCGGGGTCGGGACTGGGCGGGTCGTCGGCGTGCGGCGTCGCGCTTGCCGGCGCGCTCGCAATACTCCGCGACTCCCCGCTCGCCCCGAACGAGCTCGCCGCGCTGAGCCGCGCGACCGAGGTCGATGATCTCGGCGTCGTCGGTGGCTACCAGGATCACTACGCTGCAGCGTATGGGGGGGCGCTCCTGCTCGGCTTCGCCGACTACGCGAGCGTCGAGCTGCTCGAGCTGCCCGGCACGAGTGCCGACGACCTCGTTCGGCGGAGCGTGCTGCTCTTCACGGGAGAGTCGCGTCTATCGGGGAGCACGGTGGCCGCGGTCCGCGACGCCTACGTCGCCGGCGAGCCGCGCACCGTCGCCGCGCTCGCGCGCATCAAGGTGCTCGCGGGCGAGATGGCGGCCGCGCTGCGCGCTGGCGACATCGACTCACTCGGCCGGCTCGTCGGCGAACACTGGGTGCATCAGTGCGCGCTGCATCCGACGATCACGACGCGGCGCATCGATGCGGTCGTCGAGCGCGCCAAGCAGGCTGGCGCGCTCGGTCTGAAAGCGCTCGGCGCCTCCGGTGGCGGGTGCGTGCTCGCGATCGCCGAGGAGGGCCGAGAGGACGAGCTGTCCGCCGCGATCACACCTCTCGGTCAACGACTCGAGTTCGGCATCGATCGCGAAGGCTTCCAGGTGATCGCCGTGCTGGACGAGCATCACGGCGACGGCAGCGGGTGATGAGTGGAGCGGCGATCGCGCCAGGCGACGCGCGCACGCTGGCGCGCGCCCTGGTGCGCATCGACTCGCGGAACCCCAGCCTCGCGCCCGGCGGACCGGGAGAGTCGGCATGCGTCGCCCTGCTGCGCGAAGTGCTCGATGAATGGGGCTTCACGACCGAGGTGCACGATGCGGTTCCGGGGCGACCGAACTTCGTGGCGCGCATCGGTGAGGCGCGTGGCGGGCGGACGTTGATGTTGAGCGGCCACGTCGACGTCGTCGGCGTCGAAGGGATGACGCACGAACCGTTCGACGGCGTGGAGCGCGACGAACGACTCTACGGGCGCGGCGCAGCAGACATGAAAGGCGGGATCGGTGCGATGTGCGCGGCCGCCTGGCAGGCCGCGCGCGATGTGCTCTCGGGAGAGATCGTGGTGGCGATCACGGCGGACGAGGAGTACGAGAGCGTCGGCACGCGGATGATGCTCGAACGTGGCGTACGGGCCGACGCGGCGATCGTCGGAGAGCCGACGCGCCTCGAAGTGATGCCGGCGCATCGCGGGTTCGTGTGGATCGAGGTCGTCGTCGCCGGTCGCGCGGCACACGGAAGCCGGTGGGATCTCGGCGTCGACGCGATCCGGCACGCCGGCCTGATCCTCACCGAGCTCGATCGCCTCGACGCCGAAGAGCTGTCGGGACGCACGCATCCGCTGCTCGGCCGCGCGTCGTTGCACGCGTCGACGATCGAAGGCGGGATCGGCATGTCGACGTATCCCGACCGGTGCATGCTGCGGCTCGAGCGACGCACGCTGCCGGGCGAGACGGGCGATCATGTCGTGGCCGAGGTGCGGCGCGCCTGCGCCGCCGTTCGCGCGCGGAGGCCGGAGCTCGCCGCGGAGGTGTCGCTGCTCATGGCGCAGGGACCGAGCGATGTCGCGACGGATGCGCCGATCGTGCGCGCACTCGAGGACGCGCTGCGAGAGCGCGGCGAACCAGTGCGCGTGGCCGGGATGTCGGCGTGGACCGATGCGGCGCTCCTCAACGCGGCAGGGATCCCGGCGATCTGCTTCGGACCGGGCGACATCTCCCTCGCGCATGCGGCGGAGGAGTACATTCCGCTCCCCGAGATCGACCGCGCCACATCGGTTCTCGCGACCCTCGCTCGGCGCTGGTGCGCCTGAGCCGTCCATGCTCGCCGCCGCCGCATGCCTCCTCGTCCGCGCATCACGCAATTGACCGCTGTTCAATACGACGCACTGGAACGCGCCATCGCCGAGGGGCGACGGCTCTCCGTGTGGCGGCGCGGCACGGAGTACGTCGTGGTCGTCGACCAGCTGCGCCTCGCGGGCGGACGCGAGGCGCTCGAGGCGCATCATCCCACGACGGGGGATCGGCTCACCCTGTACATCGACGAGCTCGAAGGAATAGAGGTGGTCGGGTGAGCGACGTGTCTGCTCCGCGCGACGAGCTGCCACTCGTCGCCATCTATGCGGACGAGTCGTGTCTCGGCAATGGCCGCGAGGGGAACAACCCCGGTGGGGCTGCCGGCGTCATCGAGCATCTGAATCCAGCCACGGAACGGCTCACGCGCTGGGACTACTGGATCGCCGAGCCGGCGACGACGAATAACCGAATGGCGCTGCGGAGCGCGATCGAGGCTTTTCGCGTGATCGGCCGGAAGGGAGGACACTTTCGTGTGCTCTTCACGAGCGACTCGCAGTATCTCGTGAAGGGGATGACGGAGTGGGTGTACGGTTGGGCGAGCCGAGGCTGGCGCCGGCGCGAGGGTGCGATCGAGAATCTGGCGCTGTGGCAGGAGCTGGTGGCTGCGGCCGCGCCGCATCGCGTCCAGTGGCAGTGGGTGCGCGGGCACGCGGGGCATCCGCAGAACGAGTACGCGAACGATCTCGCGGTGCGCGCGGCGAAGGAGCAGACAGCATCGGAAGGGGCGCGCACTTCCGGGTTCGACGAGTGGCTGGAGGCACAGCGAGTGCGTCGGCGCGTGACCGTGGATCCAGCGCCTTTTCCCGCCGGGCAGCCGTTCGCGCCCGCGCGCCCGCTGCCGCGGGCGAGCACAACTCACTAGGAGTGACGATGGACGACGTGGAGCGGATGTACCGGCACCTGGTGCGAACGATTCGCAATAGCTCGCCGCAGCTGCTCACACAGCCCTTCCAGGTGGCGGACCTGTACGCGACCATCCTTCCGTACCGTCTGCACCGGCGCGATCTCGGACTCGAGACGAATCAGGACTACGAGATGGCGATGCTGGAGCTGCTGAGCGGAGCCCGCGAGTATCTCGTCGTCGAGCCGCGTATGCGCGAGGTGCTCGGTGGCTCGCTGAAATCCCCTAATCCGGATCCGCAGTTGATCCGCGAGTTCGCGAGCTCGCGCGTGTCGCTCGCGCCGGAGACGCTGCGCGAGCTCGAGCCCGACGCGCTCCCGCCGGCGGCCGTGTCCGCGGCGGCGCCGACAGCCCCGGCGGGCGTACCTGCGGCGCACCCCGATACGGCCACGTTCCGCGCCGCCGCGACGGGCGCAGCTGCCACGACCGCTCCCGCGGCCGCTGCACCGGCGACAGCGCGGCCGAGCGCTGCCGCCACGTCCCCGTCCGCACCCTCCGCGGCGACCCGTCGTGCGTCGAAGCCGATCACGATCGCGGCCGCCGGCCAGACGTGCCCGCACTGCAAGGGAGAGCTCCCCGCGGGACGACAGATCAACTTCTGCCCGCACTGTGGACAGGATCTGACCGTCGAGCACTGCCCCGCATGCGGGAGCGAGCTGGAGCACGGTTGGAAGTTCTGCGTCACCTGCGGACGAGCGGTCGCCGCGGGCTGAGCGTCGGCGCGCGTCCTGCCGCGCTCAGCGGTCTCGGCGCGTGCTTTGCTAATCCACGCTCCAGGCACTCTCGCGCGAGGCTCGATCGTGATAGGCACTCCCACTCTTCATCGCGCTGGCCGCGGCCTCGCCGCGGCCGCGCTCCTGCTATCGGTCGGCTGTGCGTCGGCGGGCACCGCCACGCGGTCGTCGGGACCGAGCCCCGCTGGCGGCGCGACGACGACGCAGGGCGGCACCACGCCGCTCGTGCAGGTGACATGGCCCATGCGCACCCGCGAGCACGTGGACCTGTGGTTGCACGCCTATGCCTTGCTCACGACCGACTCCACGCTCGTCCCCTATTTCCGCCGTGGATACCGCGACCAGACGGTCGCGTTGCGGCGCCAGCGCGGCGTGAGCTCGTTGCTCGACGCGAATCGTGCGCGCCTGCTCGCGCGCCTGGCGGTGCAGCCCTCGCTCGCCACGGGACCGCAGTTCATGCCGTTCTATTTCGCCTCGTGGGACCAGCTGCGGCAGGTGGTCGACCTGTTCATCCGCGCCGGTGGCAACCCGCGTGCGACCAACGACGCCGCCCTGCAGCAGTACTTCGCGGTGCTGGGCAGCGCGTTCCAGTCGGCGGCCGACCGTGAGTGGCTTCGCCTGTTCGTGGAATCGGTAGACGACGAGAGTCGGAAGTTCTACCACGAGTACTGGCTGTCCGAGTCGCGCGCGCGTGCTGGGGCGGTGGCGCGCATCGATTCGCTGTGGCAGCGGAGCTGGCGGCCGGCATTCCAGCGGTTCCTGAACAACACGCAGCAGCAGAACGGCGAGGTGTATCTCTCGCTCCCGCTCGACGGCGAGGGGCGCACGGTGCACTTCACGAAGGTGCAGAACGCGGTGGCGGTGCCTCTCCCCGACGCTCAAAACGTCGAGGCCGTGCTCTACACCTTCGCGCACGAGATTGCGGGAAGCGTGGCCAGTACGGCGATCGAGGACAACACCACGCCGGCGGACCGGCGCGCGGGCACGACGGCGCGCTTCGAGCAATCGGCGGCGGTGCGTGCCGGCGCGCTGCTGTTGGAGAAGGTGCTGCCGAGCTCCGTGCCGGGCTACATGCGCTACTACCTGCAGTCCGCCGGCCGCTCGGCACCGAGCGAGCCGCGCGCGGCATTCACCTCGGCGTTCGCCGTGCCCGACGCGATCAACGACGCCATCGCCCGGCAGCTCGAGGTGATTCTCGGCGGCATCTGACCGGACGGAGCGGCGTTATCTTTCCGTCATGTCCTCCGAGGGGCCCAGATCGCCGAATCTTCCTGCCACGATCGATCGCGCCGCGGTCGAGCGCGTGTTGGCGCGAGCGCTCGAGCTGCAAGCAGGTCCGGCGGGCGATACGACGGACCGTCTCACCGAGTCGCAGCTGCTCGATCTCGCCAAAGAGGTAGGCCTCGACCCCGTGCACCTGCGACAGGCGCTGGCCGAGGAGCGCACGCGGGTCGCGGTGCCGGAGGAGAAGGGGCTGCTCGCCGCGCTGTACGGCAGCGCGACGGTGAGCGCGCAGCGCACCGTGAACGGCACACCGGCGCAGGTGCTCCAGGCGCTCGACGACTGGATGCAGCGCCAGGAGTGCCTCAGAGTGAAACGGCACTTCGGCGAGCGCATCGTCTGGGAGGCCGATCAGGGGCTCGCCGGGACGGTGAAGCGCGTCGTCAGCGGGAAGGGCGCTGCCCTCGCGCGCGCCACCGACGTCGCCGCGACGGCGATCGCCCTCGATGCGGCGCGCGTCGTCGTGCGACTCGAGGCGCAGCTCGGTGGGCATCGAGCGTCGATGGCGCAATTGAACGCCGGCCTCGGCGCCGCGTCGGTCGTGGCGGGCGGGGTGCTCGCGGCGCTCAGCTTCCCACTGCTCGCCGCGGCGGCGCCGGCCGTCGTGCTCGTCCCGGCGGTGTGGGGCGCCACACGCTCGGCGCATGCGCGCACCGTGGCGCGCGCCCAGCTCGCCCTCGAGCAGGTGCTCGATCGGCTCGAGCGCGGCGAGGCCGGTCGTGGTCCGAGCCTCATGAGCATGCTCGCGGCCGTTGTGAGGCGGTGAGTGGGTTGGTGGGATCGTGAGTTGGTGGGAAACGGCCTTTGGAAGCTCCTGTCTCCAGAGGTCGTCTCTCACGAACCCACGATCCCACGAACTAACTCACTGCTCGGTCTCCCTCAGATTCCAAACACCACAAAGGGTCGCTGCGTGGCGCGCTCCGCCAGCCAGGCGAGGCCGCGGTTGCTGAGGATCACGAGGCAGCCGATCAGGGTGAGCGACTTCACCTCCGCGCGTGAGATCTTCACGACCTCGCTCCGCACGAGCGCCTGCGGGGTCCGCGTCAGATCGCGCAGCGTGGCGCAGGCGAAGAGCAGCGGCAGCACGCACGACAGGCGGATCGACACGGCGCGACGAGGGATGAGCAGCAGATAGCTCCGCGCGCCGTCGAGGTCCTTCCAGGCGAGCTGCACCATCGCCGCGACCGCCGCTCGCGTCTGGCGCACGCGGTCGGGATCGAGAATCGTCGCGTGGCTGCTGCCGTGAGCGCGAAGAATCTCCTCGGGGATGTAGATCGAGTTCTCCCTCTGGGCGTCTCGCGCGACGTCCTTGAGGATGTTCACCGTCTGCAGCGCCTCGGCGAAGGCGCGCGATTTCTCGCGGAGCACACCGTGGAGGCGTACGCCGATGCTGGGGACGTGCTCGTGCCAGAGATCGGTGACGAGATATCCGACGGTGCCCGCGACGTAGTAGCAATACTCCTTGTACTCCTCGAGGCTCTGGATGCGGATGCCGTTCGGGTAGAGGAGCACGAACTTCTTCATCCCGGCGATCATCTCGCAGACCCAGCGGCGCACGTGGTCGCGAGTGGACTCGGGAAGATCGCGGTAGAGCACGAACACGAGGTGCGCGTGGCGCGCGAGGCGTACGTGCGTCTCGTCGCCGCCGAGGTCGTCGAGGCGGGACGGGATCGTCTCGGCGGCGGCGGGATCGTCGAAGCATCGGAGCAGCTCGTCCAGCAGCGCGGCCTTGTCCGTCGCCGGCATGCGCGGCTCGTCCTCGAAGGTGTCGGCGATGCGGCAGAGGAGATAGGCCGTCATCACGGCACGGCCGAGCGTCCCCGGCAGGACGCGGATGCTCAGCGCGAAGGTGCGCGACACCGGCGGCAGGATCTCGCGCGCGAAGCGCTCGGCCTCCGGCACACGTGGGTCCTGCCGCGCGCTCCGCGGCTCCGTTGGCGCTCCGTTCACGCCGATTAGACTTCTCGTCACCTGGAGAAGATACCCCCGAGTCGAAGGCATGGCACTCACGACACCGCCACGAGGGTTCCGCGGGACGTACCGCGACGACCTCGATGCGCGCGCCGTCTACAGCGAGGCGGCAGGGATCGCGCGGATCCTGCCACGCGGCGTCGCCGTGCCCGCCGACGCCGACGACGTGTGCACGCTGGTGCGCTGGGCCGCCGAGACGCGCACGCCGCTCGTGCCGCGCGGATCGGGGAGCAGCATGGCGGGAGGCGCGATCGGCGACGGCGTGATCGTCGATCTGAGCCGGCTCGACGCGATCGCGCCCGTCGACGTGGCGCAGCGCACGATCCGCTGCGGACCCGGTGCCGTCCGCAACGCCGTCGACGCCGCGGCGCGCGCCGTCGGGCTCCAGTTCCCCGTCGATCCGTCGAGCGGTGCGTTCTGCTCGGTGGGCGGAATGGCGTCGACGAACGCGGCCGGCGCGCACACGCTGCGCTACGGCGCGATGCGCCCGTGGGTCGAGTCGCTCGACTGCGGGTTCGCCGACGGCACGCGGGGGGAGGTACGACGAGGCGCGCCGCCGCCGGCGCTCGCGTGCGTACAGCGCGCGCTGCGCGAGCTCGAGCCCGTAATCGTCGCCGAGCGTGCGTCGCCGTCGCGGCACCCGGGAGTGCGAAAGGAGTCGTCCGGCTACGGCCTCGCCGATTTCGCGGAGTCGTCGGAGCTGGTCGACCTCCTGTGCGGCAGTGAGGGGACGCTCGTGCTGATCGTCGGGCTCGAGCTCCGCCTCGCGCCGCAACTGCCCTGCACGGCGAGCCTGCTCGGTGCGTTCGAGACGCTCGAGGCCGCAGTCATCGGCGCGGACGGCGCGCGCCGACTGGGCGCCGTCGCCTGCGAGGCGCTCGACCGCACCTTCCTCGACGTCGCGCGTCGCGGCGGTGAAGCGGTGCCCGTGCCGGAGAATGCCGAGACGGCGCTGCTCGTCGAGGTGGAGGCGAACACGCCGGAGGAGGCGGACGTGCTGGCGCGGAAGATCGAGATCGCGTTCCGCGCTGCGGGCGCCACGACGGTGACCCTCGCGCTCGACGCCGAGACCGAGCACGTGCTGTGGAAGCTCAGGCATGCGGCCAACCCGATCCTCAATCGGCTCGATCCGGCACTGAAGCCGATGCAGCTGATCGAGGACGGATGTGTGCCTCCCGATCGCTTCTCCGAATACGTGCGCGGCGTGCGTGCGGCGCTCGACCGCCAGGGGATCCGCGGCGTGATCTTCGGGCACGCCGGCGATGCGAACGTGCACGTCGATCCGCTCATCGACGTGCGCGTCCCCGACTGGAAGGCGCGAGTGGCGGCGCTGATGGACGAGGTCACCGCGCTCACCGCGCGGCTCGGTGGGACGATGTCCGGAGAGCACGGCGACGGCCGATTGCGTGCGCCGCTGCTTCCGAGGCTCTGGCCCGCCGACACCCTCGAGCGCTTCGCCGCCGTGAAGCACGCGTTCGACCCCGACGCGATCCTCAACCCGGGCGCGAAGGTCGCGCGCGCGGGTGCGCGGCCGTTCGACGCCGTGAAATACGACCCCACGCTTCCGGCGTTGCCCGAGCCCGCGCGCGCGGCGCTCACGTTCGTCGAGCGCGAGCGAGGGTACGCGCGCCCGCGCCTCGCGCTGCTCGACAAGGCGCTGCTCGACAAGGCGCTGCTCGACGCGGCCGCGCTCGACGCCCGACGGGGCGGCGCCTAGCTTTCGCCGTCATCCCTCTCACCGTCGCGCCCCGCCTCATGACTGCTGCCGCTCCCGCCGCCGCCTCGCGCCTCTACTACGAGCCGAAGATCTCCGTCCTCGCGCGTCCCATGTTCGCCGCGCCGGACCACCTGGGCGTGAACTGGATCGGCGAGAGCACCGACGGCGAGCGGCTCGCGGAGTTCGCGGGCCGGCTCTGCTACATGAGCCAGCACAATCCGGCGAGCCGCGCGACGCGCGACTATCTGGAGAACATCAAGAAGCAGGGACATGGGAGCGTCCTCGAGCACGCGAACTATTCCCTGCTGCTCGAGGGGATCAGCCGCTCGCTGACGCACGAGCTGGTGCGCCACCGCGCGGGGTTCGCCTACTCGCAGCTCTCGCAGCGGTACGTGGACGAGAGCGAGGCCTGCTTCGTCGTTCCGCCGGCGATCGCGGGGGACGAGGCGCTCGAGGGCGCGTGGCGCGCGCAGATCGACGGGGCGCAGAGTGCGTACGTCGCGCTCGTCGGGCAGCTGATGGAGCGCTACGGCTGGGTGACCGATAGGGTCCATCGCCGGAAGATGGCCCGTGAGGCGGCGCGCGGCGTCCTCCCCAACTCCACGGAGACGAAGATCGTCGTCACCGGAAACGCGCGCGCCTGGCGCACGATGCTCGAGCTGCGCTCGAGCGAGGGTGCCGAGCTGGAGATCCGCCGGCTCGCCGTCGCGGTGCTTCGCGTCCTCCAGCAGGAGGCGCCGGGCTTCTTCTCGGACTTCGAGATCTACGTCGCCGACGATCGGCGCGAGGCGGCTCGCATCTCGTATCACAAGGTGTGAGCCGACCGGCGAGAGAATTTTTTTTCGCGGCAGAATTTCTCATTGCGCGAAAAATCTCGGTTCCCTATCTTCGCCGCACTTCTCCGGTGGCGTGCGACTTGCCCGCGTGCGCAGAGCGGAAGACGCCGCGCCCGCGCCAGCGGGATTCCACAGAAGGGACGGGATGACGCGC
>JBJMNN010000045.1:0-4684 GCA_045804245.1 Gemmatimonadaceae bacterium | reverse complement strand
CGACATGGTAGACGAAGGAATGGCCAGCCACGGGGCGACATTGGTGATCGAGGCGCGGTACGGGCGTGCCGCGGCGCACGAGTACATGCGCGACGGCTCGGTCCCGAACAGTGCGCACACGTTCTTCCACCTGTGGCGCATCGGCGCCGACGAGCGGTTAATGAACGACTTCGCGACGCTGCCGTCGTACGGAAAGGGAGCGTGGGTGTACGAGATGCTGCGCGAGCGCGTGGGCGACTCGATCTACTTCGCGACGCTCAAGCAGCTGGTGCGCGAGCGCGCCGGCCGCAGCACGACGTTGAATGACATCCGCGCGGCGTTCCTGCGCGTGGCGCCACCATCCGCCGACCTGCAACGCTTCTTCGCCGACTGGCTGGACCGCGCGGGTGCGCCGGTCGTGTCCGTGCAGTGGGAGCCCATGACGCTCGACGGTGCGCCCGCGGCGCGCGTGACGCTCACCCAGCACACCGCGCCGTATCGGCTTCCGCTGGAGTTGGAGGCTGCCTCGCGCGATGGAACACGGCGCACGCGCGTGCTGCTGGCGGACTCGGTACAGTCGTTCGTCGTGTCCGCGCGCGGCGTGCCGACCGCGGTGCGACTCGACCCGGATCACCAGGTGATGCTGTGGGAGCCGAGCTTCGGTCCGATCCCCGGCGTGACGCCGCCGATGTCGATCGAGGCGCAGCGCGCGTGGTTTCTCGACGAGCTGCACTGGCTGCGGCGGATGTACGGTGTCGATCGCTTTGACGTCGGCATCGTACGCGGTGCCGACGTCGCCTGGACATCGGTGACGGCGAATGGGACGTCATCGGGGACGCGGGCGCGCGGCACCGAGCCGTCTGACTGGCCGCTCGGCGAGCTCGCGCCTGTCGCGCAACGGCTGGATCCTGGTGCTTTCCCCGCCAGCCGCACGCGCGCGAGTATCGGCACGCTCGCCAAGGTCTGGTCCAGTGCGCTCGCCGCGCGGAGCGGGCACGCTGCCCAGGCGATGCAGGAGATCACGACTCGCTCCGACAGCGTATCGGGCGATCCATTCCGCGCGACGGCACGCGGCGGGCTCGGCTTTCGGCTCGCGATGAAACGCGGCGCGGCGCGACTGTCGTTCGTGGACGTGCGTGAGGGGCGCACATTGGTGCTGATCGGCTATCCCGGGTCGGGCGCCGGGTGCGTCATCGTCGCCGACACGGATCGGGTGGGCGTTGGACTGGCGACGCAGATCGCGCAGCGGCTCGCGATGATCGAGCGGTGGCCGGAGTACCCGGGGCAGGACTGACGGCGCGTCAGCGCTGAGCGCGGTGGTGGCAGCGCGCCGAGGAGAGCGCCAGCTTATCGGCGTGTTGCGCTCTGTGAGGGGTGGACTCGGCCGCACCCACGTCGTGCTCCTGGTCCTCTCGCTGTCTGGACCGGCCGCTCGCGCACAGCCGGCTGCGATCGTGCTCGTGGGGCGGGTGTTCGACGCCAAGGGCAACCCGCTCGCATCGGCGAGCGTCAGCATCGCCGCGCTCGACGGCGTGGAGAACCACGTCGAATCGACGGAGACGGACGGCAGGTACCGCGTGGTGATGGCCCGTCGGGCGAGCGTGTTCTCGATCGTGGTGCGTAAGGCGGAGTACGAAATGCAGACGCGTCAGGTGGCGGGGACAGCATCCGATTCCGTCATCGTCGTGGCGGAGTTCCGGATGGTACGCGAGGCGCAGTCGCTGTCGGCTGTCGTCGTCGTGGCGCCGCGACCGCCGCCGAGGCGCGAGTCGGAGCGCATCTTCGAGAAGCCGGGCGAAAGCTCGTACACGCTCGACGCGTCGTCGGGGTTCGCGAGCGCGCTCACGGGCGACGTCTCGGGCGACCTGCAGCTCGCGCTCGGCGCGATCCCCGGCATCGCGGTGACGCCCGGCCCGGGAGGAAGCTCACAGTTCAGCATCGCAGGACTCGATGCCGCACAGAATCGCGTCACGCTGAACGGGGCGGACGTCGCGCCCGCCGCACCACGCGATGGAGGGCTGCTGCGCGTCGCGACCTCGGGGTACGATCCCACGGAGGCGATGAGCGGCGTTCGCTCCGAGTGGATGATCCTGGGCGGGAACTACGTCCCGAACCGGCGGCTGCGATTGACGTTCGACGCGCCCGGTCTCGCGTCGAACGGCCGCATCGCAAGTGCGTTCGGCCAGCGGTCGGCCGCTCCGATCCTGAGCGGCGTGTTCGGAGGCCCGGGCAGGGGCTTCGTCCGCTTCCACAACACGTCGTTTCAGATATCGCGGCAGGCAGGCTCGCTCGCGACGCTCGCCTCTGTCGACGACGCGGCGCTGGGCGCGGTCGGCGTGAGCGCTGATTCCGTACGACGGCTCGTCGGCGGGCTCGACGCGCTCGGTATCGGAACCATCGCGGCGACGCGTAGCGCGATCGATCGTGTGACGACGCGTGGAAGCGTCTACTCGCGGCTCGACTTCACGAGGAACTCGATCGGCAGCATCTACAGAGCTCCGGATGGACGTGTGGGAGGGCAGTCCAACGGCAAGGACCAGGGACACGTGTTCTATCTGCTGGTGGGGGGCGAAGCATCCGAGGCGCGCGGCGCGGGCGCGGGCGTGCTGACCCTCCCTGTGTATGCCAGCACCGCGCGCGCGCACAGCCTGACGGCGCAGCTGTTCAACTCCGCGTACCCGCTCGGCTACATCCTCAACGAGACGCGGGTCACGGGGACGATCGGCGGCAGTCGATTCGAGCCCGACTCACCACTGCCGGCGGCATCGGTGCTCACCTCTGCCGGCGGCGCGCTCGCCGCGCTGCAGGCGGCCGGCAGCGGCGGCGCGACGAGCATGACACACAGCTGGTCGCTACAGGTGAGGAACGAGACGCGCTTGAGCTCGCGCAGTGGGCGACACGAATGGAAGCTCGCGCTCGAGTCGCTGATCGACGACGACTCCGGAGAGCGAGGGCCGAGTCGAGGGCGGTTCGACTACCTCTCCGTCGCTGACTTCCTCGCCAACCGGCCGGCGGCGTTCTCGCGGAGCGTCGCCGCGACCTCGAGCGCCGTGCGCGGCGTACATCTCGCCGCGGGACTCGGCGACAGCTACACGCACTCGCGCGCGTTGGCGTGGCAGTACGGCGTGCGCGTCGAAGGACACGGACTGAGCGCCGACGCGGGGCGGAACCCGGCCGTCGACTCGCTGTTCGGCGCGCGCACGGGCGGATTGCCGATGCGATTCTCCGTCGCGCCGATGGTGGGCTTCACGTGGAAGTACAAGCCGATGCCGAGCGGGCTTCCGTCGAACGCCCACCTGATCATGGGCGGCATCCGCGACTACCGCGGTGCGCTGCCGACGCGCGGCACGCAGGCGATCCTCGGCGAAACAGGGCTGGCGAACGGCCTGCGCGAGCTCCGCTGCATCGACGCGGCTACGCCGCGGCCTGAGTGGGAGCGTTATGGGGACTTCGCGGCGATCCCCACCGCCTGCGCGGTCGCGAACGGCGGCGCGGACTTCGCGCAATCCGCGCTTCCCGTCTCGCTCTACTCACCGGCGTTCGCGACCGGACACTCGGTACGAGCGGACATGCAGTGGATGGCGCCCATCACGAAGATCGTTCACGTGTCCTTTCGCGGGATGACCGCGCTGAACAGCAGCCAGCCGTCGACCGTGGACCTGAACTTCGACGGCGTACCGCGGTTCGTGCTCGCGGATGAAGCGAGGCGGCCGGTGTTCGCCTCGCCCGCAAACGTCGGCGGCGGGAACGGGCTGACGTCGACGGTGGAGTCGCGGCGATATCCGCAGTTCTCGCACGTGAACGAGCGACGCTCGGACCTCCGATCGCGATCGACGTCATTGACGGGCGCCCTGTCGGTGTATCCCCAGATGAGCCGCTTCGGCTCGGGGATCAAAGTGCCGCTCATGTTCGCGTACACGTACACGGACGCGCGCGCGCAGGCCGCGGGCTTCGCGAGCACGACGGCGGGCGATCCGCGCGACGTCGGCTGGCAGCCCGGTGTGGCGAGCCGTCATGCCGTGCTCTTCGGTGCGACGCTGCACATCCCCGACTGGTTCGACGTCACGCCGAGCTTACAGCTACGCTCCGGCGTGCGGTACACGCCGATGGTGCAGGGGGACGTGAACGCCGACGGCCTGGCGAACGACCGGGCGTTCGTGTTCGATCCGCGTGCGACGACCGACGGTGAGCTGCGCGCGGCGATGTCGGAGCTGCTCGAGCGCGCGCCGGCGCGCGCGTCACGCTGCCTGCGCGAGCAGCTCGGTCACATCAGCGGCGCGAACAGCTGCACCGGACCATGGACGGCGACGACTAACGCGGTCTTCACGATCGATCCAGCGCGCGTGTGGCTGCAGAACCGCGGCAGGCTGCAGCTGCGGGTGCTGAACGTCCTCGCCGGGGTGGACCAGCTCGTACACGGAGCCGATCGGCTTCGCGGGTGGGGGCAGCCGGCGTATCCCGATTGGGTGCTGCTCCAGGTGCGTGGGTTCGATCCGGTCGCGCGCCGCTACCGGTACGCGGTCAACCCATCGTTCGGCGACACGCGGGCGTATCGCAACGTGTTTCAGTCGCCGTTCCGCGTCGCGATCGAGGTCGCGCTCGACGTGGGGCCGAATCAGGAGCGAGTGGAGATCGTGAGACGTCTGGCGCCCGATGCATCCCGCCCGCTCGTGCGCCCGGACAGCGCGACGATCGCCGATCGCTT
>JBJMNN010000044.1:0-14351 GCA_045804245.1 Gemmatimonadaceae bacterium | reverse complement strand
CCGTAGCGCTCCCAGTAGATGCCGACGAACAGATCGCTCTGCTCCAGATAGGAGCGGTAGAGCGCGCGTGGCGGGTGCGGCCGGGCGCCGAGCTCGAACATGACCGGCGCCGCGGCGAGGCGCTCGATCGCGGCCCGCGCGGCCCGGCGTTCGGCCGCCAGCTCGGCGAGCGTCGAGCTGACGAAGACGCGCAGCCGGCGGTCCGGCGTCCGGATGACGGCCCCGCCTCCTGCGCTCGACGCCGCCATGGTGCACAGTCTCCGCCGTTCACGCACCGTCCGTCCACGGCCGGAGAGCGCGGGCTACCGCGCTGCGGTGCCGAAGGCGTCGATGACCGCTTCCAGGGGCGTGCCGGAGGCGTCGCGACGGGCGAGTGCCTCCGGGAACTGCCTGGCCGAGCCGTCGCGCGCCGCGGCGAGGGCCGGCGTCGTCCGGCTTCGCGTGCTGCGCATGGGATTCCGTCCGCGCGAGATGCCGGTCGCGCGCGCCGCCGCTGGTGCACCGTTCGACGTCTCGATCGTCTCCTTCCCCATCGTGCTCGAGGAGTTCCAGGTCGTGGCGGCGAGCTGCCCGAAGCGCGCCGACCGGGCGGCCGCGCTCGGCCTCCTGCAGCAGGTGCGGATGGCACTCTTCGCGACCGTGCTCGCGCGGTCGCAGAGCAGCGCGACGATGACGCGCCTGCTGTACGACCGGCGTGTCGAGAAGGGAACGGGCCGGATCCTCAGTCAGTCGGTGCGGACGCGGGTCACCAGCGCGACGAGCGAGCCGTTCACGGCGGCGCGAAGCGCCTCGACGTTCAACCGGCAGGGCTTCGTGCGCGATGCCAGCGGTGCACACACCTACGTCGGCCCCGACGCGGAGACGCTGATCGACGACGCGTTCGCGAGCCGATACTGCGTCAAGCTCGCCGGTGCGGCTTCACGGCAGCCGAATGTCGTCGGTCTGGGCTTCGAGCCGGTGGATCGCGAGGACGGCCGGATCGACATCGTGGGCACGGTGTGGATCGACACGCTGTCGCGCGTGCTGGAGGATCTCACCTTCCGCTACGTCGGGCTGGATCGCGAGACGAGTGCGCTCGCGCCGGAGGGCCGTCTCTCCTTCCGCGAGCTGCCGAACGGCGTCGTCATCATCGACCAGTGGTCGCTGCGCCTCGCCGGCGCGCAATCGGGGGGCGCGATCCCCGAGATCGGCGGCGAGATCGCGCGCGCGACCTGGCCCGACGGCTCGAGCTGGCGCGCGACGCTCGGTGCCGCCCGCCTGCACGTCGTCGACAGTCAGGGGCGGCCGGCCACTGCGGCCGCCGTGGAGCTCGAAGGCACCGACTATCAGCCGAAGATCGACTCCACCGGAATCCTCGAGCTGAACGACCTGCTCCCCGGCCCGTACACGGCGACGGTGCGCGATCCGCGACTCGTCGCGCTCGGCGTTCCCGCACGAGCCGCCACGCTGCGCTTCACGGCCGCGCGCGACTCGACGAAGGAAGCGCTGCTCGAAGTCGAGACTGCCGACGACGTCGTGCGTCGGCGCTGCGGCTCCGAAGTGCCGACCGGGAACCGGGCCTGGCTGCTCGGCCGCGTCGTGACGGCGGACGGCCAGCCGGTGAGGGACGCACGCTGGTCGATCCGCGACGAGTTCGGCACGGCGGTCGTGGAGGACGGCAAGGTCGACACGGACGGCCTGTTCCAGTGGTGCAAGCTGCCGATGAACTCGCGCGTCAACATCGACGTCTGGCGCGAGTCGAAGCGCGCGAGCGCGAGCCGCATCGTGATGGAGCCGCTGACGACGCTGCACTTCGTGCTTCCGCAATGAGGACGATCGAACCGTCAACGGCTGGCGAGCGGCGCACGCGAGCGCGGCTGGCGTACTCGACCGGGAATAGAACGACTCATCGCACTGTCGGCGGCTGATGCCGTCGCCCGTCGACAGGCCGGGCGTGCGGTAGCGCGCGGACTCGCTCGGAGGTCGCGCCGTCGTACACGCCTGTCCGATGGGAGGGTCTGATGCCTCGCCTATCCGCATTGCTCGCGGCCACGACCGTCACCGCACTGCTCGCCGCGTGCTCCGACGCCGGAACGCTCGGCGGCCCTGAACCAACCGCGCCGGCTGCGGCGCGCGCCGAGGAGGGTGTCCGCCGCATCGAGGTGCTCGATGCGTGTGATCCGACCAGCTTCAACGCGGCGATCGGCGCGGGCACCTGCACGCGGCCAGGTGGTCTGTCGTTCACCGATTTCATCGCCCAGCTCACCGCGAACGGCGAGGTCGGCGCGTGGCGGTTCGCGCCGGGCAGCAACATCCAGGCGCGGGTCGGCCAGACACTCCTTGCGATCAACCGCGGCGGTGAGGTGCACACCTTCACCGAGGTCGAGGAGTTCGGCGGCGGGGTCGTGTCCCTACTGAACGAGCTCTCGCACAACACGGATGTGGCTCCCGAGTGTCAGGCGCTCACGCAAGGGGACTTCATCGCACCCGGCGGGACGTTCAGCGACGAGGTCGAGGAGACGGGCACCGAGCGCTATCAGTGCTGCATTCACCCGTGGATGCGGGCGACGGTGACTGCGAGGCGCTGATGACGCGATGAACCTGGACGGGGTCGTTCCTCTAGATCTCGAAATGTGGAGCGATCGGCCATGCTGGCAGCGCTGAGGGATCAGGTCGTCGGTGGCTACGTGCGAGAGCTCGATGATCTCGAGTTCTCCACGGCCACGTACGTGACGCAGGCGTTCCCGCGCCACTTCCACGAGACGTACTCGATCAGCGTCGTCGAGCACGGCGCGGGCGCCGTGTGGTGCGAGGGCACCAACTACACGCTCCCGCCCGACGCGCTCACGCTGATCAACCCGGGTCAGGTGCACACGGGCGGGATCACTCGGCGAGGCACGCCGATGCACTACCGCGTGCTCTACCCGAGCGTCGACCTGATCGAGCGTCTCTCGATCGGCCGACGCACGGCACCGCCGGCGTTTCGCACTCCCTCGCTGGTGGACACGGACACCGCGCGCCGTCTCTCGCGCCTGCATCGGCTGCTCCCCGATGCATCGCGCTCGCTCGAGCGTGACGAGCTCCTGATCGACGCGCTGGCGCACGCCTTCACCGCCTCGGGCACGCCGACGGTGCTCGGGGCGCGAAGTGGCGCGGAGCCGAGAGGCATTCGTCGCGTCCTCGACTTCCTGCACGCACATGCCACCGAGCCCATCTCGCTCGCGTCCCTCGCGTGCACGCTCGACTGGACGCCGGCGCACCTGAGCCGCGCCTTCCGGAAGCACGTCGGCATGCCGCCGTACGCGTACCTGCTGCAGCTCCGCGTCGCGATCGGCCGGAGCGCCCTCGCGAAGGGTGCGACGATCGCCGCCGCGGCGCTCACCGCCGGCTTCGCCGATCAGAGTCACTTCACGCGCGAGTTCCGCCGCCGCACCGGCATGACGCCCGGCGCGTTCCAGGCACTCGTCGCGCACGACAGGCTCGATATCAAAAGCATGCAAGACCGTCGCTCACGGTCCTAGCATCGTCGGCCTGTGTCACGGACGCCGGGGTGACGGCTCGTCGAGAGCCGCGCACCGCGCTCCGGCGCCGCGAACGCTCCTGCACTCAGTCTGTCACCGCGTGGCACCACGCGGCTTTCGCCGTGCGGACCAGCGACGACCGGAACGCCATCTCTGCAGGACGCGCGTCACCGTGCGCGCGGTTCCGTCGCACCCTCAGCACCCACGACGACGTCGGCGCTGACCCACCAACGCATGGAGGAGTGATGTCGAAGCGAACGCTCACCGTCCCATGGCTGGTGTCGTTGCTCGTCGCGCTGTGGGTGAGTCCGGCGATGGCGCAACGCACCGGCGCGACGATCCGGGGCCAGGTCACCGACTCCGCCAACAGCCGTCCGCTCGTGGGGGCAGAGGTCTACGTCGCGACCGCGGCGGCGACGGCGCACGGCGCGCGCACCGATGCGAGCGGCCGTTACACCATCGCCGCCGTCCCCGCGGGCGACGTCACGCTGCGGGTGCGGCTGGTCGGCTACGCGCCGCAGGAGCGGCGGCTCGCCGTGGCCGATGGCGAAGCGCCCGTCGTCGACTTCCATCTCGCCCAGCGGCTCACCCAGCTCGACGAGGTCGTCGTCACCGGTACGGGCGGCGCCACTCCGCGCCGAACCGTGGGCAACGTCATCGAGACCATCAGCGCGACCGACGTGCTGAAGGTCGCGCCGGCCCGCAGCGTCGAGCAGCTCATCGGCGCCCGCACGCCGGGGCTCATCGTGCTTCCCGCCACGGGCCAGGTCGGCACGGGCGCGCAGCTCCGCGTGCGGGGCACGAGCAGCCTCTCGCTCAGCAACGATCCGATCATCTACATCGACGGCGTCCGCATGGACTCCGACGTTTCGCGCGGTCCCGTGCAGCGAGGCGGCGCCGGCGCGAGCCGGCTGAACGACGTGAATCCCGAGGACATCGAGAGCATCGAGGTGATCAAGGGGCCGGCCGCTTCCACGTTGTATGGCACGGAAGCATCCAACGGCGTGATCCAGATCATCACCAAGCGCGGCAAGACCGGCCGCGCGCGGTTCGACGTCACGACGCGACAGGGCACGAACTGGCTGGCCAATCCCGAGGGACGCGCCGGCACGCTCTACGGCAAGCCGACGGCGACGAGCGACATCATCTCGTTCAACCTCTATCAGCACGAGATCGAGTCGGGCCACGCGCCGATCTTCTCCAACGGGAGGAACCAGGGCTACAACGTCGGTTTGAGCGGCGGATCCGAGATCAACCGGTATCTGCTCACGGCCAACTACGACGACGACGTCGGCGTGGTGAGCTACAACTGGGACAAGAAGTTCAGCGCGCGCGCCAACGTGGACGTGATCGCGACCAATCAGCTGCAGTTCCAGGCGAGCGTCGGACACATCCGCGATCGCACGCGGCTCGCCCAGGGGGCGATCGACATCGATCCGTTCAGCAACCTGGTGTGGGGCACGCCGAACACGATGAACACCAACAAGCGCGGCTTCGGCACCGCTCCCCCGGAAGAGTGGTCGACGGTGGAGAGCCACGCCGACAACGACCGCACGACGTTGAGCCTGACCGGCAACTACGCGCCCCGTCCGTGGTTCTCCAACCGGCTGGTCGTGGGCCTCGACGTGAGCGGCGAGAACAACTGGCTGCTCTACCCGAAGGCCACACCCGGCACGCTCCTCGCCGCCGCCGCCAATGCCGCAGGCTTCAAGAGCGACCAGCGCGTGTCACGCCAGTTCTTCACCCTCGACTACGGCGCGTCGCTCAAGTACGACCTCAACGACCAGATCAGGCTCACGACGTCGGGCGGACTCCAGGCGTATCGCTCCGAGCTGAGCGCGCTCACCGGAACCGCGCTCACCTTCCCCGCCACGCCGATCACCTCGGTGACGGGCGGCACCAACCGCAATGGCATTGAGGACTTCGTCGCCAACGCGACCGTCGGCGTGTTCGGCCAGGAACAGCTCGCGTGGAACAATCGCCTCTTCCTCACCGCGGCCCTTCGCGGCGACGACAACAGCGCGTTCGGCAAGGACTTCTCCGCAGCCTACTACCCGAAGGTCAGCGCGTCGTGGGTGGTGAGCGAAGAGCCGTGGTGGCGGATGCCGGTACTCGGCGAGCTGCGTCTGCGCGCCGCCCTCGGCGCGGCCGGCACCCAGCCCGGAACATTCGACGCGGCGCGGCTCTACGATCCGACGACCGGCTATCTCAATCAACCGGGACTGGTGCCGGCGTCGCTCGGCAATCCGCAGTTGAAGCCGGAGCGCAGCCGAGAGTTCGAGGTCGGCTTCGAGACGACGGTGCTGCGCAATCGCGCCGACCTCTCGTACACGCACTACTCCCGCAAGATCACCGACGCGATCGTCAACTCGCCGGTGCCGCCGTCGGTTGGCTTCCCTGGCTTTCAGGTCATCAACGTCGGGCGCGTCTCCGGCTGGGGCGATGAGCTCGCGCTCAACGTGCGGGTGCTCGAAGGGCGACGAGTCGGATGGGAGATCGGGACGCAGCTCGCATCGAACGGCAATCGCATCGAGGACATGGGCGGCACGCAATTCCTCACGGTCGGCGGCGGTGGTCAGGCGCAGAACCGCGTCGGCTATTCCATCGCCGACTTCTTCCTCTACAAGGTTCGCGTGCCGAAGACCGACGCGGCGGGCGGTCCGCTCGTCGCGCAGTCGATCTGCGATGGTGGCACCGGACCGAGCGGATTGGACCAGGGGGGCCCGGACGTTCCTTGCTCTACCGCGCCGCGCGTGTTCTGGGGGCACTCGCAACCCACCTGGCAGGCGGGGGTGAGCAACACCGTCACGCTCTGGGACCGGTTGCGCCTCTACGCTCGCGTCGACGGGAACGGCGGACATCTCCAGTCCGACACGGAGATCCGCGCGCTGCACAATCAGGGCTCGACGCTCGCCGTGCTCATGAAGGACGACCCCTTCCTCCAGGTCTATCGCTCCATCGAGGCGGACGCGGTGGGCACCTACAAGGCGGGCTTCCTCCGGCTTCGTGAGCTGTCCGCCACCTACACGCTCGACAACAAGATCGCGCAGCAACTTCGCGCGTCGAGTGCCACCGTGAGCCTCGCCGGCCGCAACCTCTCGATGCTCTGGACCGCGCAGCATGGCTGGAACACGTCGCGCGACGGCGAGATCTATGTCGACATCGCGCACCAGCACGTGTGGGATCCGGAGATTCGCGCCCTCGGTCAGCTCTCGAACGGCTTCCAGACGATTCTTCCTCCGACCGCGAGCTTCACGACGACGCTCCGGCTCACGTTCTGATCCACGGAGACGACATCATGCGAATCTCTCAGACGGGTCGGCGTGGCATCGGAATGGGTACGCGCGCCGCGCTGCTCAGCATCGGTCTCGCGCTCGCGGCGGCGTGCAACAGCCTGCTCACCGTCGACAATCCGGGGCGCGTGCCGGCGGAGGCGCTCGAAGACGCCGCGCTGATGCCGACGCTCGAAGCGGCGGCGCTCCAGCAGTTCCAGTGTGCGTTCGCGCAGTGGGTCGGCACCGCCGGCATGCTCTCCGGCGAATATCTCTCCGCGAACGCGTTCGTCGACAATCACCCGTGGGAATGGCGCGGCACGGTGGAGATCAAGGCGGCGCCGGGCGCGTGCCCGGGCGCCAATGCCCGGACCGTGACGTTCATGGGATTCTACCAGCCGATGCAGCTGGCTCGCTTCCAGCTCGACGATGCGGCGGTGCGCGCGGAGAAGTTCACCGACGCGCAGGTGCCCAACCGCCAGCGGATGCTCACCGAGTTCGCGGCGTACGCAGGGTACGCCTACGCGATTCTCGCCGAAGGGATGTGCGAGATGGCGATCGACAACGGGCCGAAGATGACCCGCGCCGAGGTCCTCGCCATCGCCGAGCAGCGCTTTACCGCGGCGATCGCCCTCGCCACGACGCTCGGCGACGCGAGCCTGAAGAACATGGCGACCGTCGGTCGCGCACGCGTGCGGCTCGATCTCGGAAACCTCGCCGGCGCGGCGGCGGACGCCGCACTGGTTCCCGCGGGGTTCGTGCGAACTGCCGAGTACTCCGAGGTCACGCCGTCGCGGGAGAATCGGTTGTACAACCTCACGGTGCGCAACGATTTCCTCTCCGTCGGTCCCGACTACCGGAATCTCACCGTGAACGGAGTCCCCGATCCACGCGTGAAGGTGACCGAGATCAAGCTCGCGAACGGCACGACGAAGATCGGTCCCGACAATGCGACGCCGATGTGGCAGCAGCAGAAGTTCGTCACCGGTGCGGGTGCGGTGCCGCTGCCCATCGCGTCGTACCAGGAAGCGCAGTTGATCCTCGCCGAGGCGGTGGGCGGCCAGCCAGGCATCGACGCGATCAATCGGGTGCGCGCGCTCTCCGGCATCGCCCCGATGGCGGCGCCCGCCGCGGGAACGGACATCACCCCGCTCGTGCTCGAGGAACGCCGCCGCCAGCTGTTCAGCGAGGGGCAGCGCTACGCCGACATGCTTCGCAAGAACATTCCGTTCACGCCTCCCGCAGGCACGACGAACCGGAAGAGTCAGATCTTCGGCACCGTCACCTGCGTCCCGCTGCCGGACGTCGAGACGAGGAACAATCCGAACTTCAAGTAATTGCGCGCTATCGCACACACCCTGATCATCAGACGCGGCCCGGCGAGGGTATCGCCGGGCCGCGTCTTCGCTCCAGCCCCCCACACGATGCGCCGTTCATTCGTCTTCGCGAGCACGATCGCTCTCCTCGCCGCGCCGCCGCTTCGCGCGCAGCAGCTCATTCTCTCCGATCCGCCCGACTCGATCGTGACGAGGCTCGTCGGCCGGCTCGACCTCGAGCGCTACAAGGCGACGATCAAGGGACTGACCCAGTTCGGCGACCGGCGCCAGGGCACGAAACGCAATCGCGACGCAGTGGACTGGATCGAGGCACAGCTCAAGAGCTACGGCTGCACGCCCACCGAGCGACTCACCTACGACTGGCAGCCCGCGCCGCTTCGCCAGCGCACGACGATCGGTCCGAACCAGGCCGTCGGCGGGGGAACGCTGCGAGGATACCGGCGCTCGACGCGTCCCAACCTCGACTCGCTCAAGCAGCCCGACGCCCGACTGCGGGCGCTGAACGCCGAGCCCACCGCGCCTGGTCAGCGACAGGAGGTCTACTGCACGAAGGTGGGGACGGAGCATCCCGACGAGATGTACATCGTCGGTGGACACATGGACGGCATCGGCTGGGGCGAAGCGGCGAACGACGACGGCTCGGGCACGGCGCTCGTGATGGAGCTCGCGCGGGTGTTCAGCGCGCCCGAGGTGCGCACATCGCGCTCGATCCGCTTCATCCTCTGGAACAACGAGGAATCGGGACTGGATGGCGCGGTCGCCTACGTCGCGCAACGCCGCGCGCTCCAGGGCAAGGAGAGTCCCGCCGGCTCACACCGATATCCGGAGCCGAAGTGGCTCGGCATGATCCAGCACGACATGATGATGTTCGACCACGGGATGCCGCGGCCCGATTCGTCGCTGAGCAGAGAGCAGCGTCCGGAAGCCGACGTGAACGTCGAGTTCCAGTCGAAATCCGCCAGCGCCGCGGAGTCGCAGAAGCTGGCGTGGCTGTTTGCACGCGCCAACGAGCGCTACGCGCGCGACTACCCAGCCGCGGTCGGATCACACATGACGAACACCGACTCCGATCCGTTCAAGGATCTCGTGCCCGCGATCAGCCTGCGCGAGAACGAGCGCGGCTCGCAGATCGGCGCCGGGTGGGATCCGCAGTGGCATCAGCCGACGGATCTCTACGCGACGTACACCGACGCCGATTTCCGCCTTGGCCTCAACGCCGCGCAGACGACGCTCGGCGCGATCGCGGAGCTGGCGGGGGCGAGCGTCGTGAAGTGATCGCGATCAGAACTGCCAGCTGAACCCGGCCACCGGCAACCGCGGCCACTGGTTGATCTCGCCCGTCGTCAGCGTGACCTGTCGATCCTTCACCGTCGCGTCGCGCCAGTAGCCGCGCGGGTTCACGGTGCCGAGGAGGTTGTACACCTCGCCGAACACGGCGAGGCGTCCGCTCTGCGTGTGGAAGTACTTCGTCCACCGGACGTCCACGCGATGGTACGACCGGAGCCGCGCCGAGTTGAGCGCATCCGGCGTGCGCCGAGTGGAGATGGCGAAGTCCGTCGCCGTGTTCTTTACCGTGTCGACCATGAGGTTCGTCGGCGTGTACGGCCAGCCGGAATGCCACAGCCCGCCCACGCTGAGCCGCCACGAGTTGTTCCTCGGATGCAGCGACCAGTCGACGTGTACGGCGTGACGCTGGTCGAACGCGCGCGGCACCGTACGGCCCTCGACTACGTCCGTCGATGACGAGAGCGCATAGCCCACCGACCAATCCGTGCGTTCGGCGTCGCTGCGCGCCAGCTGCAGCTCGATCCCGCGATCGCGTCCGGCCGTCCGCTCGACGAGCTTGCGGTCCCACAGCAGCTCGGGGAACAGCCACATGTCGCCACCGAGGTTCATGTACCGGCCGCGCGCGTGGGTGAGCCGGCGCTCGTAGCCCTCGACCCGGGCGACAATCCCCTTCGGCAACGACTGCTCCACGCCAAGCGTGCGCTGCTCCGCGCGCTCGGCGCGCTCGAAGCTGCTCACGCCATCCTCGGCCTGGAGCGAGAACAGTGGCTGCGACTGGCTGTATCCGCCCCACGCAGCGCGCACCGCCGTCCGCGCGAGCGGCTGCCACGAGACGTTCAGCCTCGGGCTCACGATCGACTCGTCGGTGAGCGAGGAGCGATCGAACCGCGCACCGGCCTCGACGATGAGCGAGGGAAGCACCTGCACACGTGGCGCGAAGTACAGCGCCAGCTTGTCCGCTCGCGGATCCAGCAGAGTCGAGACGCTGTCTCGGCCGGCGCGGTACCCGGTGCTCTTCCGGACACCGAGCAGTCGGAGATACTCGTAGGCCGCGGACTCGCGCTTCGCGTCGACGCCCCACTTGAACATCAGCCGCGGTGTCGCGTCGAAGGTCCAATCCTGCCGGACGCCGACGCGACGGAGGGAGCGCGAGTCATCGATGCTCGCCGTCTGCACGCCCGCGGTCGTGTAGTTCTCGCCGTGACGCTGCCACGACAGGGCGCCGCTGGAAAACACGCTCTGCATGCGCAGCCGCCCGCCGACGAACTCGTCGTCCCACGTCAGCCAGCCGTAGCTGCTCCCGTAGTTGCTGAAGATGTTCGGCTCGTCCTTCTTCAGGAATCGGAAGCTGTCGTTCGCCCGAAGTGCGTGCACCGCGATGCGGCCGTGGCCAGGCAGGTCGTACTGCGCCTTGGCGAAGAGGTCGTAGTAGCGCGGCTGGATGGAGTCGGCGATCTCCGTGAACTTGAGCGCGACGTCGAGATAGCCGGGCCGCGCGGAGACGAGCCATCCTCCCTTCCCGCCGGCGAAGCCGCCCTGCAGCGTCGTCCGCGCGTTCATCGCACTTACACCGACCGAGCCGTGCACGCCGTCGGTCCGCGGATCGGACGTCTTCAGCGTGAACACGCCGGTGAGCCGGTCGCCGTACTCGGCGGAGAATCCTCCCGTGCTCAGCGACGCGGTGCCGAGTGTCTGGATGTCGATGATCGAGAATGCGCCGCCGACGTCTTTCAGATGAAACGGCTCGACGAGCTCGAGCCCGTCGAGCGAGACATACAGCTCGTCTCCCGATCCGCCGCGCACGCTGAACTTGGCCGAGAAGTCGTCCGCCGACACGCCGGGCAGACGCGACACGGCGCGATAGATGTCCTCGCCGAGCTGCGGAATGGTCTCGAGCTGCTCGCGCGACAGCGACTGGCTCCCCGTGATGCCGTTCTGCAACAGCCCGAAGTGGCCGGGCGTGACGATCACCTCCGACAATGCGATCGTGCCTCGACGCATGAGGACGCCGATCGGTGCCTGCTCCACGTCCTCGGGGAACCGCACGTCGGCGATCGTGATCGGCTCGTAGCCGATGCGAGTCACTCGGAGCGTGTACTTGCCGCGCGGCACCGGTCCGAGTTGGAAGTGCCCATCCTCACGCGAGCGAGCACTGACGTGCGCTTCGACCAGCTCGATCCGCGCCCCGCCGAGCGTCGCGCCATCCAACGTGTCGCGGATCGTCCCGCCGGCGCGTACGAGGCGCGTTGGCGCCGAGCGCGACACTCCGTTCGCCGAGGCGGGGAGCTCGAGCTCTCCCGCCGACTGCTCCACGACCACTTTACCAGCCGAGGGAGTCCGGTCGCTTTGACCGGGACCCTGCGCCGAAAGCCGGCTGAAAGGCAGAGCGAGTGCGGAGATCGACAGCACCCCCATGGAAAGACACGCGCGTCTGCTGGATGCTCTGAACATGCGCCTCTGAGAGAGCGTCAGGGGCCCGTGAAGCTGGTGGGCCGGTGCGGATCTTCGTACATGAGGGCGCTTAAGCAAGCGGTGAGCCGTGCCCGGCCGTGCATCGGTTAGCATGACCGGCGAGTCGGTCAGATTGGCGACCGGTGTTTGCGGCGGCGTGTTCCTCGCTTCCACCACATTCTGTCGGGCGCGCGCCGCAGCACGAGCGGTGGTCTCCTCCCCCCGCTCCCTCTCGGAGACCCGGTCTGCGCCGAGGGCGAGCGCCGGGGCCTGGGAAGGGTCCGGCCAGATTCGCCGCCGCACGGCCGCTGCATACGGTGTGGCCGGGCCGATTTCGCCCCGGTGATCCGGGCTCTTGACGGCCGAGTAGCGCTCTCGACTGTTGCGCCTTTGTCACGAATGCGTCTCGCATTTGCAGGCGCACTGAGCCGGTAGCGATTCGGCGCTCGGCGGCCGATACGATGAAGTCCCGGCGCGGCGCCCCGGCTGTCCCCTCCCTCCCGTCGCGATTCCCTCCCCAGGCACCCGCGCGTTCCGCCGCGCGGCCGCCCCGACCACTGTACAGTGACCGCGCCCAGCAACAGCCCCGCACAGCGCCAGAAGTCCACGCACTACCGCAGGTCGGTGAGCCTCCGTGCATCGCAGGTCGGGCTCACGGTGGTTCGCGGTATCATCACTCCGTTCACGTCGAACGCGGCGATCCCGCCGCTCGAGCACAACGGCACGGCGATGCTGAACGTGCGCGCGCATGCCGTCCGCGCGACGGCTCGCCTGGTCTCGCTCGTCGCCCTCGACGTCGTGGCATCCCAGACCCTTCGGGTGGTCGCGATCGCGCTGCACCGCGTTCCAGCCGTGGCGCGTGTCGCGGCCGAGCGGCTCGATCTTCTGGTCGGGGTGGGGGAGCTGGGCGGGCTGCGGATCGCCGCGGCCCTCGTGGTCGGCCTCTTCCTGGCGGGCGCCTACGGCGCAGGTGACCGCCGACGCAATGCGCAGAGCATCCTCGTGGGGTGCACCCTCGCCACGCTTCTCCCGCTCTGGGCTGGACTCTGGACGTCCCCGGGGCAGGCCGCACTCCAGATCCTGTTCGATTCCGCGCTCCTCGGTGCCGCCGTCCTGAGCGGACGGCTCGTGCTCGACGCCGTGATCTGCCGGTTCGTGCCGGCGCCCCTTCCCCGCACGGTTCTCGTCGGAAGCACCGAAGGCCGTCAGGACGTGTCCGACGGCGAAGACGAGGCGATCGTCAACGGCTTCACCGTCGCCGGCACGATCGACATCGACGAGGTGGCAGGGCTCAGCGTGGAAGGGATCCGCCGTCAGCTCGTCAGCGCGCGCGCCGACACCCTGCTGCTGTGCGGCCAGCTCGACGACGACACGTTCGCCACCGTGGTCCGCGCCGCGATGATGGCCGAGTGCAGCGTGCTGGCGACGGCGCGCCGCCTCGCGCTGCCGGGGATCAGCCCCAAGGTGCTGTGGCGCCGCGGCCGGCCGTTCATCGAGATGCGCGCCGTTGGCCTCCGGTGGCAGCAGCTCCTCGTGAAGCGCGTGCTGGACCTCGTCCTCGCGTCGATGCTGCTCGTCCTCCTCGCGCCGCTGATGCTGGCGGTGGCGGTCGCGCTCATCGTCGGCAGCCCCGGCCCGGTGATCTACGGGCAGCGCCGGCTCGGCCGGTACGGGCGCAGCTTCAAGTGCTTCAAGTTCCGCTCGATGTTCACCGACGCCGAGCAGCGTTTGGCGAGCGACCCCGAGCTGCACGCGGAGTACGTGCGCAACGGCTTCAAGCTGCCGGACGGCCAGGATCCCCGCATCACGCCGTTGGGTCGCGTCCTGCGGCGCACGAGCCTCGACGAGCTGCCGCAGCTCTGGAACGTGCTCCGGGGCGACATGTCGCTCGTCGGGCCGCGGCCGATCGTGCCCGCGGAGATCCGCCACTACCAGGACGACAGCCAGATGCTGCTGCTGCTCCAGCCGGGCATCACGGGGCTGTGGCAGGTGAGCGGTCGCAGCACCCTCGCCTACCCTGAGCGCACCGATCTCGAGCTGGAGTACGTCGAGCGCTGGACGCTCGGCCGCGACCTCCGGATCCTCGCCGCCACCGTGCCTGCGGTGCTGCAGCGGCGCGGCGCGCACTGATCGGACCTCCCTCTCCACTCCTCACCAACTGCCAGCATGACCGTCGTCACCTTCGGAACCTACGATCTCTTCCACGTCGGACACCTCAACATCCTTCAGCGTGCGAAGGAGCTCGGCGATCGTTTGGTGGTGGGCGTGTCGTCCGACGAGTTGAACTTCCGGAAGAAGCAGATTCGCCCGACGTATCCGCTCGACCATCGCATGGCGGACCCATTGCAACTCCTCAACACGCTGCCGGATCTTTTCCAGATCGACTTTTCCGCAGCAACAGTCGTGACGCTGGCACTCTCCCCAGAGATCAATGCGAGACTCGAGTCGAAACTCCGCAAGCTTCGGCCTGGTACACGCATTGTGTCGCGCCAGTCCCCGATTGG
>JBJMNN010000043.1:0-10123 GCA_045804245.1 Gemmatimonadaceae bacterium | reverse complement strand
TGAAGCTCCCGTAATCGAAGGCGTTGCTCCCGGCGACGAAGAACGGCCGCTTCTCCTGGTAGAATGTCTCGAAGGCGCTGAGGTTCACCGTCGCCGGATCGACTTCGACCTGTCCAAAGTCGGGGTTGATCGTCGCGTCGAGGGTGAGGTTCGACGTCAGCAGCGCCTTGACGTCGCCGCCGAACCGCATGTCCTGCCGGCTGCCATCGTTGAACGGATCGTTCGGCGCGTCGGGACGGATGTGCCGGGAGCGCGTGACGGCGTACGGCAGCAGCTCGAGGTGTTTGGGCACGCTTCCGATGCGGATCCCCTCGAGGTGCCCGAATCGCGACGGTCCACCGACCTCGGTCTTCTTCCAGTGCGACCACTGCGTGTACTCGTGCGTGCGCTGAATGTTGCGCCGTACCTGCAGCCCCCACGTCTGCACGGGCTGGCGCGAGAAGCGGAGCTGCGAGTACGGGATGCGCAGCTCGGCCGTCCAGCCGAGTGAGTCGATCCGGGTGCCGGCATCCCAGATGGCGTCCCACGATGCGTCGGGAAACGATGTGCCGACACCGAGCGCGTCGAACTTCACGCCAGAGGGATTGACGTCGAAGAAGGCGCGGCCGAGGTGATCGTGGTATGCGTCGATCACGACCTCGAACACGTCGGACTCCATGTCGGCGTCGCGACGCACGAGGCGCGTGACGATGTCCTTCGGCCCGTTCTTCTCGAACATCCTCGCGCCGACGTACAGCGCTTCGTTGTCGAACAGGAACCGCACTTCCATCCGCTGCGTCGCCGGCTTGCCCTCGTCCGGATCGACCTGGGTGAACTCGGTGATCGGCGTCGCCTTCGACCAGCCCTCCTCGTCGAGCCGTCCGTCGACCGTGATGCTGCCGACCTTTTCGGCCGCGGCGGCGGTGGGGACCGGCACGACGTGCATCGACCTCGGCGCGGAGGTATCGGCGCGCTGTGCCTCGGCGGGGAGCGCGAGAGTTATGGCGAGCAGCGCGCCGATGGAGCGACTGGCGATGCGGGCGAAGCGAGACAAGAGAAAGGGCGATCGGAGGGGGTGGGAACCCGAGGGTGCTGTGTAGGACACGTACGCGCGAGCAAAGGTTTCGGCCGAGACGGCTCGGCGCGCGCGCTTTCAGCGAAGAACAACCGGCGCGACGCGAAGAGTCGTCACCCGTGTCTATCGAAGCTGTCTCTCAGGGTTGGATGCCGCTTGGCCGATCCTGCGCTCAGCGCTCGGCGTGCGCGGCGGCGATCCGGACTGTGCGCGCGTGCGCGGCGACCGTGTCTTCGATGTGCCGGCCGTACCCGCCGCCGATCGTGATCGCCACGGGAATGCCCACTTCGCGGCAGCTGTCGAGCACGAGCGCATCGCGCCGCGCGAGACCGTCGAAGGTGAGCGCGAGCCGGCCGAGCCGGTCGCCCTCGAACGGATCGGCGCCCGCGATGTAGACGACGAGGTCGGGGCTCGACGCGGCCAGTACGCGCGGCAGCGTCTCGTGCAGGACACCGAGGTAGACGTCGTCGCCCGTGCCATCGGCGAGCTCGACGTCGAGTGTGCCCGCCACCTTGTGGAAGGGGTAGTTCTTCCCGCCGTGCATGCTGAAGGTGTAGACGTCGCCGTCGCCGGCGAAGATCGCGTGGGTGCCGTTCCCCTGATGCACGTCCAGGTCGACCACTGCGGCCCGGCGCACGAGACCGTCGCGCTGCAAGAGCCGGATGGCGACGGCGACGTCGTTGAACACGCAGAACCCTTCGCCATGGCCGGGAAAGGCGTGGTGCGTACCGCCGGCAAGGTTCATCGAGATGCCGTTCGCGAGCGCGTACCGCGCCGCCTCGATGGTGCCACCGACCGCGCGGTACGAGCGCTCGACCAGTGCCGGAGACCAGGGGAAGCCGAGCCGACGCAGCTCGGCGGCGTCGAGCGCGCCCTCGCGGAAGCGACGCACGTACTCGGGCGTGTGCACCAGCGCGAGCGCGTCGTCGGCCGCGCGCGGCGGATCGAGCACGTGGTCCACCGGGACGATCCCCTGGGCGATCACCGCCTCGCGCAGCATCGCGTACTTCGCGACGGGAAAGCGGTGTCCCTCCGGCAGCGGAAAGGTGTAGCGCGACGACGACCAGACAGTGAGCGTCATCAGTCGGAGGGCAGGTCCCTCGACTCGCTGCGCTCGCTCGGGATGACGGTGCGCCCAGCGAAGGCGTTGCGCGCCGTTCCCCTCGTTCGCACGTAGACGTAAGCTTGTTCGTCGCCCGTCACGCGAACCCGCCCCGCATCCGTCCAATGTCCCTCGAGTTCATCCGTGGCTACCTCGCCGAGCTCGACGCCACGCTTCGCGCCCTGCCGCACGAGCAGATCGCCGGCGTCATCGACGCGATTCGCGATGTCCGCGACCGCGACGCGCAACTCTTCGTCGTCGGCAACGGCGGGAGCGCCGCCACCGCGTCCCACTTCGCGGTCGATCTCGGCAAGGGCGCGTCGATCGGGGCGGAGCGGCGATTCCGCGTGCTCTCGCTCACCGACAACGTCCCGTGGATCACCGCGCTCGGGAACGACCTCTCGTACGCGGACGTGTTCGTCGAGCAGTTGAAGAATTACGCTCGGCCGGGCGACCTGCTGCTGGCAATCAGTGGCAGCGGCAACTCGGAGAACGTGCTGCGCGCCGTGCGGTACGCGAACTCGATCGGCTGCCGCACCATCGGGCTGTCCGGGTTCCGTGGCGGCAAGCTGCGCGACGAGGCACAGGAGTGTATCGTCGTGCGCGCCGATCACATGGGTCGCATCGAGGACGGCCACTTCGTGATCCAGCACCTGATCGTCTACTACTTCATGTCGATGCTGCACGCAGAGCCGGCCGTCGCCGCGTCCGCGGGCGCCGCGCATCGCTGATCGCCCGAACGGAGCGCGACGGCCATTCGCATCGGGATCGACCTCGGCGGCACCAAGATCGAAGGGATCGCGCTCGTCGGGAGCGAGGAGCGCTTCCGCCACCGCATCACGACGCCGCGCGAGTACGAGAGCTCGCTCGACGCGATCATGGAGCTCGTCGCCTTCATCGAGCGCACGATGGGCGAGCGCGGCACGGTGGGCGTCGGCATCCCCGGCATGATCTCGCAGCGCACCGGCGTCGTGAAGAACGCGAACTCCACCTGGCTGATCGGCAAGCCGCTCGGCGCGGCGCTCGAGGAGCGGCTCGACCGGCCGGTGCGGCTCATGAACGACGCGAACTGCTTCGTGCTCTCCGAGGCGACCGACGGCGCCGGCGCGGGCTTCGACTGCGTGTTCGGCGTCATCCTCGGCACCGGCGTCGGCGGCGGGATCACGATCGACCGCCGCGTACACGTCGGCGCGAACCTCATCGGCGGGGAGTGGGGGCACAACCCGCTGCCGTGGCCCGACGTCGCCGAGCTGCCGGGACCTCCCTGCTACTGCGGCCGTCGCGGCTGCATCGAGACGTATCTTTCCGGTCCCGGCATGGAGCACGACCACCGCGCGCACACGGGCGAGTCGCGCACGACGCGCCAGATCGTGGAGGCCGCGTCGATGCGCGACGCGGGGGCCATCGCGACGATCGAGCGCTATCACGATCGGCTGGGGCGCGGGCTCGCCGCCGTGGTGAACCTGCTCGATCCGGACGTGATCGTGCTCGGCGGCGGGATGTCCAACCTGCCCGGGCTCGAGCAGGCGGCGGCCGGCGCCCTGCAGCCGTACGTGTTCTCGGACGTCGTCGACACGGTGATCCGCCGCAACGTCCACGGCGATTCGAGCGGCGTGCGTGGCGCGGCCTGGCTCTGGCCGGACCAGGAGTCCGCTCCCGCTCACTGACCTCGCGTGCCGAGCGTGACCTTCGTGGTGCGGCGCACGCCACCGCGCAGATAGACGACGTCCACCTCCTCGCCCGGCTTGTGGGTGTAGAGCGCGTCGCTATAGGTGTAGAGGTCCTTCACCTCGCGGCCGCCGAACTCCACGATCACGTCGCCCGCCGCGAGCCCGCCCTTGTCGGCAGGGCTGCCCGCGCGGACGCCGGTGAGCTTGAGGCCGGGCGTGTCGCCCGCCGCCATGTCGGGGATCGTGCCGAGGTAGGCGTTGCTGCCTTGGCGCGATGGGCTCATCGTCGGCGCGGCGGCCATGTGCACCGGCGTCAGCGGCTCCGCACGGTCGGCGATCGCGCGCACGACGCGCTCGGCCAGCGCGACGACGCGTGCCTCGCCTTCGGCGTTGATCTTCTCGACGTCGTCGGTGGCCCGGTGATAATCCTCGTGCAGGTCGGTGAAGAAGTGCAGCACGGGGATATCCCGTGCGTAGAAGGAGCTCTGGTCGGAGGGGCCGAAGCCGTCTGCGACCAAGTTGAGCTTGAGCTTCGGCTCGACGTTGGCGCTGTCCAACAGCACCGGGAGCTCGCGCGCCGTGCCGGTGCCGTAGACGATGAGCCGGTCGTTCCGCAGCCGGCCGACCATGTCGAAGTTCAGCATCGCCAGGATGCCGCCCGTCGGTACGGGCGAATGCTGCACGAACCACTGGGAGCCGAGTAGCCCGAGCTCTTCGCCCGAGAAGTGGACGACGACGATACCACGGCGCGCCGGGTTGGCGGCGAAGCGGCGGGCCAGCTCGAGGATCGCCGCGGTGCCCGAGGCGTTGTCGTCGGCCCCATTCCGGATGGCATCGCGCGCCTCGGGGTCGAGCGCTCCGCTCGTCGACCGGCCGAGGTGGTCGAAGTGCGCCCCGATGACGACCACCTCCCGCCCGGCGAGCGACCGATCGCGGCCGGGCACGAGGGCCACGATGTTCCGCGTCGGTAGGCCATCGGGCTTGCCGGCGTGGGCGAGCTCCGCGCTGCGGGCCACGAACCGCTGGTCATAGGTCAGGCAGCGCGCCGATCCCACGTCCGGGCAGCTCCCTCGCGCCGTCTCGGTGATGATCGGCTGCGTTTTCAGCTCGGCGTGCCGCCGGGCGAGCCAGGCGGCCGCGCTGTCGTTGCCGGCCGTCCCCGTGCCGCGACCCTCGAGCCGATCGTCAGCCAGATAGGCGATGTCGCTCCTGATTCGCTCCGCCGCGGCGCGGGTCGGTGCGGCACCACGCTCTACCGAACGGCAGCCGGTCAGCAGGACGACCGAAAGCAGGACGGTGCGCAGGACGGTGTGGCCGCGATGGGCGGGCAGGGAAGGATTCGGGGTAAGCATCGTTCGGCGGGGAGTGGTTCAGAATCCTAATCGTGGGTCGTGCGGATCGTCGGAGCGAGTTCGGTCTCAGGACCGTTCGCCAGCCGCCGATACTATAGTTGTCCCTCTTCGTGGCCGACGTCGGCCAGCGTTGGCGTCTCATGGATCATTCGGTCACCTTCGCACGCCACTACGCGCGTCTGCTCTGGCTCCTGCTGCACGAGCCGGCCAACGTCGACGAGCAGAAGGCGTCGCTGCGGGCGCTCGTCACGCTGTCGAAGGACGGTGTGGTGTCGATGACCGCGAATGGCGACGCGCTCTGGGCGAACGCCACCGCAGTGCCGGGCGCCCTTTCGGGCGTGCGCGACCTGGCGCGCCAGATGGGAAGTCATGGCGTGGCCGAGGTGGCGTTCGACGCCGGCGCCGCCGCCGCGGGGGTGCTCGGATCGGCGCGGCTCCTCGCCGCCGAGTCGGCGGTCGGCGACGGCGGTGTCGCGGCCCTCGCCAAGCTGCAGGCGCTCGGTGCGACGGGAGTGCGCTTCGTCGCTCGACCGACGGCGCAGCCGCTGGCGGCACCCGCGCCGGTGGCGGCGATGGCCGCGGCAGTCGCTGCGGTGGCATCGGCACCACTCGCGCCCGCGGCCCCGGTAATCGAGCCGGGCACGCTTCCCGACTTCGAGCTGGCCGAAGTCGACGTGCTCGACGAGCAGGCAATACTGGCGAAGCTGCGCCCGACGCCGCGCGCCAACGTCGCAATCCCCGCGAGCAGTGAGAGTCGCGCCGAGGGGGGCGGCATGTTCGCGCAGTTCGCGGCGTCGCGCACGCCGACCGCGTCGCACACGGAGCTGCTCGCGCAGCTCGATCAGGCGACGGGGGTGAACGTGCTGACGCGCGTGCTCGATGATCTCGTCGCGATCGCCGAATCGGCCGCGCGCGACGCGCGTCCGGCGCTGGTATGCGAGATCCTGTGTCGCGTGACGCAGCGCGAGCCGCAGATCCACGAGTTCGAGTCGAAGCGGGCGTTCGTGATGGCCCAGCGCCGGCTCGCCAAGCCGCAGCTGCTACGCGCGCTCACCCAGGAGCTCCCGCACGCGGGGAATCAGCGCGACGCGTACATCGCGGTGCTGGTGCGAGCCGGCGAAGACGGCGCCGACGCGCTGATCGAGCAGATCGCGGCGATCTCGGGCCAGAACGAGCGGCGCGTGTACTTCGACGCGCTGCTGCAGCTCCAGGCGGGAATCCCGACGCTGATCCACATGCTGGGCGACGCCCGCTGGTTCGTGGCGCGCAACGCCGCCGAGCTGCTGGGCGAGATGCAGGCGCGCGAGGCCGAGCCGCAGCTCACCGAGCTGCTGCGCCATCCCGACGACCGCGTGCGCCGCGCGGCGACGAGCGGGTTGATGCGACTGGGCACGACGCGCGCGATGAACGCCATCCAGGACGCGCTGAAAGACGGCGCGCCGGCGATGCGCATGCAGGCTGCGGCGGCGCTCGTGGCGCGCAAGGACGTGAAGACCGCGGCGACGCTCGTGCGCGCGCTCGAGGACGAGAAGGACGACGAGGTCCAGGCGGCATTCCTGCTTGCACTCGGCAAGCTTGCTACGCCGGACGCGGTGCAGCGGTTGCTCAAGGCGGCGGAAGCCGAGCGCGGGCTGTTCAAGAAGAAGTCGACGGCGTTCCGCGTCGCCGCGGTGCAGGGGCTCGCCGAATCGCGCACACAGGAAGCCACGGAAGCGTTACGCGCGCTCGTGAGCGACAAGGACGACGACGTTTCGGCGTCGGCCAAGATCGCGCTGCAGCGGATCGCCAAGACGCCGCTCTCGAATCGCGTGGTGGAGTAGTTCCTCGCGCGACCGACCCGCGCGACGACGCCAGATCCAACAGGCCGCGCCGAGAAACCGGGAGACTACCGAGCCGTCAGGTCGGTCTCCGCCGTGATCGTTCGGCAGAACTCGGCGATGAGCGTCGCGGCGTTGTCGACGTCTACGAGCGACACCATTTCATTCGGCGAGTGCATGTACCGGTTGGGGATCGACACGAGCCCCGTCGCCACGCCTTCGCGCGCGATGTGGATCGCGTCGGCGTTCGTCGACGTGTCGCGCCCCACCGCGTGCACCGCGTGCGCGATCGCGTGCTTCTTCGCCGTCTCGCGCAGCAGGCCGAGCACCACAGGCGAGATCAGCGCACCGCGGCTCAGGATCGGGCCGCCGCCCATCTTGTGCTCGCCGATCTCCTTCTTCTCGATGTTCGGGTGGTCCGTCGCGAAGGTCACGTCCACGACGATCGCGATCTTCGGGTTGATCCAGTGCGCGCTGATCGCCGCGCCGCCGCCGTGCCAGGCGATCTCCTCCTGCGTCGTCGCCGCCGCGACCACGCGCGCCGCGCCCGGCTTCTCCGCGTAGCGACGCAGAGCCTCGAGCACGACGAACGCGCCGATTCGGTCGTCGATCGAGCGCGACACGATGCGGTCGTTCGGGAAGTCCAGCGTCCGCGAGTCGAGCACGCCGGGGTCGCCCACATTCACGCGCGCCTCTGCCTCCGCGCGGTTCGCCGCGCCGATGTCCACCCAGAGATCGGTGAACTTGGAGGCGCGCTCCCGGTCGTCCGTCTTCATCAGATGGATCGGCTTCTTCCCCACGACGCCGAGCACGTCACCATCAGTGCCGAGGAAGCGCATCCGCTGCCCCACGAGCACCTGCGGGTCCCAGCCGCCGATCGGCGAGATGTAGAGGTAGCCCTCGTCGTCGATGTACTGGATGATCACGCCGATCTCGTCGATGTGGCCGTCGAGCATGATCGTCGGCGAGCCGCCCGGGTTCACCTCCGCCATGCTGTTCCCCGCGACGTCCGTCGTCACCTTGTCCGCGAAGGTGCCAGCCTCGGTGCGCCAGACGCGGGCGGCGACCGTCTCGAAGCCCGAGGGGGCTGGGGCATCGAGCAGGCGTTTCAGAAAGGCGATCGAAGACGGACTGAGCATCGGGTGCGTGGGAGAGTGGGCGAGGTGGACGAGGGGCGAATGCTACCCCGCCCCCCGACGCGAAGGAAGTCCGAGCCCGTGCACGGCGTGGCCTACCGTTGCGCCGTCGCTCGACAGACGTCAGCATCCTGCAATGTCACTCCTCTACCTCGCGATCGGCCTCAGCGCTGGTCTCCTTTCGGGATTGTTCGGGATCGGCGGCGGGATCATCATCGTGCCCGCACTGATGCTGGCCGGTCGGATGCAACCTTCCACGGCCACGGGCACGTCGTTGGGTGCTCTGCTTCTTCCCGTGGGTGCGCTCGGCGCGTGGCAGTACTACAAGAACGGCCACCTGGACGTGCGCGCCTCGCTGCTGATCGCGCTGGGGATCTTCGTCGGAGCCTATCTCGGCGCGGTCGCGATGCAGCAACTCAACCCCGTCATGGCCAAGCGCGTGTTCGCCGTGTTTCTCGTGCTCGTCTCGGTGCGGATCTGGGTCACGGCGTAGTCGGACGGGGGACACGACGGAACGCGGATCTGGAACCGCGATCCGACGGAAGATGCCGGATCTCGGGCGAATCGATCTCTCCCCCGGAGCATCAAAGACTTTGACGTCGTGGCTGGAGAGGAGCTAAACGCGGTCTGAGCATCCCGACCCGGAGAGCAGTTCATCCGGCCCTTTCCGCTAGATCGCCGTTCAGGATCCGCGTTCCGTCGTTGCCGCTGGGAGTAGCTCGCGCGCATAGTCGCCGATCGGCCTCTCGAACAGATCCGGCGCAAAGATCGCCGCCATCACCTCGATCGCGTCCACGAGCCGCGGGCCCGGGCGGCTCGTCAACGAATTCCCATCCAGCGCCCACGCCGCGCAGTCGCGGGCCCAGCGCCACCCGTCGGTCTCCAGCAGTGCGTCCGCCTCGCCTGCCGCGCGGCCGACGTCGAATCCGCAGGGGGCGAACAGCAGCACTTCCGGATCGGCCGCGCGCACCGCGTCGACGTCGACCTGCACCGAATGTGCGCCGGGCTCGGCGAGCACGTCGATCCCGCCCGCGCGGCGAACGAGCTCAGGGGACCAGTGGCCGGCGACGAACAACGGATCCATCCACTCGATCACCACCACCCGCGGCCGCGGCGCACGCGCCCCCTTGAGCGTCTCGTGCACGCGGCGCATGCGCGCCGTCGACGATGCGATCAACGCCTCCGCCTCGGCGCGCCGGCCGATCGCGTCGCCCACGCGGCGCACGTCGTCCCATACGCCATCGAGCGTCGTGCCACCGAGCGACACCACCGTTGGCGCGACGGCCAGCGCCGCCACCGCACGATCCACCTCGCTCTCCGGGAGCGCGCACACCTCGCACACCGACTGCGTGAGGACCACCTGCGGCGCGAGTGAGGCGACGAGTGCAGCGTCGAGCGTGAACACCGGTGCGCCAGTCGACGCGAGCGCGCGCACGTCGGCGTCGATCGCGGCCGACGACGCGTCGCGGTCGATCGCGCTGTCCGTCACGCGTGGCAGGTGCAGTGTGCCCGACGGGTGATCGCACTCGTGCGTGATGCCGACGAGCTGGTCGATAGCGCCGAGGGCGGCGACGATCTCGGTGGCCGCAGGAAGGAGCGAGACGACGCGCGGCACCCGGGGGCCGGCGTCAGTCGTCACGACGAATCGGGAAGATGACGAAGGTGGCGAGCAGCAACGCGAGGCCCGCCACGTACCAGCGCACGTCCTCCGTCACACCGTAGTAGACGATGCCGAAGCAGGCCAGCATCTGCCCGAACAGCCACCCGATCACGCTCTCCGGAATCCCCGACGCGACGCGCCGCTTCTCGGAGATGCTGCTGTGCCAGAAGCGCATGTCGGCGATCTGCACGAGCGCGTACAGCCACGTCATCACGCCGACCACCCGCAGCTTCCCCGCGAGCGCGACGGGGCGCGTCTCCGGACCGAGCGAGTGCCACACCCACACCACCAGTCCCGCGAACAGCGCCACACCGAGCAGAATGGTGCGAACC
>JBJMNN010000042.1:0-16407 GCA_045804245.1 Gemmatimonadaceae bacterium | reverse complement strand
GGGAACTTGCCGACCGCTCGCCCGCCGAGCTCCTGGACGCTCACCTGCTTGTCGCCGAACGGCGTCACGCGGTAGGTGCGGAACGGCGCGGCGGAATCGACCTTCGCCCACGCGAGCACCGCGCTGCGCGGCACGCGTCGCGGCTCGGTGACGACGAGGCGCAGGCCCAGCGAGTCGGCCACGTCGTTCGACAGCGAGCGGCTCGTCAGCTCCTCCATCGCCGTGGCGACGAGGTTCACGTTGTCCGACGGCAGACCGTACATCGCCGCCGCGCTCGTCGCGCCGGACCGCGAGTCGATGCGGATCGACGCGGTGGACTGGTAGACTGGCTCCATTCGTCGCACGGCGAGCGCGCCCGCCGCGAGGGCGAGGAGCACGCAGCCGAGGATGAGCCACGCGCTGCGGGCGATCGTCGCCCAGACTCGCCGCGGGTCGATCTCGGGTGCCGGATCGGCCAGCACCGGAAGGGGAAGGGCTTCCATGGGATCGAGGGCTGGGAGTCGCCTCAGTCGTGGCGAATCAGGTAGAAGATCGTGAGCAGCCCGAGCCCGAACTGCACGAGCTCGTAGGCCGCGCGTATCGCCAACTCGTTCCGGACGACGAAGGGAGGGTCCTGCACGTAGAGCTGATCGCTCGAGCGGATGCCGAGATCGCCGATCCGGTCGGCGACGGAGACCTCGTGCGTGCGCTCGCTGCTGCGCACGATGAACACGCGGTTGTCGCCGCCCGGTCGGATCGCGCCCCCCGCCTTCGCGACGAGCGACAGCACCGACGTCGACCCATCGACGAGCTGCACGCTCGGATTCTTGACGCCGCCGGTGACCGTGATGGGACGGAAGAGCTGCACGTCGACGCGCGACGGGTCGATGCGGCCGGTGAACGCGCGCACGATCCGCTGCTGCAGCGAGTCGCTCGTGAGTCCCTGCACGTCGAGCGTGCCGACCGTCGGCACGAGCACGACGCCGCGCTCGTTCACCGGCAGGTCGCCCGACTGTTCGGGGGCACTCCAGTTCTTGAGGCGGACGATGTCGCCCGCCTCCACCGTCCACGCGTATGCGCCGCGCGGCGTGGGCGCGATCTCCGCGCTGTGCGGTATGCCAGGGGTGCAGGCGACGGCGCCGGTGAGCAGCCAGAGCACGCCGAGACGCGCCGGATGTCCGGTACGCGGGCGCGTCGTCCGACCCGCGGCGTCGCGGGACCGAGAGCGAAGAGGAGTTGTCACCGAACCAGGGGGTGTGACCTGCGAGGGTGCGGGGCCCGGGAGGCGGGAAGAGCTTGCTAGAGGGCGCCGCGCATGCTGAGGACGGCTGGAACCGTGCGGAGCAACAGCCCGAGGTCACGCCACAACGTCCAGCCGGCGATGTAGCGCTGCTCCAGTTCGACGACGCGCTCGAAGTCCGTGATCTCGTTCCGGCCGCTCGCCTGCCATGGTCCGGTCATGCCTGGCGCCACCTCGAACCGCACGTAGTGGCGGATCTTGTACCGCGCCACTTCGCGTGGCAGCGGCGGCCGCGGCCCGACGAGCGACATCTCGCCGCGCAGCACGTTCCAGAGCTGCGGCAGCTCGTCCAGACTGCTGCGCCGGAGGAAGCGTCCGATCGCGGTGACGCGCGGATCCCTCGCCACCTTGAACAGCCGCGGGTCGTCGTAGACGTTCACGCCCTGCACTTCGGCGGCGCGCGCGTCGGCGTCGCGCACCATCGTGCGCAGCTTCAGCATCTCGAACGTCTCGCCGCCCAGCCCCACTCGGCGCTGGCGGAAGAGAATCGGTCCCGGCGACGTGAGCTTCACCGCGATCGCGCAGAGTGCCAGCAGCGGTGAGAGCACGACGAGCCCCGCCACGGCGCCCGCGACGTCGAGCGTGCGCTTGGCGACGAGCTGCCAGCCGAGCAGTGCGGGGCTGCTGAGGAGCGAGATCGGCCCCTCGCCGCGGCGGATCAGTGTGGGGTTGTTCATCTCGCGCAGCGGACGGCGGCGCAGTCCGAACACGCGACAGCCGGCGGCCGAGCCGGCGATCAACACGTTCTGGAGCGCTTCGTCGCTGAACGGCCCGACGAGGATGATCGCGTCCGACTTCGAGCGGTGGACTTCCTCGTAGAGCTTGTGCCATCCCTCCTGCTGGTCGCCTGGCCAGTCGGGCTCGAGGACGTAGACGGCCGGCGGCTCCAGCGACGTGTCCACGTGTTCCGCGAGAAAGGTGTCGATCTGCTTCCGCATGCCGACGAGCAGCGTGCGCTCCTGATCGAGCCGGCGTGGGTCGTGGCTCTGCAGTGCGACGGCCATCGCGCGGCGCTGCGCGGTGAGGGCGACGAGCAGCGCGACGACCACGCCGCCGAGCAGCAGTCCGCGTGCGACGATCGATGCGCTGAGGAGCTCGGGCCAGCGCGGGAGCACGACGCCGAGCACGATCGCGAGCGCGATGCGCCCCGACTGGCTTCCCATGTCGGAGGTGGCGTACGAGCGCGTGGCGGCGAGGCAGAACACGAGCGACGTCACGCGGCGCAGCAGTGCCGGCGGTGTCGACGGCAGGAGGAAGCCGACGAACTCGCGCTGCGCGGCGCTGAGGTGGATCGGCAGCTGCGCGAGCACGACGAACACGACGGCGACGGTGAGCGCATCGGCGGCGAGCGTCGCCGTGGCGAAGCCGAGCTCGCGCCAGAATCGCCGCCGCTGGAGCGCGAGCACGTGCTGGCGTCCCTCGAGCCGCACGAGCATCGACGGCGACGATGGGGACTGCGCCGGTACGCCGGAGCGCGGCGCCTCGGGGCGTGGCGCTCCGGGCGTCGACGTCGCAGCGTTCCGAGCATCGTCGCTCGTGGCCAGCGGTGACACGATTCGTCCGGCTCGACTGAAGAAGGAGGCGATCTGTGCCGGAATGACCGCCAGAAGACCGGGAAGGCAACGGTGCGCGGGTGCGGCTGGATCAGTGCACCGCGGCCGAACTGATCGACGCGGAGCTCGCGGAGGTGAACGCGAGGGCGCGGAGAACGACTCCCCCGGTCGAGCTCCGTGCGCGACGACATCGCCCCTCTCCATCCACAACTCCCAAAGTCTTTTGGGATTGGCAGTAATGCCTCCACGCGCCACGAGCCTGGCCATCGGCTCCGCGCGCTCGCCGTGCCCCTCCGCGGTCTCCGCGCCAGTCAGTTGTCGTTGCGGCGTTGAACGTCGCATACGATATAGCCTCAGAAAGCCGGCGCCTCCGGAAGCCATCGCGCATCGCGCAAAGCGTCGCACGTGACCCCTCTCCCAACCGCTCGTCCAAAACTCACTGCAAGCCTCACCGCTCTCCGCCGCGCCCCGCCGATGGGAGTGCGGCGCATTGCGCTCTCCCGTGCTCAGATGCCGACGAACACCCGGAACGGTCAAGGCGCGACGGCAGCGCCGCCGTCTCCTGCGACCGCACGTCCGACCGAAGCGCCGGCACGTCCCGATGCGTCGCGTGCGCGGACTGTCTTCGAGCCCGGCGCGTTCGAGCAGAGCTTCGATGCTCTCGTCGAGAGCGCGGTCAGGCGCGGCGCCACCGACATCCACATCCGCGCCGGCGACGTCGTGCAGACGCGGATCGATGGCGTTCTCGTCCCGCTCGACACGCCAACGCTCACGCCGAACGACACGCGCGCGCTGGCCGAACGCGTGCTCGAGGCCAATGGCTCGGCCGACCACATCGCGAACGTCAGGGAGCACGAGGGCTCGTGGAGCCTGCGCGGCATCGGCCGCTTCCGCGTCAACATCCTGCGGCAGCGCTCGAGCTTCATGATCATCATGCGCGTCGTCTCCGACGTGCTCCCCACCTTCGACCAGCTCGGCCTGCCGCGCGCCGTCATCCACACGACGCGCGTCGACGCGGGGCTCATCGTCGTCTGCGGCGGCCCCGAGTCGGGACGCTCGACGACGATCGCCGCAATCGTCAACTACCTGAACATCGCCGCGGCGACGCGACGGCACTGCGTGCTGATCGAACAGCCGATCGAGTATCTCCACCGGAGCCAGCAGTGGAGCGTGACGCAGCGCGAGGTCGGCAGCGACACCGATTCGTTCGAGTCCGGCGTGCGCGCCGCGATCCTCCAGGACGCCGACGCGATCGTCGTCGGTGGGCTCGAGCAGCCCGCCGTGATCGAGGCGGCGTTCCGTGCCGTCGAGGCGGGGCGGCTCGTCATCGGCCGCATGGCCGCGCCCGACGCCAGCAGCGCGATCCGCATCCTGCTCCAGCGCATGGAGAGCGACGACCAGCAGTCCGCGCGGCTCCGCGTCGCCGAAGCGCTGCACGCCGTCGTCGCGCAGAAGCTCATCCCGCGCCAGAGCGGCGGCCGCCGCGTGCTCGCCACGCAGCTCCTCTACGTGACGCCCTACGTTCGCGAGACGATCCTCGACGGCGGCACCCCCGACAACCTCGGCGACGCCCTCGTGAAGGGGCGCGACCAGTACGGCACCCAGACCTTCGACCAGTCGCTCGCCGACCTCGTCATCGCCGGCGAGGTCGCCTTCGACATGGCGGTGAAGATGGCGGGGAATCCGTTGGATCTGGAGTTGCAGCTGCGAAGGAATCGGTAGTCCGCGGGTCCGGAGGTCCGCGGGTCCGAAGCGACCTCGGGACGCAACTGCTTCCCGAGGTCGTTTGCCGTTGCGGACTAGCGGACCCGCGGACCCGCGGCCTCCACCGCCATCCCCATCGCATGATACCCCTTGTCCACGTACAGCGTCGTCCCCGTGATGCCGCTGGCGAGGGGTGAGCAGAGGAACGCCGTCGCGGCGCCGACTTCGTCGGCGGTGAGGTGCTCGGTGAGCGGCGCGTTCTCGCCGACGTACTGCACCATCCGCTCGATGATGCCGATCGCGCTCGCCGCGCGCGACGCGTACGGGCCCGCCGACACCGTGTTCACGCGGAGCTTCCACTTGCGCCCCGCCTCGAAGGCGAGCGTGCGCGTGTCGCTCTCGAGTGCCGCCTTCGCGCTCGACATCCCGCCGCCGTAGCCGGGGATCGCTCGCTCGCTCGCCATGTACGTCAGCGACGCCACCGCGCCGCCGTCGCGCATCAGCGGGCCGAATCGCGCGATCATGCTCACCAGCGAGTATGCGCTCGCGCTCACCGCGCCGAGGTAGCCGTTCCGCGACGTCTCGAGCAGCGGATTCTTCACCTCGGGCCCGTTCGCCAGCGAGTGCACGAGGATGTCGAGCGGCCGTTCGCCGAAGTCCGCCACGAGCCGCTGCGCCACCCCGTCGATCGAGCAGTCGCCGACGTCCTTGTAGCGCTTGCTCGTCCGCAGATCCTCCGGGATCGCGTCGTACGTGTCGAACATCGCGTCCAGCGGATAGATCTTCTCGAAGGTGAGCAGCGAACCGTCCGACAGCCGGCGCGACTCGTCCATCTTTCCGCGCTCGAGCAGGTTCAGGAAGATGTTGAGCGCGGGCGGCCAGGTCCCCACGCACACGCTCGCTCCCGCTTCGGCCAGCGCCTTCGCGATCGCGAAGCCGAACCCGCCGTCGTCTGCCACGCCGGCGACGAGCGCTCGGCGGCCCTTCAGATCGATGTTGAGCATGGATGAAAATAGCGAACCCCGCACGTTCTATGCATGGCAGGCACCCATGCCGTTGCTGTTGTACGTGGACGACGAGGAGACCATCGGGCGGGCCGTCGCACGATGGTTCGAGCGGCGTGGGCACGTCGTCCATCTTGCCCGGTCCGTCGACGAGGCGAAGCGCGTGCTCCTTCACCACAGCCCGGATGCGATCTTCATCGATGTCTGGCTGGGGACGGAGAGCGGCTTCGAGCTGATGAGCTGGATCGAGGACGTGCGCGGCCACCTCGCCGACCGCGTGACCTTCGTGACCGGCGAGCTGCTGGAGCCGACCGAGCGCGGCCAGCGTGTCTGGCAGACGCTCGGTCGCCCCGTGATCCGGAAACCGTTCGACCTCTCCCAGCTCGAGGCGCACGCGCGCGACTCCATGGCTGCGCCGCGACCGCCCGGCACGTAACGTATTCGGCGTGCCCCACCGCGAGACTCGATCGACGCCCCCCGCACGCCATGCCGGCGCCCACGCCGTCGCTCGTGACGGAGACCCCCGCGCCGACGTCGCCACGCCCGTCGACGCACCCGTCACCGCGCCGGTCGACGAGCCAGCCGCCGATGCGGCCCAGCCCGGGCCGGGACCGGCGTTCGCGCGCGGGCTCTGGCGCATCGCCGCGGCCGACGTCTCCAGTGGCAACGCCGTCGACCTGCTTCACGACGGACCGCGCACCTACGACGTCATGATCGCCGCGATCGCCGCGGCGCGGGAGACCGTCGTCCTCGAGAGCTACATCCTCCGCTCCGACGAGACGGGGCAGCGCTTCGCGACCGCGCTCGTCGACGCGGTCTCGCGCGGCGTCGCGGTGCGCGTCATCACCGACTGGATCGGGATGCGCGGGACCCGCTCGAGCTTCATCAGCCATCTTCGAAAGGCCGGCGTGGAGCTGCGCGTCTTCAACACGCCGGGCCTGCGCGCCTGGTTCGGTCTCGTGCCGCGGGACCACCGCAAGCTGCTCGTCGTCGACGGCACGGTCGGGATCACCGGCGGCGTCGGCATCGGCGACGAGTGGATGGGCAAGACGGCGCGCCATCGCGGGCACTGGCGCGACACGGCGGTCCGCATCGAAGGTCCCGCCGCGCGCGACATGCAGGCCGCGTTCGACACGATGTGGCAGCGCGTCATGAAGCGCGAGCGCCGCGGCTCGCACCGGCTCACCCGCCGCATCGCCCGCGGCGCGCACCTCGATCCCGCCACCGCCGAGTCGGCGCTCGTCGGCATCGTGGAAGGCGAGCCGCTCCGGATGCGCATCGCGCGCGCGCTCCAGCTGCAATCCATCTCCGCCGAACGCTCGATCTGGATCGCCAACGCGTACTTCGTCCCGAACTGGGCCGAGGTCGAAGCCCTGCTCGGCGCCGCGCGCGACGGCGTCGACGTCCGCATCCTCGTGCCGCAGCGCAACGACCACCCGTGGGTCACGCTGCTCACCCGCCGCTACTACCGCCGCCTCCTCACCAACGGCGTGCGCATCTGGGAATACAAGGGCGCGATGATGCACGCCAAGACGAGCGTCGTCGACGGCCGCTGGGTGCGCGTCGGCTCGACGGACTTCAACCCGCTCGGCGTGGCGATCAACTATGAGCTCGACGCGGTGATCGAGGACGCCGCCCTCGGCGCTCAGGCCGAGGCGATGTTCCTGGCGGATCTCGAGCACTCCAAGGAGATCACGATGCGAAGCCGGGTCGTTGGCCGATAGCATCGCTCGAAGAACGATCAGCGCGACACGAGCAGCGCCAACGGCTCCGGCCGCAGATGATCCTCGTCGAAAAAATCCCGCGTGACCACACCGGCACGCCGCGGATCGTAGCTGCCGACGACGCGCGCACCCGTACGTGCCGCGATCGTCCGCACTCGACGTTCCACGCTCGCCAGCGAGTCGCCTGACATTCGGCGGGAGGCGTCGTACACCGCGGCGGGGAAGGGTACGAGCACCACGGTGCTCGACACGCCTTCGCTCTGCAGATACCGCATGAACCGTTCGAGTGCGTCATCGCGGCCAGGTGGGCGCCGTTTGAAGCCGTGGAACCGCGCATCGCGCGCCAGTTCCGTCGACACGAACCGCGTCGCCGCACGCTCGGCGTTGTCATCCGGCACCGCCGACCACACGACGCTCCCATCGGGCAGCTTCGTCTTCTCCACGTTCTGCGCCCGATCAGTCGGCTGCCACGCGATCCCCTGCGCGCCGTATCGCCGGAATGAAAACACCGCCAGCCGGAAATACTCCGGCGTCGCCAGCGTGCGCACCGAGCGCGCCCACAGCGCGAGCTCCTCCCGCCGCGGCGACGCCGGGATCCCGGCCCGCCGCAGCACCAGCGCGCGCTCCGATGCGAGCGAGCGCCACCCCTCACCACTCGCGCTCTCCGTCCAGGGATCGACGCCGATCAGCACCCGGTTCGGTCGCCGCTCGGGAGCATCGTACAGCCCATACACCCCGAGCATGTCGTCGAGGACGGCTCCCTGCATCGCCCCGTTCACGAAGCCGATCGGCTTCTCGTCAGCGAACCCGCGAACGCGCGAACCCGCGAAGCCGCGCAACACCTGCATCCGGCTCGATCCCAGCACCAGCACCTCCGGCCGCGCACGCATCGATGCGAGCTGCTTTTCGATCGCGCGGTCGTCGTAGTTCGCATAGTTCGTCACGTTCGTTCCCGTCGCCAGCACGCGCGCGATCTCACGCTCGGCCACGCGCGGCGCGACGAGCCGCGCCGGATCGATCCATGCGCTGAAGGCGATCGGCAGCGCGGCGATGCCGAGCAGCAGTGCCGCGCGCGCGAAGAGTGCCGCCGGTCCGCGTGTCGCGCGCACCGCGTGCGCCGGCACCGCGCCGACGCGCGATGGTGTCGGCACGTACGTCGGCGTCAGCCGGCGCTCAGAACTGGAAATAGATGAACCTGGCACTCTGAAAGACGCCGAGCGTCATGATGGTGAGCACCGCACAGGCGTACGCGGCCCAGCGGATGGGCGCGCCCGCGCCCGCGATGCGAACGCGCAGCGACAGCGGCGTCGCGCCCTGCACGCGCTCGACGACGAGCAGCGCGATCACCGCCGCCACCGCGATCGCCACGGTCGACGGCTCGGCGCCGAGGAAGACGAGCGACCCGATTGCCGCCGGGTCGCGCGCGAGAATCGACGAGAGCTGCGCTCCCAGCCCGCTCGTCAGGTGGGTCACCACGTACCACGCGTCGCCGAGCGACGTCGCGCGGAAGAACACCCACGCCACGCCGACGAGCGCGAAGGTTGCCGTCGTCTGCCATGCGGCCAGCAGGGTCGGGTGACGTTCGAGGCCGATCGCGTCACGCACGCGCGCTCTCGCGTCGGCCGAGACGAGTGCGGCGATGAGGTACGCCCCATGCAAAGCTCCCCACACCACGAACGTCCACCGCGCCCCATGCCACAGCCCGCTCAGCAGAAAGGTCACGACCAGGTTGACGTACCACCGCGATCGCGCCACGCGGTTGCCGCCGAGCGGGATGTAGACGTAGTCGCGGAACCACGTCGACAGCGATATGTGCCAGCGACGCCAGAACTCGGCGATGCCGCGCGCCGTGTACGGCCGGTCGAAGTTCTTCGTCAGCGTGAAGCCCATCACCTGCGCCGATCCGATCGCGATGTCGGAGTAGCCGGAGAAGTCGCAGTAGATCTGGAACGCGAACGCGACCGTCGCCGTGATCAGCGGCAGCCCGGTGACGCCGCGCGGCGCGTCGTACACGCGGTTCGCCAGCTCGGCCAGCCGGTCGGCGACGACGATCTTCTTCACGAGCCCCCACGCCATCAGCTGCAGGCCGGCGGCGACGCGCTCGTAGTCAAAGCGGTGCGGCTCGCGAAGCTGGTGCAGCAGATTCTGCGGCCGCTCGATCGGTCCCGCGACGAGCTGCGGGTAGAACATCACGTACAGCGCGTACAGGCCGAAGTCGCGCTCCGCGGTCTGACGCCCCTCGTACACCTCGATCACGTAGCTCAGGCTCTGAAAAGTGTGGAACGAGAGCCCGATGGGGAGCAGCAGCTGCAGCGCGGGGACGGCGTACGCCATGCCGATCGCGCGCGCGGCCAACGCGATCGTGTCGTTGAAGAAGTCGAAGTACTTGAAGACGATCAGCACCGCGCACGTCGACGCGATGCTGAGGATCAGCCAGAGCCGGCGTCGCGCGCCGCTCGTCGCCTCGATCCGGATCCCGGCGACGTAGTCGATCAGGATCGTGACGGCGAGGATGCCGATGTACGCCGGCACGAACGCCATGTAGAACAGGCAGCTCGCGGCGAGCAGCATCGTCCCGCGCCACCGGTGCGGCAGCGCGAAGTACAGCAGCGTGACGACGGGAAAGAAGATCGCGAACTGCAGGGAGTTGAAGAGCATCGCGATGAACGACGAGCGAGGGTGACGATGCGATTCATTCTCCCCCTGCTCACCGCACTTTCCCTTTCGACACACGTTGCGTTCGCCCAGGCCGATACCATCGGCCCGCCGATCGCGCTCTTCACCTACCGCGACGCCGTGCTCGCGGGGAGTCTCGCCGTCGTCACGCTCATGACGCGGCCGTTCGACGACCACTACGCCGCGCGGTTGCAGGACTCGTCGACGCAGGCGAACCGGAAGCTCCAGGGACTGGCGACGTTCGTGCGCACCACCGCGGTGCCGGGTTCGTACGTCATCGGCGGCTCGATGTACATCATCGGCCGCGCGTCGAAGAACGAGCGGCTGGCGGACCTCGGCTGGCACGGCACGGAGGCGCTCATCGTCGGCGAGCTGGTCGCGGGAGTGATCAAGGGAACCGCCGGCCGGCAGCGGCCGTACGTGCGGCCGCGCAACTCGAACAGCTACCAGCTCTTCCGCGGGTTCAGCCGCGAGGACCAGTACAAGTCGTTCCCCTCGGGGCACACGACGTCCGCGTTCGCCGCCGCGGCGGCGGTGTCGAGCGAGACGTCGCGCTGGTGGCCCTCGACGCGGTGGATCATCGGGCCGGCGCTGTTCGGCGGCGCGGCGCTCACCGGCGTCTCTCGCATGTACAACAACCGCCACTGGGCGAGCGACGTGCTCGTCGGCGCGGGGGTCGGTACCTTCGCGGGGCTCAAGGTCGTACGTTATCACCACTCGCACCCGGGCAACCGCCTCGACCGATGGATGCTCGCCGGCTCGCTCGTCCCCACGCCGGACGGCGGTCAGACGCTTCGATGGACGATCATCCCCGCACCGGCCGCGTTCATGTCGACTCCTTCCCGCCGCTGATTCGTCGCACCGTGCGGCGCACGCGCGCATGACTCGCGCGAAGAGCGGCATCTTCGTCTTCGCGCCGATCGGCGGCGATCTCGGCGCACGCATCGCTGCCCTCCAGCGCCAGTACGATCCGCGACTCGGCGCGCTCGGTCAGGCGCCGCACGTCACGCTCGTCGGCTCGTCCGGCATGGGGCCGATCCTCGCCGACACCACCCGCGAGGAGCTCGTCGAACGGCTCGGTCCCATCGCCGCGGACACCGCGCCGATCACCCTGCGCTTCGGCCGGCCGACGCGCTTCATGCAGACGCAGATCGTCGTCCTCCCGCTCGACCCGCACGGACCGCTCCGCACCCTGCACGAGCGCATCAAGACGGCGGGCTTTCGCTCGGCGGGCCCGCGCTTCTACTTCACTCCGCACGTGACGCTCAACCTCTACCGCGAGCTCCCGCAGGAGCTCCTCGTCAACCTGCTCTCCGAGCGGTTCGACGACCCGGTGACGATCGACTCGCTCGAGGCGCATCTCACGCGCGACACGGGAGAGTCGCGAGAGCTGGTGCGGCTGTCGTTGGGGCGGTGAGTGTGCTGGTGAACTAGTGAGCTGGTGAACTAGTGAGCTGGTGAACTGGTCGGCGAATTGGTGACCAGGATTTTACTGGCCACTCGACCCGTGTGGAGCCACAATGAGAAATCTCCACGCTGGTTTGTAACCGGAGCCGTTCAACTCACTGATTCACCGATCCACCAGCACACCAGCACACCAGCACACCAGCACACCAGCACACCAGCACACCAGCACACCAGCGCCATGCTCCAGCGCCGACTCCTCATCGCGATCACGCTCGCCGTCTGGGCACGGAGCTCCGCCCAAGCCCAACCGCCCGCCGAGAGTGGCATCGCGCGCGACGCGAAGCACGGCGCGCCGCTGGCATGTCTGCACGTCGCGCTGCTGGACGCCGAAGATCACTCCGTGGCGCACACGGTCACCGATTCCGCCGGCACGTTCGTGCTCGTCGCGCCCGCGGCGGGAGTGTATCGCGTCGGCTTCGAGATCTTCGGGTGGGAGCGGCTCGCGGGGCCTGCCGACACCCTGCACGACGGCGAGATGAAGGAGCGCGTCTACCCGCTCACCTTCGGCGAGTCGATCGGCCGCGACTTTCCCGACGTGGCCGAGCTCCGCCGGCACGAGGACGCCGGCTTTCGTAGCGCCGTCGCGACGAAACCCGACGCCGAGCTCCGGTTCCCTCTCTCGATGAAAGGGTCGGCCACTCCCGGCAGCGTGGTCGCGCAGTACGTCGTCGACGTCAGCGGGCGAGTGCGCGCCGATTCGTGGCGCGCGGTCGCCTCCTCACATCCCGACTACCTCGCCGCGCTCCGGGCTCACGCGCCCGCGATGCGCTACCAACCCGCCCGCCTCGACGGTCGACCCGTCTGCCAGCTCGTGCGCAACGAGCTCCGGTTCGAATGGGTAGGCCCGGTGGTGACGATGACGTTGTTCAACTAGGCGCGCGGAGCGCGCCGTTCGTCTTAACCGTTTCCTCGCCCCAGTCGTCTATCTCGAGTATACTCATCGTCCCCGTCGCCGAGTTAAACATATGCTTTCTCGTCTCCGTGCTGGTTTCGCCGCTCTCGTGCTGGCCATCGTCGCCACCGCGTGCGGCTCCGACTCGTCCACCGGTCCGACCAACTCCGCGCCGGCGACGCTCGATCAGACGCTCGCTGAGCTCTCCATCCCCGCGCTGTCCGCGGCCGGCGCCTCGTTCGTCGACGTCGGCACGGACGCCCCGGCGCTGCTCGCGTCGCGCTGCCCGTACACCGCGGCGTCGCAGAGCTTCGTCTGCACCCCCGTGTCGGCCTCGGGGCTGACGGTCAACCAGAGCTTCACGCTTCTATCCGCCTCGGGCGCCAAACAGTCCGCCTTCGACGCCGCGACGACCGCCGCCGCGACCGCCAGGACGACGATTGCCGGCACGGTCAGCGAGACCGGCTCGACGCTCACGATCGACGGCCAGCAGGAGATCACCCTCAGCGGCCTGCTCGGCGGACCGCACACGCTCAACGGTTCCTCGACGGTGAAGCTGAACGGCACGATCGCCGACGGCACGAACTCCTTCCCGGTGGATCTCACCGTGAACACGACGATCACGAACCTCGTGCTCCCCGACAACCCGGCGCCGGGCGCCGCGATCTGGCCCGTGTCCGGCACGATCGCCATCGAGGCCTCGGGTACGGTCGCCGGCCTGCCGACCGGCACCAACAAGGTGACGATGACCTTCACCGGCACGAGCACCGTGAACGTCACTACCACCGGCGCCGGCGGCACCCAGAGCTGCAAGGTGAACCTCGCGACGGGCGCGGAAGTGAGCTGTCTGTAACGATCGCGCACGCGTACCCTCTCTCCCCTTCGATCGTTATAGGTGTGCCCGCTTTCGGACGAGACTCTTCCAAAGGCGGCCCCCTCCTCTAGGGATCTCGCCGCGCTGTTCGTCCGGCCCGGTCTCCCGTGCTCCTCCGTCAGATTCCCAGCGCCATGTCGGCACCTGGCACACCCACCGAACGGGCTCGCGCGCTTCGGCGAGCGGCCGTCGCGGTCGCGATCGCGTGCACGATCTGTCTCCCTCGCGGTGGGGAGGCACAGCGCCTCCAGTTCACGAAGCTCACCGCCGACGATGGGCTCTCCAGTCCCTGGGTAGCCGCCATCTACCAGGACGCGCGCGGCTACATGTGGTTCGGCACCCGCCGAGGGCTGGACCGCTACGACGGCTACTCGATCACGAGCTACCGCCACGTGCGCGGCGACAGCACGTCGCTCCCCGACAACTACATCGAGTTCGTGCGCGAGGATCGCGACAGCGTCCTCTGGATCGGCACGCGCAAGGGGCTGAGCCGCTTCGACCGCGCCCACGACCGCTTCATCACCTACCGGGTGGGACCAGGCGACGAGGGCCGCGCCGTCCTCAGCTTCCTCCACACCAGGGCGGGACAGAGCTGGGTCGGCACCGACGAAGGCCTCTACCAGTTCGACCGCGCCACCGGCAAGTCGATGCGCTACGCGCGGAGCGCCGCGCTCGGGATCAGCGGCAAGAACATCGTCGGCCTCACCGAGGACCGCCGCGGCCATCTCTGGATCAGCACGAGGGAGATCGGCGTGCTCGATCTCGATCCGGCCACCGGCGCGGCGCGTCCCTACCTCGCCGGCAACACTCCCGACACCGACGTCCGCGGCATCATCGAGGACGACGCCGGCACGATCTGGGTCGGCAGCTACCGCGGCGGACTGGTGAAGATCGACCCCCTCTCCGGCAGCGTGACGCGCTACCAGCACGATGCCGCCAATCCGAAGTCGCTCGCGCTCGACGCGGTCCAGACGCTGATCAGGAACGGGCGCGACGGACTCTGGGTCGGGCTCGAGAACGGCGGCCTCGATCGCTTCGACTTCGGCACCGCGACGTTCAGCCACAACAGCTACGATCCGAACAATCCGACGGGGCTGAACAACAACTCCGTCTGGGGACTCCACGAGGACCGGACGGGGACGCTCTGGGTCGGCACCTTCGCCGGGGGCGTCAACGTCGCCAAGCGCAACAGCGAGGCGATCCGCACCTACCGCTCCGTGCCCGGCGACGCCGCGAGCCTGAGCGTGAACTCGGTGCTCGGCTTCGCCCAGGACTCCAGCGGCAACGTCTGGGTCGCCACCGACGGCGGCGGCGTGAATCGCTTCGATGTCGCGTCGGGACGCTTCACCCGCTACACGAGCAAGAACAGCGCGCTGAACGTGGACGCCGTGCTCGCCGTCGCGGCGGAGCCCACCGGCGCGCTCTGGCTTGGCACCTGGGCCGGCGGCATCACGCGGTTCGATCCGGGCGCCAACAGCTTCACCGCCTACACGTCGCGGAACACGAACCTCCCCGACGACAATGTCTTCGCCATGCACGTCGATCGCCGGGGCCGCGTATGGGTCGGCTCGTGGCGTGATGGGCTGCTGCTGTTCGACCGGGCGAGCAGATCGTTCAGCAAGTTTCCCATCGGCAAGACGGGGACGGGCCAATCCGAGATCTGGCGCATCGAGGAGCTCCGTGACGGACGGCTCGCGCTCGGCACTCGCGAGTCGGGGCTCCGCGTGTTCGACCCCGAGACGCGCCAGATGATCGCCTTCGATGCCGACGGCAAGCAGGAGACGTCGCTGTCGTCCAACGAGGTGCGCGCCATCCGCGAGACGGAGCCCGGCATCCTGTGGGTCGGTACGGCCGAAGGGCTCGACCGCGTCGACCTCGGCACGAGGGCGATCACGCACTTCACGCGCGGCGACGGCATCAACGCCACCGCGGTCTCCGGAATCGTCACCGACGCCGAAGGAAATCTCTGGCTCAGCACCGACCAGGGCGTGACGCGGTTCAACCCCGCGCTCAAAAAGGGCCAGCAGTTCACGAAGGCCGACGGGCTGCAGGGACGTGACTTCAATCCGCGCTCGTACTTCCGCACCCGCACCGGCGCGCTGTTGTTCGGCGGCAACGAGGGGTTCAGCGTCATCCAGCCGAACCAGCTGGCGCGAAACACGCGCGTGCCGCCCGTGGTGCTCACCGGCTTCCAGCTGATGAACAAGCCGGTCGCGATCGGCGCGAAGGATTCGCCCCTCGAGACGGCGATCGGCGAGACGAAGACGCTCGAGCTGAGCCACGAAAATTCCGTCTTCACCTTCGAGTTCGCCGCGCTCGACTACACGTCGCCGGCGAAGAACCAGTACGCCTACAAGCTCGACGGCTTCGACCGCGAGTGGCGCGACGCGGGCACCCAGCGTTCGGCCGTCTACACGAACCTCGCGCCGGGCCGGTACACCTTCCACGTGAAGGGCTCGAACAACGACGGTGTGTGGAACGAGGAGGGCGCGTCACTCGACGTCGTCATCACGCCCCCGTTCTGGGCCGCGTGGTGGTTCCGACTCCTGATGCTCGGCGCGATCGGAAGCGGCATCTACTTCGCCGTGCACGCGTCGCGTGAGCGCCGGAAGGGCCTCGAGCGCATGAACGCGCAGCTCGCCGAAGTGGCCGAGAAGGACCGCAAGGCGCAGCAGTATCTCGCCGGCAACGTGCGCGAGATGCTCCTCGCGATGAGCCGCTTCTCCGCCGGCGACCTCGCCGTCGAGCTCGACGCGTCGAGCGACGACGAGATCGGCCAGCTGCGCCACGGCTTCAACGTCGCCGTGGCGAACATCCGCACGATGGTCGTGCAGGTGCACGACATCGTCACCGCGACGGTGGCGGCGAGCCGCCACATCCGCGCCAGCACGGAGACGATGGCGCACGGCGCGCAGCAGCAGATCGAGCAGGCCTCGCAGGTCGCGAGCGCCGCGGAGCAGATGACGTCCGCCGTGGCCGACAATGCGCGCCACATCGGCGTCGTGGCGGAGATGGCGCTGCGCTCGGGGCAGGACGCGCAGGAGGGCGGCCGCGTCGTGCGCGACACCTTCGCCCGGATGGACACGATCGTCTCCACCGTCGGCAGCTCGGCGCAGTCGGTGGCCGCGCTTGGCCAGAGCAGCCAGGAGATCACGAAGATCTCCCGCGTGATCGAGCAGCTCGCCGATCAGACCAACCTGCTCGCCCTCAACGCGGCGATCGAGGCGGCGCGCG
>JBJMNN010000041.1:0-21780 GCA_045804245.1 Gemmatimonadaceae bacterium | reverse complement strand
GGTGTCGACGCCCGTCACCTGGAAGGAAGTCGAGCGCGGCGTCGCGATCGACGACTTCCACATCGGCAACGTGCCGGCGCGCGTGAAGAAGCTCGGCGACCTCTGGAAGCCGCTGCTCGTCGCACGCGGACGGTTCGATCTGGAGCGCGTGCTGTGACGCTCCCGCTCTCGCGCACCTATTCGCCGATGGAGGCGCTGCTCGTCGACGAGCTGCCCGTCGGCGACGCGTGGCAGTACGAGCCGAAGTGGGACGGCTTCCGCTGTCTCGCCTTCCGCGACGGCACCAAGGTCGACGTCATGTCCAAGGCGGGGAAGCCGCTCACGCGGTACTTCCCGGAGCTGGCCGACATGCTCCTGCAGGTCCGCGCGAAACGGTTCGTGCTCGACGGCGAGATCGTCGTCCCCAAGGACGGCGAGCTCTCGTTCGACGAGCTGCTGCTCCGCATTCATCCCGCGGCGAGCCGCATCAAGCTGCTCAGCACCGAGAGTCCCGCGTCGCTGATCGTATTCGATCTGCTCGTCGACGCGAAGGGAAAGTCGCTCGTCGCGCTCCCGCTCGCCGAGCGCCGAGCCGCGCTCGAGGCGTTCGTCGCGGCAGAGGTGCCAGCGTCGCTGCGGATCCGGCTCTCGCCGGCGACGACGAAGATAACGACGGTGAAGCGCTGGTTCCGCTCCGTCGGCGGTGGGCTCGATGGCGTGATCGCCAAGCAGCGTGACCTGCCGTACCAGTCCGGCACGCGCGATGGCATGAAGAAGATGAAGTCGATGCGCACCGCGGAGTGCGTCGTCGGCGGCTTCCGCTACGCGTCGAAGGGAAAGCTCGTCGGCTCGCTGCTGCTCGGCCTCTATGACGACGGCGGCCTGCTCCACCACGTCGGCTTCACGTCGAACATCCCGAACGCCGAGAAGCCGGCGATCACGAAGCGCCTCGAGGCGCTCGTGAAGCCTCCCGGCTTTACCGGCCAGGCGCCCGGTGGCCCGAGCCGGTGGAGCACGGCGCGCTCCACCGAATGGCAGCCACTCGCGCCGAAGGTCGTCGTCGAGGTGCAGTACGATCACTTCTCCGGCGGCCGCTTCCGCCACGGCACGTCGTTCCTGCGTTGGCGTCCCGACAAGCCGCCGCGCCGCTGTACGATCGCGCAGGTCGAGCAGGAAGGGCGCTCCGCGCTCAAGCTGCTCGCGCGGTAGCGCCCCGCTCCACGTTCACCGCATTCACCGCGCGCCGACGGTCACCGGTGCACCGGCGCGCTCACGCAGACTGCGATCGACGTCCGCCGCCGTCAGCATTCGTTGCGGCAGCGTCACACGCGCGATGCTCCCGTCCGCGCCGATGTCCACCACGGCCTGGATGCTCCCCCTGGGCGCCGGCTGCGTGGCGACGAGCAGCACGCTCCATGTGCCCTTGGTGCCCCATTGGTTGCGCACGACGAACGTGCCGGTCTGTGATGCCCTCGGCGAGAGCGGCACGGTGCGGCGATGCCCGTCCACGAGGCCCTCGGCGCGCGCGTCGAGCGTCAGATTCGTCGGCACGGCGTGGTGGAACGTGTGCACGAGAAACGCCGCTCCGCGCGCCGACGCGTCGTACGGGTTCACGGGCGACTCGATCGAGATCCACGGTCCGCCCTTGAACCAGGCCGGGCGAGCGGATGAAGTGGTCGCGGAGAGAAGCAGGATCGCGCCGCCGAGCGTCGTCAGCAGTGCGGCACGCATCGCGCGGGTACGGGTGGTCGACATCGCGAGCTCCATGTTGGTGATGCTCGTGAGATGCCGCGCGCGCTCCCCACGCTTATCACCTCACATCGCGCGCAGCGCGATCTTGCCCTTGAAGCTGCGCAGCTCGATTCGTCCACTGATCTGGTCGCCAGGGTAGGAGAGCGTCATCCCGCGCGCTTCGCGTCCCGCGACCGGCGGCGTCTTCGACCACGCGTTCTCGATCGCGCCCGTCACCGTCGCTGCCTCGATCGCCGGATACGTCTTGCGCGAGAGCTGCATGTCGATCAGCCCGCTGTGCGTCTCCATCTCCACCGACGCACCGCGCGCCAGCCCGAGTGCGAATCGGATGTCACCGGTCGTCGACTCGAGCTTCGCGCGCTCCGTCTGTCCGCCGCGCGCGTCGATCGTCCCGCTGATCGTCGACGCGCCGATGTCCTCCCCGCCGCGCAGCGTGATGTTTCCTGTCGCGGTCTTCACGCGCATCCACGGCGGCGTGCCGTCGATCGCCACCGCACCGTCCATGCTCTCGGCGCGCAGCTCGCGCGGGCTGCCGTGCACCGTGATCGAGCCGCCGACCACGTTCACGTCGAGTCCCCCCGTCACGTCGCTCACCGTCACGTCGGCGCTTCCCGTCTTGAGCCACACGCGTGCGCCGCGCGGCACGTGCATCGTGAGCGAGCCCTCGCGCCCCGCCTGCTCCGTCGGCGACTCGACGAACAGCTTGAGCCCGCGCGTGGGCCCGATGCCCGGCGTGCCGAGCGAGACCTGCGAGCCCGACGCCACGACGCCGCTCACGACCACGCTGTCCTTCTCCCAGCCCACGACCTGCACGATCCCCACGGACGCGAACAGTCGCACCGAGACGTCCGGCGTGGCGGCGTACGCCGTGTGCACCTTCCGCTGCGCGTGCAGCGGCGCGGCGAGCGCCGACAATGCGGCGAGCACCGCGAACACGCGAGCAGCGCTCGACGTGGGTGTCACGTGCGCGGCGCGAGCTCGGTCGCTCGCCGCAGGAGATCGATCTTCCGTTCGTAGTTCGACACAAGCAGGTCGGCGAGCACGCGGTTCGCGGGGTCGAGCTCGAGCGCCGAGCGCGCCTCGGCGATCGCCGAATCGGCGATGCGCAGGCTCCGCTCGACCGTCGCGACCGTCGAGGGCGCGAGCGAATCACGCCGCTCGTCCAGCGTGCGCCACAGCGCGTCGATGCTTCGTGCGTACCCGCGCTCGGCGACAACGAGATGGGGCGGCAATTGGGCCACCGTCGCCGGCATCGTGTCCACCGGCGTCACCGCCACCGAGCCAGGCGCGTGCTCTCGCCCGCGCACCGCGAACAGCGTGATGATCGATGAGCTGGCCGCGACGAGAAGGCCCGCCGCCGCGAGTCGCCAGCGAGAATTCCATTGGATCGTGCGCGACGTGCGCGGCGCGAGCTCGCCACGGATCGCCGGCCACAGATCGGGTGGCGGTGCGATCTCGCGCGGCAGGGCGGCCGTCAGCTCGTTCAGCCGGTCGTCGGGAGAAGTGTGTTCGTTCATAAGCTCAACGCTCTCATCAGAAGCTGACGGGCGCGGTGCAGCTGCGCGCGCAGCGTGCCGGCCGCCAATCCCGTCATCGTCGCGATCTCTTCGTGCGTATAGCCCTCCACGTCGTGCAGCACGAAGGCACGCCGCACCCCCGCGGGAAGCGCACCGATCGCCCGCTCCAGGTCGATCGCCGTCGCGACGTCCGGCGCCACGACGACGCCGGCGACGTCGATCTCCCCCTCGTCCTCGTCGTCGGCGAGCGACACGCGCGCCGCGCGGCGCTTCTCACTGCGCCGCCGCTCGAGCAGCGCGTTCACGGCGATCCGGTGCAGCCAGGTCGTGAGGCTCGCGTCGGCGCGGAACCGCGGCAGCGCCTCCCACGCCTTCACGAACGTGTCCTGCACCAGCTCGCGTGCCACGACCGGATCTGCGGCGAGCCGCAGACACAGCGCGTACACCCTCCCCGCGTGCATCCGGTAGAGCTGCTCGAACGCATCGACGTCGCCGCGCCGCGCACGGTCCACCAACCCGCCGTCGCCGAGGGCGTGCCGCGGAGCATCGACCGATGCTTCATGCCGGACCAGCGAGAGCGCACGCGCCATGACTGTGGGTTGGATGCCGTCCGCGGGCTCGGCGTTTAGTGGAAGGATCGTTCCAGGAGACGCGATCAGCGGCTCACGCAATCGGGGCTCGGCAAACGACGAACGACGGACCGCGGATCTGGAACGGCGATTTTACGGAAGGGCCGGATGAGCTGCTTTCCGGTCGAGATGCTCGGACCAGCGTGGAGATCCTCTCCATCCACGACGTCAAAGTCTTTGCTGGTTCCGGGGCCGAGATCTCGCCGCCACGAGCTGTTCTCTGCGCCTCTGCGGACCGCGGCGCCGGTGGCCGGTCAAGCCACACTGCTCTGCGCCTCGGCGTGAACCTCCGGCGGGACGGACCGTCGCGCCATGGGTTTTCACGCAGAGGCGCAGAGGTGCGCAGAGGCGCAGAGGACTGCGCTCGGCGTCGAGCCTCGTGCACCGGCGCAGAGAGCCTCTCCATTCACGATCACAAACTCTTTGATGGTCCGGCGGAGAGATCTCTGCGCCGAAGATCCGGCCGTTTCCGTGCCGATCCGCGGCATCCGTGGCCGTTCCCGGTTCGATCGCCACGACAGGCCTGCACGGCGTGTCGAAGCGATCCGGCAGCTTCCGTCAGATCGCCGTTGAAGATCCGCGATCCGTCGTTCCGGGCGCCGGGAGATCCAGACCAGCCCTCACTCCTCGATCCGGCGCTCCGTTCCCTCCGACTGATCCCCGAGCATCCGCCCCAGGAACTCCTCCCGGAAGTTCCGCGAGAGTCGAAGCTTGGTGCCGTCGCGCAGGAGAACCACCGCGTCGCCGCCGAACCAGGGCTCGAGACCGACGACGCGGTCGACGTTCACGAGGAACCGGCGGTGGATCCGCGCGAAGCGCGCCGGGTCCAGCTCCTCCTGCAGCCGGTTCGCCGTGCTCCGAATCAGGTACGTGCTCTTCCCGACGTGCACGCGCAAGTAGTTGCCGTCGGTCTCGAACCAGTCGACGTCGGCGATCTGGAGGATCCGCGTGCCGCCGTCGCTCTTCACCGCGACCCGCTCGAAGAAGGGGGACGCGGGCTTCGGCGTTGCCTCGGTCTCCCGCCCGAGCACTTCGGTCAGCAGTCGGCGCAGCTGCTCCTCGCCCGGATATCCATCACGCCGGGTCGCTGATAAGTACGCCCGCACGCGGGCGAGCGCGGCGTGAAACCGCTCTCCCTCGAACGGCTTGAGCAGATAGTCGAACGCGTGGACGTCGAACGCCCGCAGCGCGTACTGATCGTAGGCCGTCACGAACACCACGGCGGGCATGCGCTCGGCGCCGACTTCGGCGATCACGCCGAAGCCGTCGAGGTCGGGCATCTGGATGTCGAGGAAGACGAGGTCGGGAGTGCGCGCGAGGATCTGCTCGACGGCGCTGCGCCCACCCTTGCACTCCGCCACGACCTCGATCCCCGGCTCGGCGCGCAGCAGCCGGAGCAGGCGCCGACGCGCGAGCGGCTCGTCGTCGGCGACGAGCACGGTGATCGGCCGCGCCGTCAACGCGTCGCCGGGGACGGACATGCGCCCTCCTCGCTCATCGCGCCGACGCCCGCGCGGCGAACACTTCCAGCGTGCGCGGCCCCCCTCCCTCGTGCGACGTGTCGAGCGTCGCGCGCAGCCGCTGCGCGAGCTGGGTGAGCGCCCGCTCGGCCGTCGCGACGTCGCGCATCACGATGTCCGCCAACACCTCGAGCCGCGCGAGCACGTTCTCCGGATCGAACCGGAGCGACGACGACGTCAGCTCCGCTTCGGCGATCTCGGCGCGCAGCCGCGCGGCAGCCGTCTCGCGCGCGCGCCGCCGTGCCGCGAACTCGTGGTAGCTCGACAGCGCGAGCAGCACGGCGTAGAGCATCACCGTCCAGAGCATCGTCTCGAAGTAGCCCGACGCCCACAGCGGCCGCTGCGACCGGACAAGCAGCTGCCACGCTGCGATGTGCACCAGCGCGAAGCCGCAGGCGAGGATGACGTGGACGGTGGCGCGCCACCAACGCACGCCGCACAGCAGCGAGTTGCTGCGCGCCGCGGCGAGCATCAGAGGCGTGATCGCGGCCCAGACGAGAATCCCCGCTCCGTATTCGGTCACGACCGGCAGCGACCAGGGGAGCGGACGGCGAGCGAAGATCGACATCCACGCGAGGTTGAGCTGCACCCAGAACAGTCCCCACATCACCCACCCGGTCAGGATCGTCGCCAGCGCGTTGCGCCGGAACAGCTCCGGAAGGCGCTCCGGATGCGCCTCGATCGGCGCGTCGTCGTCCTCGTCGGTCGGGTCGACCTGCGGAGGGGTGACGTCGGCAGGGAGCCGCACCTCCGTCATAGCGCCGCCGCTCGGCGCCGTGCGAAGCGTGACCGTCGCGCGGTCGCCGTACAGCGTGCGGAGCCGGCTCGAGAGATTGCGCAGTCCGATCCCCCACGCGTCGATGTCGCTCGACTTGCCGAGCCCGACGCCGTTGTCTTCCACGTGCAGGCAGAGCTCATGGCCTTCGACCGATGCGACGATGGCGATGTGGCCGCGATCCGTGCGTTCGGCCAGGCCGTGGCGAATCGCATTCTCGACGATCGGCTGCAACGTCATGCGCGGCACGCTCACGCGCAGCGCTTCGGAGGTCGCGTCGCGCGAGATCGTGAGCCAGTCGGCGAACCGAAGCCGTTGGATCTCGAGATACGGTTCCAGCGCCTCGAGCTCCTGCGCGAGCGCCACGGTCTGCCCTCGGCCGTGGACGGCGAAGCGGAGGAGCGCGGCGAGCTGTCGGATCATCCGCGCCGCCGTCGTCGGCGACTCGTGCGCGAGCTCGAGCACGGCGCCGAGGGAATTGAACAGGAAGTGAGGCTGCAGCTGTGTCTCGAGATAGGCGAGCTGCGCGCCGGCGAGCTCGGCGCGCAGCGTGAGCTCGCGCCGCTCCTGGCGAATGACGGCGTCGTGCGTGTCGGCGATCCGCTTGAGCAACACCACGGCGACGTACGCCGCGACGGTCAGGTCGAGGAAGTAGAGCATCGTCGGCAGGAGCGACTTCTCGGGGCCACCGTAGAACGCACGCTGGCTCGCGTTGCGCCACACGCCGTCGACGAGTGCGGCGGCGAGCACGCCGAGCACGTGCGCGCCGGCGAGACTGAGGCGCGACCGTGGCCGGCGGTCGAGGAACGAGACCCACGACCAGATGCCGAGCGTGAGGGCGATCCAGCACGCCGTGGTCGAGAGCGCGAGCACGATGTCCCACGCTTCCTCGAAGCTCCGGCTCGCGATCCGGCTCAGCACCCACTGCGCGAGCGCGAACACGAGCCAGCCCACCGACACCGCCCCGAGCCGTCCCCGCAGCACGCTCCGCGGCGACTCACGGCTCGCGGTCGCGGCGGATGGGCGGATTACGAGAAAGGAGGATGCGGCTGACACAAATAGGACTGAGGCCGCCGGAATCCTCGCCGCGGCGGGGTCGCCGCGCACCCGATCCGGGACCAGACGATGCTACGCGGGGTGAGGCGGCGTCGCGAGGGGCAGGGTGCGGGGCGTCGAGCTCGCCGGCTCGCGCTGGAATGCGAGTGAGAGCGCCGCGGCGCCGATGCACAGCGCACCCGCTCCGAGGAATGCCCAATCGTATCGTCCCGAGCTCACCCGCAGCACGCCCGCGCCGAGCGCGATCGAGGCCGCGCCGAGCTGGTGTCCGCCGGCGATCCAGCCGAAGACGATTGGCGCACGCGTGCGGCCGAACGCCTCGTTCGCCAACCGCAGCGTCGGCGGCACGGTGGCGATCCAGTCGAGTCCGTACCAGACGGCGAACAGCACCAGCGACGGCTCGGCACCCGCGAGCGCGAAGGGGAGGAACATCAATGAGAGCCCGCGCAATCCATAGTAGGCGGCGAGCAGCCAGCGGCTGTCCCAGCGGTCGGACATCCATCCGGCCGCGGTGGTTCCGACCAGATCGCACAAACCCATCAGCGCGAGCAGGCTCGCGGCACGCACCTCGGGGATGCCGTGATCGTGGGCCGCCGGGATGAGGTGTGCGCCGATCAATCCATTCGTCGACGCGCCGCACACGAAGAATGAGAGGCACAGCACCCAGAAGTTGCGCGTCGTCGCGACGCTGCGGAGCACGGCGAGCGCACCGAGTGATTCGTTTCGATCGCCAGTGCCGACCGCAACCGATGGGAGCTCATCCGGCGCGCCGTACGCGCGCAGGCCCATGCTCTCGGGGCTCTCGCGGAGCAGCCATGTGGCGAGCGGGATCAGCACCGCGATGATCGCCGCGACGATGAGCACCGCGACGCGCCAGCCGTAGCGCTCGGTGGCGCGCGCGAGCATCGGCAGGAACACGAGCTGGCCCGTCGAGCCACTGGCGGTGAGGATGCCGAGCACCATGCCGCGTCGTGCGACGAACCAGCGGTTGACGACCGTCGCGGCGAGCACCACCGCGACGAGTCCCGTGCCGACGCCGATGCCGAGTCCCCACAGTGCGACGAGCTGCCAACGCTCACGGATCAGTGGCGCGATGGCGACGCCCGATGCGAGCAACACGAGCGCGGTCAGCACGACGCGGCGCACGCCAACGCGCGCCATGAGCGATCCGGCGAAGGGGCCGGTCAATCCATAGAGCAGGATGTTGACCGAGAGCGCGGCCGACGTGGTGGTGCGCAGCCAGCCGAACTCCTGCTCGAGCGGAAGCATGAGCACCGCGGGCACGGCGCGCACGCCAGCCGAGACGAGCAGGATGACGAAGGTGATCGCGACGACGACCCACGCATAGTGCAGCGTGGCGGGCCGTGATGGCGCGGCGGCGGAAATGGTCACGGGGTGTGGTGAGAGGCGATGCGGAGCAGAATCGCCCGGGGGACGGGAGAGTTCACGCAGGCAGGAAATCGAGTGGAATCACCCGCGGAGCCGCCAATGCTGGGTCCGCCAGCGACGCTTTCCCGAGCAGATTTCATGGGGCTCCCGACTGGCGCCCGGACCAGGATTAAGACAGCATTAAAGAAGGGGGACGGCAGCCGCCGGTGGTGCCGTCCCTTCTCGTCCTCGGAAAAGGCGTGATTCGGATCACTTTCACGCGGTGATGGTATGGACGGTTTCACGTGTCCCAGTGTCATGCAGGATCGAGCGGCGCTCCACCCCTCATCCATCATGCAACGATGCCAGAACCGATGATCGCGACCAGCTCGGAGATTTCTGCCCTACCCGATCGCACCGAGACGTTGATTCAGGTGCGGGCCGAGTTGAGAGACAACCACCCGCGTCTCACCGACACGCAGATCGATCTCATCGCCGACGTGGCGTGCGAGCTTCGACTGGCGCAGATCCGGCTCGGGATGATGGCCGTCCCGCAGCTGCCGGAGACGCCGCCGGCTCCGGTCCGGGCACGGGTCCCGGCGCTGGTGGGCGATGCCTGGGAGACGCGGGCGGAAGGGTAGCAGCACGAGGCGCGATACGCTGGGCATCAGGTACTAAACGCGCATCCGCGCCCAAAGCGCCGCTCACCCGCTCAACGGAACTGCGTTGCCGGCGGGTCGGTCGACCCGCGCCGCACTCGTCGCCCAGCCACGCCCGCCGAGTCCCACGACGACCAGCGCGATGACGCTCAATCCCGACGCTACCACCCCGAAAAAGGGCTGAATGGGAACGGTCGGGAGCACGATGAGCAGCATGACCCCGGCGAGCTGCAGGAACTCCGTGCGCGCGCCGATGTCGCCCCGCCCCATGCGCAGCGCGTAGCGCAGGCATTGCGCGCCGAACCAGACCATGAGCACGCCGAACAGCAGCAGCGAGTACGTGACCCAGTTCCAGGCGAACGGCTTCCCCGTGATGAACGACGTCAGGTGGTGCGTGAGACCATACAGCACGTCGAGGCAGTGCATGCCGAGCGCGGAGATCACGGAGAGACTGTAGAACATCGCGAAGGTGACGAGCGCGAGGCGCCCGCCGCGCAGGCCGCGGCGCCACTGGTAGATCAGGCTTCCGATCAGCGATACGAGCAGCAGTCCGAGAACGATTGGATCGGTGTTCGGCATGAGTGGAGGGAGAAGGGAGCCCAATATTCGCACTAGGCGATACGACGGTCGAGACCGAAACCGGGTTTCGGGCGCCGCGTACGGAACGAGACCAATCCATTCCACCCACCGAGCAACTCCGATGCTTCGCACTCTTCTGGCGTCCGCCGTCCTCCTCACGTGCGCGATGCCCGCTCCGGCGCAGACGACCTACACGTCGACGCGCGACACGCTGCGCTACCGCGAGACGACGAAAATGCAGATGACGCTCACGATGCCGCAGGGCGAGATGCCGATGTCGATGGAGCAGACCGCAACGCTCTCACTCGTGCGGCTGCCCGGTGATTCGGCGCGCGCCTGGTTCGACTCGCTGGCGATCTCCGGCAAGGGTCCGCAGGGAGAGTTACGGCCAGCGACCGACTCGGCGCTCAAGCGGACGTTCAGTCTCGGACTCGATGCACGCGGGCGGGTGAAGAACGTGCGGGCGCCTCAGTGGCCGGCGAGCCTGCAGGGGGTGACCGACCTCTCGCACCAGTTCGACGACTTCTTCCTCCGGCTCCCGTCGCAGCCCCTGAAGGTGGGGCTCGCGTGGTCCGACACCACGGCGCTCAGCGACAGCACGGGCGATCGATACTCGCGCTGGCTGCGCGCGGCGGACTATCGCGTGCTGCGCGACACGACGGTGGACGCGACACCCGCCCTGGTCATCGGCATGAAGCAGAAGCTCGGCGTGACCATCTCGGCGCCGGTGCCGGGCCAGCAGATGCGGAGCGACGCGCAGCTGAGCGGCGAGGAGGACGGCTACTTCGTGTTCGCGCCGAAGACGGGGCGCCTGATCGCACGCCGCCGCGAGGGGAAGCTCGAGGGCCCGGTGAAAGCGAGCGGCGCGATGGGGGAGATGCAGATGAATCAGTCGATTGCGTACACGAGCACGATGGACGCGGTGAAGTAGTCCGCGGTCCACGGCGGTTCGAACGCAGGGCGGAGACAGGCACGACCTGGCACGATCGGAGACGGATTCGCATACTTGGGTCCGCCATCCGTCGCCCCCACCGAGGCTCTCCGTTGTCCCGCTGGAAAAATCACGAGAAGCTCGCGCTCTGTGCGCTGGCACTCGCCTCCGCTCGCGCACTGAGCGCCCAGAACGCTCCTGCATCACCACCAGCCGACACCGCCGTGCCCGTGGCGACGGGGCGTCCGGCCTACCTTCGTTCGATTCGCGCTGTCGCGCCGCCGGTGATTCTCGGGCAGACGCCGCACCGCGTGCTGCTCGCTCCGGCGGCGACGGCTGCCGTGCTGGATACCGTCGACTTCGGCGATTCGCTGAGCCGAGCCTGTCCGGCAGCGACGTCCGCGCCGCCAACCGAATATTCGCCGGGCGGTGTGGCGGTCGATGCGACGAAATACTTCGTCGTCATCGCGGCAACGGCATCGTCGACGGGAGAAGGATGCGCGGCGGCATGGAATGCGAGCGCCGCCTCGATGTGGTCCGGGCTGGCGCTCGGTGTGCGCGCTGGCGAACCCGCCTTCGCTCCGCGCGAGCTCCACCTCTTCGCCAACGGGATCGAGGTCGAGCCGGCACTCCACGTCTCGCGTCCACTGCTGGAACGGCACGGCGCGGAGTGGCGGCCAGCAGGGACACAGCTTCGGTACTACTTCCCGATGAGCGTACTCGGCGCCTGGAAGTCGGGAACGCGTCCTCAGCTCGCCGTGCGGGTGTCGAGCGCGACGAATGTTCCGACCTCGTACGAGCTGTCCGCCGCCGACGGCGAGCGGATGCAGTTCGCGTACGCTGCGTTCCGCCTGGCGATGACCGGCGGAAGCGGTCGTCCGGTGCGGTTGACAGCTCGTCATCCCGTGACACCGGAGCTCCGCGAGCTGCTCGCGACGGCGGCGACCCGTCCGGATTCGAGCGCATTGCACGCCGCCGAGCTGGTCTCGATCACGCCATCGGGTGCAGTTCCCGTGTATCAGCGCGACGTCGCGGCCATGCTCGTCGCGGAGGTGCTCACGCAGCACGGAGACAGCATCGCCGCACGGTCACTCGTCTCCAGCGTGGGCGCGCGGCACACATGCCTCGCGCCGCCCGCGGGCGCATCGACCGCGCTCGTGGCCGCCGTCGCGGCGTCACGAAGGGCGTCCTGCCGCGAGCATAGTCCCCTCGCGAGCTTCGGACTCGGGCTCGTGGTTGCCGGTGGCGGGCACTGGCTCAGCGGATCACGGACGCTCGGTGTGCTCGCGACGGGTCTCATCTCCGCGCTGCTCGTGAGCGCGTACAGCCAGGATGTAGCGGCGCGGAACACCTACGCGCGCTATCAGCAGTCTCGCCTCGACTCGCAGGCGACGGATCTGTTCGCGTTCGCCACCGTGCAGCGCGCGGCGGCGCGGCGACGCGCGCAGGCCGGCGTCATCCTCCTCGGTACGGATGCCGCGCTGGCGGCGCTTCTGACGGTGCTGGATAACCGGGAGGTCGCACGTGGCCGCCTCTGATCGTTCCCGCATCGGCCGCCGGTTCGGCGTCTCGGCGGCATTCGTCGCGATGCTCCTGGCGAACAGCTGCGCGGACTTCGCGCGCACCAACCCGTTCGACCCGGCGGTTCCCGTCACGCTCACCCTGAGCGGTCCGGACAGCACGTTTGCGCAGTTCGACACCGTGCAGTTCACCGTGACGACGGACCCGGCGTACGATTTCGATCCCCCCGACTGGCGGTTGGACGGGCTGTTGAGGCTCGACAACAACGGAGCGTATCGGGTCGGACAGATCGAGAACTATGGTGGCAGGCCGGCCGCGGTGACGATCTCCGTGAAGATCGGTGCTCGAACGGCCACCAAGACCGTGAACGTCACGTTTCGCCCGAAGACGCTGCGCGTGCGCAACTGCTCCGACGACGCGAAGCAGGTGACATTCTATGCCTTCGGATCCGGAATCCGCCTGTGCACGACAGTCCTCGACGCGCATGGCGGCCTGATCGCCAGAAACGGCGACGTCACTCCCTACGCACTCGTGGCACGCGTGATCGACCCGAGCGTCGTGGAGCTCCCATTTCCTCGTGGGCTCTCACCGACCGGCAACGGTACGAGCCTCGTCGTGTTCACGTACGGTCCCGCAAGCGACACGATGACGGTCACCGTCCAGCAACGAGCGCGCTATCTCACGATCTCTCCCGGCATATGCGCCGGTCCACCGTTGTCGATTGGCCAATCCGTGCAGCTCACGGTCGGGGCGCCCGGTCGTGACGCGAATCAGAACCTGCTGGTCGATCAGTCGCTCGCGGAGCGCGACGGACAGGACATGCGCTGGCGACTCACGTGGTACGATTCGACCAGGACTCCGCCGGTCACTGTCACGCCTCTCGGGCTCCTTACACCGATTGCTGCGGGTGACGCGTGGCTCACCACCTCCTCGTCGACGAACCCGACTGGCATCAGCCCGTTGATCTGCTTCATCCAGGTCAGGTGAGGAGAGCTCGACGCCGACAGGCGTGACTCGTCGTGCGTTTCGTGTTCACTCACCATCCACGCCTCACGAACCCGTGGTCAGGCCGCTCTCGCCTGTCGCGCCGCTCGGCCTTCGGCGAATCTCGACTTCCGTCTCCGCCATTTCACGAACCGCCGCAGCGTGAGCGCGAGGCCGGTGTAGACGAGGAAGACTGCACCGAGGGTGACGAGGCCGGCGATCGTCTGGCCGACGACGCCGAGCACCTCTCCGGTGTGTGCGAAGCGGAGGATCGAGCGAAGGCGGCGGCCTGGCGTGCCGGCGGAGAAGGGCTGCCAGCGGACCACGGCGCCCGTGACGCGATCGAGCTGGAGCTCGGCGCGCTTCTGCGGCTGGCCGCCGGTGCCGCGGTCGATGGCGAAGGCGACGGGTGCGTCCGGCTTCGTCGGCATGGTCAATGTCACGCTGCGCCAGTCGGACACGCGCTGCGTCGCGAGTGCGACGAGCGTGTCGAGTGCGGGTTCGCTCACTGCGCTCATGGCGCCCGAGCGTCGTCCGCCTTCGAGGCTCGTTGGCGCCAGTCCGCCAGGCGCGCCTGGTGGACGCTGCGGCGCCGGCGGCGTCTCCCCGACGGCGCGATACACGAGGTTCGACGCCCACGGATACGAGATCACGACGCCCGACGCGACGATGATCACGAGCGGAGCCCACGACCACACTCCGATGACGTTGTGCCAGTTGAAGTCGCGCGCCTTGCTGCGCAGTCCGCGCCGGAATCGCGTGACGTTGCGCAGTGTGCGACGCGTCCAGTGGCGCGGCCACCAGAGATAGATCCCGCTCAGAACGATGAAGAGGAAGCCGAGGTTGGCGATCCCCGTGACCGACTTCCCGAGCGCGCGCCGCGGGCCGTCGCGGCCGAGCCAGCGATGCCAGTCGGTGACCGTTCGGAAGAAGCCTCTGGTGCCGGATGCGCCCCCACCGAGCACCGCGCCGCTGTAGGCGTTGAGGAAGATCGTGCGCTCGCGGCCGAAGGCGACTTCCACGGGTGCGTCGGCGCCGGCACGCCAGGTGATTGCGGTAGGGGTGCCGGTGGATGCTGCGCGCGCGCGCGAGACGAGCGTGGCGACGTCGAACCGCTTCGCGTCGGGAGACGGAGGTGCGCCGTCGAGCGCGTGCGTGTCGGCCCAGCGCGTGATCTGCTTCTCGTAGGTGAGGAGCACGCCGGTGACCGACATGATCAGCACGACGACGCTGACGCTGACGCCGGTGGCGAGGTGCAGCCAGAAGAGCAGAGTGCGGAAGATTTTCATCGTGCCAAGATACCCCTTGACACATTCACCGGGTCCTCACTACACTGCTCGCCCTGGGAGTCGCGTCCCGATGTTCACGAGTCGATGCACCACGCCGTTGGCGTGTGCGTTGGCCCAACCCCGACGGCAGTGTGTGTCGGGCGACCATCGGCGGCGCGATTTCGCGTTTCGGAACATCAATGCTGCAACTCGGCACGCATCGGCTCGTACTGACGATCACATGACCGCACTCACGCATCTCCACACCGCACCCCCACGGCACGCCGGCGAACGCCGGCTCGCCGCGAGTTGGTGCGCGCCCCTGGGTGCGATGGGAACGCGTGCGCAGTGGTCGGTCGACGCCGCGCAGAGCATGTGCGGATCGCGAATGGGCCGGTGGAACGACCGAAAGCAGCCGTCGATCGAAGTGACGTTCAGCAGAACGGGCGAGTTCGGGTATCGATCGCTCGACGCAGGAAAGAGTGGTGCAGGGTCCGGGTTCCGAGGGGACGCGCCGTAGCGCAACGCCCTCGACCATCGGATCGGAGCGGTTCGACACGCCCCACCTGCGCCATGAGCCAGGTGGGGCGTTCTCGTTTCACCATCGGTGAAGCACGAATGGACGAGCAACACGAGAGCGTCGGCGCCGAGCGTGCCGACGTGGATGGAACCGCTGATTGACAACCGATGGTCTGGGAAGAAACACGCAGCACATGCACGACATGCAACACCGTGGAGCGCCGTCGGCCGGCGTGATATGGTGCAATGAGCAGAGGCGAACGCGACTCCCACTACTCAAAAAAAGCACTAGCTATCACGTCGCGCCGCCGGCGCACTACACAGCACACACGTCTCTCGCTACCCTCCGGCGCGCGCGCGGTGCCGCACTCACCTCGCGTCGGAGGCGCGGCTGGGAACAGTTCGCACACTCATTCCGTCGTAGACGTCGGAACGACGAACTGCATTTCACGCGGAGGCGCGGAGAACGCGGAGAACTCCACCAATCCTTCACCAGGAAGAGTCGTAGCTCAGTTGGTCAGAGCGGGAGAAGTCCCTCGCCGTTCCCTTGTCCGTGCACCGGGCCGAAGGATCGAGGGTTATCTAATCTCCAGGTCGCGAGTTCGATTCTCGCCGGCTCTTCCTGCCTCTTCAGGCGCGCATGGGCGTTGGCCGCGCGCCACCGGGCACCGTAGCTCAACAGCGATTCACAGAGCACGGCGTCGCCGCACCAGCTCCCATGGTCCATGAGGACGGGGCGGTGCGGACACACGACGACGCGATGCGGGTGCGACTCCCGCCGGTCCGGGCACCATCCCACCTGTGACGGGGCGAGGGCCCCTCGCCACTACTTTGCCTGCGCTGCATTCCAGCGGTGCGGGCCGACGCGCGAGGGTTATCGGTTCTCATCGGGTTCGAATCCCGGCTCGCCCACGTCACTCCGCATACCTCGAGCGGGTCGCCGGATCTCGGTTATCCATTCCAGAAGTAGGGTAGCCTGGCATGACTGCCAGGTTCCGGGACACACCAACTCATCCGCTCGAGCGCATTGCGCGGCGCTCATGGGTCGCCGTCGCTGGGTTACCGACTGTGAATCGGTGCTCGTGAGAGCACACCCAACGCAAGTCACTCATCCACGCGCGCCGCGCCCCGCGGCATCATGCCGCACACTCATCCACCCTCGACCACAGGAGGCCGAGCCATGTTCGATTTCACGAAGCACGTCTCGACTCGCCTCCGGCGTCAGGTCACGCCGCAGGCCGAGCCGATCCCCGGTTCCACCCAGATCCCCAACTCGGCCGGTGGTCACGCCTGGGCGGTCGATCACTGGACGCGGCTCGACCGCTTCCTCGTGCTCGGCGCCGAGGGGGGCACGTACTACATCGGCGAGCGTACGCTCACGGTGGAGCACGCGAAAGCGGTCGTCGACTGCCTGGCCGAGGACGGCGTCCGCGTCGTGCGGCGCACGGTCGAGATCAGCGAGAGCGGCCGCGCGCCGAAGAACGATCCGGCGCTGTTCGTGCTCGCGATGGCGGCCGGTCTCGGCGACGCCGCGACTCGCGCGGTGGCGCTCGCGTCGCTCGAGCGAGTGGCGCGGACGGGCACGCACCTGTTCCACTGGCTGCAGTACGTGAAGGCGTTCCGCGGCTGGGGGCGCGGCGTGCGGACGGCAGTGGGACGGTGGTACACGCGGAAGTCTCCGGCCGACCTCGCGTACCAGCTGCTCAAGTACCAGTCGCGCGACGGCTGGGCGCACCGCGATGCGCTCCGCATCGCGCACCCGAAGGCGCCGTCGAGCGAGCACGACGCGCTCTTCCGCTTCGCGACGCGCGGGTGGGAAGCGGTCGCGGGCTCGGAGGCGATCCGCACCGACGTCGGTGCGCGACTCGAGGCGGTGCAGGCGATCCGCCACATGTCGGCCGAGGAAGCCGCGCGCGTGATCCGCATCTACAAGCTGACGCGCGAGATGGTGCCGACGGAGCTGCTGTCGCGCCCCATCGTGTGGTACGCGCTGCTCGACGCGATGCCGTTGACGGCGTTGATTCGCAACCTCGGCGTCATGACGAAGACCGGGCTGCTGGTGCCCGGCGCGGAGGCCACGCGGACGGTCGTCGCTCGACTGGGCGACCGACAGGCGATTCGGCGTGCACGCATTCACCCGCTGGCGGTGCTGGCGGCGCTGAAGACGTACGCGCAGGGCGCAGGCATGCGCGGGCAGAACACGTGGACGGCGAACGCGCAGGTGATCGACGCGCTGGACGGCGCCTTTTACCTGGCGTTCGAAAACGTCGAGCCGACGAACAAGCGCGTGCTGCTCGCGCTCGACGTGTCGGGCTCGATGCAGTCGCCCGTGCACGCCATGCCGTATCTGTCGTGCCGCGAGGCGTCGGCGGCGATGGCGCTCGTTTCGGCCGCAGTCGAGCCAAATCACAGGATCGTCGCGTTCACGAACGGCGCGTACCCGTCGCAGTGGTCGCGTACGAGCATCGGGCTCGGCTCCGGGCTCACGCCGCTGGCGATCTCGCCGCGCCAGCGGATGGACGACGTCGTGCAGCAGATCAGCGATGTGCCGTTCGGCGGAACGGACTGCGCTCTGCCGATGGTGGAAGCGCTGAAGCACCGCTGGGCGGTGGACACGTTCGTCGTCTACACGGACAGCGAGACGTGGGCCGGCGAGATCCATCCGGCGCAGGCGCTCCGCGCGTACCGGGAGCGGATGGGGATCGCGGCGAAGCTCATCGTCGTCGCGATGACGTCGAACGGGTTCACGATCGCGGACCCGGACGACGCCGGCATGCTCGACGTGGTCGGCTTCGACACGGCCACGCCGCAGGTCATCAGCGACTTCGCCAAGATGCGGTGAGTTGGTTGGTTCGTTGGTGGGTTCATGAGCGACGGCTTCGGGTAACATCGGCTTCCCGAGGCCGTCTCTCACGAACTCACGATCACACTAACCAACTCACCGAATCTTCTCCAGGTAAGAAATGCTCGGTGGAATGTTCTTCACCGGGTCCGTCGTCTCGTCTTCCAGATAGTAGTACTCCAGACCATCGGCTTTCGCCGCCTTCAGCACCTCGGGCCAGTTCACCTGGCCCTGGCCGATCACCGCCTGGAGTGAATCCGGAAGTCCGCCGGAGAGCGAGCCGCGCGCGACACCCGGCTTCATGTCCTTGATGTGCATCAGCTTGAAGCGGCCGGGATACTTCCGGATGAGCGCCGCCGGATCGACGTTGGGCAGGAAGGTCCAGAGCACGTCCATCTCGAACTTCACGAGATCGGGATCGGTCTCGCGGATCATCAGATCCAGCAGCGTGCCCTCGCCGAAGGTCACGGGCTCATAGCCGTGGTTGTGATAGAAGAACTGCAGGCCGGCTGCCTTCATCGTCTTGCCGATCGCGTTGAAGTCGGCGATCGCCTTGCGCGCGTCGGCCTCGGTGAAGGCGCCCTGGTGCGGATACCAGGCGGTGCCGACGTACTTCACGCCGAGCGCCTTCGCCGTGCCGATGACGTTCTGCGGGTTCTTCTTGAACTCGTCGAGGCCGATGTGCATCGACGTGGCGCGTAGGTCGGCGCCGCGGAGCGCCGCGGCGAACTGCTCGGGGGTCATCCCATACAGGCCCGCGGTCTCGACGTGCGTCACGCCCATCGAGCGCGCGAGCTTGAACATCGCCGCGGGATCCTTGGACATCGAGCGCAGACTCCAGAGCTGGAGCCCGACCGGCGCACCGACGGAGCCGATCGTCTTCGTGCTGCTCGCGGAGGTGGAGGTCGTGCCGGCGGCTGGCGAGCCGACGGAGACGGAGCGAGGCGCGCAGGCGAGCGCAGGCATCAGCGCCGCGATCGCGGTGATCGAGAGGAAGGACAGCTTCATCATGACTCCGAGCTGTGAGTTGATCGGCGAGCGCCGAACGTTAGACCCGGTCGCATCATCCGGCAATCTCAGCTCATCGTGCGGAGCGCTGCACGCATGGCGCATCGCGCGCTGCGCGTGGCGCACTCCTAAAACGGTCGCCGCACCGCCACGAGGTTCTGCACGTACCAGGCGCCGCGGCTGCCGTCGAGGTCGAGATAGTTCACTTCGCCCATCGCCGACGAGGCATGGATGATCCGTCCGCTACCGACGTAGATGGCGACGTGCGAGATCGCCTCACCCGACTCGGCGAACAGCAGGAGGTCGCCCGCGCGCATCTCGCCGAAGTCGAGCGGCACGCCGTCGCCGACACGGGCCTGCTCGCGCGAGGTGCGCGGCAGGGTGACGCCGTTCTTCGCGAAAACGTACTTCGTGAAGCCGGAGCAGTCGAAGCCGTTCGGCGTGTTGCCTCCCCACACGTACGGAACGCCCACGTACTTGTCTGCGGTGTTGAGCACACGTGACGCGGCGACGGTGGGGGCAGGAGATCGCGGCATGCGCACGCCCGACGAGCCGCGCGACGATCCGCCGGACGACGAGCTACTCGATCCGGAGTTGATCACCCGGCCGGCGAGGATCACGCCGTCGAGGATGGTGCCTGGCGAGACGGCCATCGTCCCCTGCGCGCACGCGGAGAGGACGAGCATGGCCGAGGTGACGACCGCGATGGGCCGGACTCGAATGCACGACATCGGTCTGCTGGGCTGCGACGACTTGTGGGCGCCGACGGTGATGCCGGCGTCCGCTCCTGCCTAAGGCAGCTTCGGCGCCACGCGTCGCGTTCGGCGTAAGGCGATTGGTTGCAGCGAGTTACAGATTTCGGTGTCCGCCGTCCGAGGCGCGCGCCGTCCGTTTTCGGTGACGATCCATGACATGGTGGAGGACAGGGGTAGGGTGCGCTGTGCGCGATGCGCTCTGCGCCAGGCAAACGGCCTCGGGACACCTGGTGTCGCAACAGACTGACGCGGAGACCGCGAAGGCGCACCGGGACCTGCCACACGTGCGACGGGGAGAACGCGGATCGCGGCGCAGCGATCTCGCCGCCGCGTCGATCTGTTTGCCATTACCGAGCACGCGATCGGAATGAACAACGGCCCCGGGACGCCGAAGCGTCCCGAGGCCGTCGCACAAAGCGCATCACGCGATACGCCCTACTGTCGCGTCATCCTGAAGTCGTACTCCAACTTGATCGTGTCCGCCACGCTCAGCACGACCGGCACGCGCGGCTGATCGAGTCCGACGTCCTTGAAGGTGAAGGCGGTCGTCGCCGAGCCGGCGACGTCGTTGCCTTCGGCGCGTGCGGTCACGTTCCACACGGTGGGATGCGGGACGCCCTTGAGCACCAGGTCGCCGAGGAGCTGAAAGGTCGCCGTGCCCGACGCGGGGATCTTGCCGTTGAAGCCGCGGATCTCGGTCGGGATCAGCTCGACGGTCGGGTACTTCTCCGTCTCGAGCGTGCGGCCGCGAAGGAAGCCGTCGCGCCGGGACTTGTCGCTCTTCAGCGAGTCGACCTGAATGACGATCTTCGAGCTGTCCTTCACGATCCGGCCGTCGGGATAGGCGAGGATGGTGCCGGTGATCGTCTTCGTGGCGCCGATGGCGTCGTTCGGGAGGTTGGCGCCCATGAGTTGCTCGCGGACGCGGTAGCGCGCCTCGTTGCCGGCCGGGCTGATGACGAAGCGGATCGGCGCGGCGGGCTTGGCGGCCGCGGCGTTCTTCGCCGGCGTCTTCGCCCTTGCCGCCTTCTTGGTCGCCTGAGCGTTCGCGTCCGTGGCGATCACGGTGGCGGCAGCGATGGTGATGAATCCGATGGCGCGCCGCGCCGGCGCTCCACGAAGTCCGAACGTCATGGTGAGTGTCTCCGTCAGTGGTAGGCGTCCGGGCGCGGCGCTGCCCCGTTCGGGCGGCGCCGGCCGGCATGTCAACTTCTATCTAGTCCGCGTACCCCGGATCCTGTTGGGGCTGGGCGCAGATTCCTCACAGCTAGCTGGCCAGCAGCGCCTTCGAAGGGTCGAGCTCGCCGGTGTAGTACGGGAGCAGCGCGTCCTGGAATGCCAGAGCGTTGCGCGCGTTCACTACGGCGACGTTCGCCTGGAGCTGGCTCGCCCGAGCCTGCGTCAGCTCGAGCAGGGTGGACGTGCCGACCTGATACCGCGCCTGGGTGGTGCTGACAGCGAGGTCCGCCGCCTTCTGCTGGGCGAGCGCGACGGTGAGCTGCTGCCGCGTCGACTCGAGGGTCAGCCACGCGCGACGAACGTCGAGGGCGACGGTCTGCCGCTGGTCGGCCAGCGCCAACCTGGCGTTCTCCTCCTGGATCTTCGCCTGCTGCACGGCGGTGCTCGTGGCGCCGCGATCGAAGATCGGCAGCGAGACGGCGAGGCTCATCGAGCCGCCGCGGTTCTGGTCGAGCTGCGAGCCGAGCGCCGACGCGGCGGCGGAGTTGTAGCTCGCGTTGTAGTTCGTCGTGAGCGACACCGTCGGCAGACGGCTCGCCGCGGCGGCCCTCGTTCCCACCGAGGCGCCCTCGACGCGCGTCTGCTCGGCGGCGAGATCGGTGCGCGACGCGAAGGCGCGGGTGAGCAGGCTGTCGAGATCGTACTTCCGCACGCTGCCCGACACGTCGCCCACGGCGGGCGCGACGAAGTCGTAGCTGCCGCGCGGATCGAGCTGCAGGGTCTGGATCAGCGCGATGCGCGCGAGCTCCACGTCACGCTCGGCCGACACGACCGCGGCGCGGGCCGAAGCGGTCGTCGCCTGCTGCTGGTAGAGATCGGAGATCGAGCGCGCGCCCGCCTTCACCTGCGTCTGGATCTGCTTCTCCTGCGCCTCCTGCG
>JBJMNN010000040.1:0-32693 GCA_045804245.1 Gemmatimonadaceae bacterium | reverse complement strand
TTCGCTCGAAACGTCTTTCGGCTGTAGCGGATCGCCGCCTGTGCGAGCGCAATGGCTTCGGCGCAGTTGGCGGCGTTGATGAAATTGCCTCCGGACGCCGGCCCTCCCTTGACCGCTGCGACCCAGTCCGCCCCGAGTCCGATGCCGGCCTCACGCGGTCTCGGCTGAGCCTCGGGAAGACCCTTCGCGGCACGATACTCCTGCATCTTCTTCGCCGGGATCAACTCGCCGTTGAGGATCATCCCCGCGTCGCCGATGAACAGCGTGCCCGTAGCAGGGATGGATTTTCCCTCGGCCGACAATTCTTCCGGCGTGAATGGCCGCATCCCTCCGTCGTACCAGTACAGCTTGAGCGGCTGCCACGGTCCGTGGGCCGCGAACTTGAAGCACACGCGGTTGGCGTAGGGATACGAGAAATCGTGCGGCTGGATGGTGCTGACCTGGTCGATGATCTGGGCGCTGGAGTTGGATTGCGCCTCGATGCTGTACGGCACGGGCAGATCGAGCGCCATGTAGATCGGCCACATGCTGTAGTTGCCCATGTCCGCGATGCTGCCGCCACCGAAATCGTACCAGCCGCGGAACAGCGCGTGCGTATAGGACGGGTGGTACGGGCGATCACGCTCCGGTCCGAGCCACATCTGCCAATCGAAGTTCGGCGGAACTGCTGGGGTGTCCGTCGGAACCGGGAGCTCCTGCGGCCAGTACGGCCTGTCCGTCCAGTCGTGAATCTCCTTGAGGTTGCCGATCGCGCCGTCGACGATCATCTGCCGCACCGCGGTGAGCGGCCCGCGCCAGGCCAGCAGGTGCGTGGCGACTCCAGATTTCTTCGCCGCATCCACGACCATCCGCACTTCGGCGACCCGGTTCGATAACGGCTTGTGCATGATCACGTGCTTGCGCTTCCGCATCGCCGCCAGTGAGATCGTGGCGTGCAGATGGTCGGGCGTCATGATCTTCACGCTGTCGAGATCCCTCTCCTTCTCGAGCAGCTCGCGGAAGTCGACGTAGCTGGCGACGCTCCTGAACTTCTCCGTCGCCCGCTGCTTCGCGTAGTAGCTCTCGATGATATTCTTCGCCACGTCGCGACCGGCGCGGATGCCGGTGAATTCCCCTCCCCAATTCGGATCGTCGAGCGTCTTCCGTATGCTGTCGCGGAGGCCGGTCTTGTCCCAGTCGACGTAGTTCGTGGCGTCCTTGACGGGATCGCAGACCGCCGTGATCTGCACGTCCGGAACCGCGATCCACCGCAGCAGCTCGCGGATTCCCTGCGTGCCGCACCCGATGTACGCCATCGTGATCTTGTCGCTGGGAGCGACATGGCCGGGACCACCGAGCACGTGTCTCGGCACGATGCTGAACGCTGCGACTCCGGCAGCGGCCGAGGCCAGGAACTCGCGACGATTGATGTCGTCTTTCGTTGCCATGGTGATCCTCTCTCCTGGGAAACGGTCTGGGGGCTGCGTGGCGGTCCGGTTCGGCTTTCCGTGCCGGATATGCTACGCCGAATCCCCTCGGCTCGCACCATCGGAGGCGCCGCGCCTTGCCTTCCCGCCGTGGCGAACCCAATCTAGGAATTCATCGATCGCCCCGAGTTCGCCAGCGAGGATGCATGCGTATCCGCACCGTGATCGTCGCCGTCGCGCTTCTCCTCCCGTCGGTCGCCACCGCCCAGCTGCGCGCGCCGGGAATCGACGGTCGCAACCCGGGCCGGCAGATGCCGCCCGGCAGGCAACCGGAAGCCATTGCCCGCGCCCAGGCGTTCGTACGGTCGCGGTACTCGGTGGAGGCGTATCCGCTGATCAGTCGCGTGGAGGCCTCCGGCCTCGGGGAGGGAAGCCCGACGGCGCGGTGGACGAGCGTTGGCACCGGCACCCATCTCGACTGGCGCCAGACGGACTATCTGTCGTGGACGATGGACCTGACGGCGTCCTACCTCGGCGGACCAGCGATCACCGAGACGGCCGAAATCGGCACGCGCATCCGACCGGAGAACTGGAACGATCGCCTTCGTCCGTTCGCAGATCTGCGCGTCGGGTTCGAGCACGTGTCCCAATCGCTGTCGAACCAGGACCTCGGCCTCAGTCCGGCGTTCATCCGGTCGTCGGCCGTGCGATACGGCAGCGGCGTTGGCGCGGTGGCTGGGGCAGGGATGGAATATTTCCTCACCAACACACTCGGGTTGACGACGGCGGTGTCGGTGATGCGCAGCCGCATGACGGCCTACGACTTCTCCGGCGTATCCGCGCCGACGGCAGCGAGCAGCTACCGCATGACGACATATCGGCTGGCGGTGGGGCTCAAGTACAATCACGTGCGCTACATCGGCCCCGCGAAGAACACGCTGCCATGAGCTGCGGTGATTGCGATCGGACGGCCTTCAGTCCGTCATAGCAGCCCAGCGAGTCGCGCGAGCGCTCCGGCGAGATCCGGCGTCTCCGTCAGTACGTGCCTCATCGGATCTGCCTCGAGCCCGGCCATGCGGTCCATCGCGTTCCAGATCGTGTAGTCCCTCGGATTCAGCCCGTCGACCACTTCGTCCCAGCGCAGCGGCATCGACACCGTGGCGCCGGGCAGTGGACGGACGCTGAACGGCGCGACGATCGTCTGGCCGTGCCGATTCTGGAGATAATCGATGTAGACCTTGTCGCCGCGCCTCGTGACGTGGCGCGTGATCGTCGCGATGTCTCCAACCTCCCGCAGCATGACGCGCGCGAGGAGCTCGCCGAGCGTGCGCGACTGTTCGTACGTGCACAGGCGGGCGACGGGGACCATGATGTGCAGACCGGTCTTTCCGGTGGTCTTCACGTAATGCGGGAGTCCGATCTGCTCGCACAGCCGGTGCAGTACCTGCGCGCAGCGGATCACGTCGGAGAACGGCGCCTCCTTCGGATCCAGGTCGATCACACACCAGTCGCACTGCTCGAGTGATCCCACGCTCGACGCCCAGATGTGGATCGGGATGCATCCGAGGTTCGCGATGTAGAGCAGGGAGTCCTCGTCATCGCAGACGAAGTACTTGACGGTGCGCTGGCTCTCCTCGCTCCAGATCGGATGCGTGTGCACCCATTCGGGCGCGAACTCGGGGGCGTCCTTCTGATAGAACTGCTTCCCCTCGATGCCGTCGGGGAAGCGCGTCATGACGAGCGGACGGTTCTTCAAGTACGGCAGGATCCACTTCGATGCGGCGCGATAGTACTCGATGAGGGCGCCCTTCGTGTACTTCTCCGCGGGCCAGTAGACTTTTTTCAGATTCGAGAACCGGATGTCGTGCGGATGCCTCGACTCGCTCCGCTCGCTCGGAATGACGGCGGGATTCCTCGACTCGGTTCGCTCGCTCGGACCGACTGGGGCGCCGCCGGTGACCGCGTCTACCGTCATTCCGAGCGAAGTCGGGGAATCCCCACTCTCGACAGGCGCGGCCGCTGTCATGCGACGTTCGCACTCGTCGGGTCGTTTCTCGCTGCGCAGCCGTATGAACGACGAGTGTCTGAGCAGTCCGTCCGGCGTCATCTCGCGATACTGCACCTCGCACACGTACCTCGGCTCGACCCACGTCGTGGTCGTCGTCTCGGGGATCCCTTCGCTCGGCAGTGGCTCGGCGCCCGGTGTCACGGTCATACCGTGACAGGGCGCGTCGCGGCGGATGTCCGGTGCGAGCAGCGCGATGAGCTCTCGCAGCATCGAATCCTCCATCCCGGTGCCGACGCGCCCCACGTAGCAGAGCCGGCCCTCGACGAACTCGGCGAGCTGCAGCGCGCCGATGAAGGCGCGCGTGCCCTTGGGCTGGGTGTAGCCGACGATCACGAAGTCGCCCGTACGTTCGGCCTTGACCTTCAGCCAGTTCGGTGAGCGCCTTGGCGAGTAGGCACTGTCGGCCCTCTTCGCGATGATCCCCTCGAGTCCGAGCTTCGTCACCTCGCGGAACATCAGCTCGCCCTCGCGCGCGAGGTAGTCGAGCCCTCGCACGGCACCGAGCGTGGGGACGACCTCCTTCAGGAGGCGCCGGCGCTCGACGAGTGGGACGGCGCGCAAATCGTAGTCGTCGAACGCCACCAGGTCGAAGGCAAAGAACGTGGCCGGCAGCTCCACCGCGGCCTGACCGATGTCCAGCGAATTCGTCAGGCGGCCGCGCCGTTGCAGCCGCGCGAAGCTCGGCTTCCCGTGCGCATCCATCACGACGACCTCTCCATCGAGGATGCAGGCGTCGTGTGGCAGCGCCTTCATCGCTCGCACGATCTCCGGAAAGACGTCGGTATAATCGAGACCGTTGCGCGTGAGGAGCACCACGTCGTTGCCGCGCTTCGCCGCGAGCAGGCGATACCCATCGAGCTTGAGCTCGAAGATCCAGTCGTCGCTGGTGAATGCGTCGTCGCGCGATTCGGCGAGCATCAGCTTCACCTCCCGCGGATCGACGCGCGACGTGACCGCACCAGCCTCCTCCACCTCCGCGCGGAGCTTCGCGCCCGGACGCTCGCCCGCCTTCACCTGTTCGACGGTGAGTCCCGAGAGCACCGACGTCTCGTCGAACTCGTCGCCGGGCGACTTCACGTAGGCGTCGCGCTCCTTGAGCAGCAGCCATTCCTTCTCGCTGCGCTTGGTCTTCACGAGCGCCCACTTGCCGCGGAGCTTGTAGCCTCTCAGCTCGAACGCGAGCTTCCCCTTCTCGAGACCCTCTCGCCAGTCCTCGAGCGGCGCCCACTCGCCGCGGTCCCATACGATGATGCCGCCGGCCCCGTAGTTCCCCTTGGGGATGATCCCCTCGAAGTGACCGTACTCGATGGGATGATCCTCGACGCGCACCGCGAGACGCTTGTCGGCCATGTCGTAGGAGGGCCCTTTCGGCACCGCCCACGATTTGAGCACGCCGTCCATCTCCAGCCGCAGATCGAAGTGGAGATGACTCGCCGCGTGCTTGTGCACGACGAACATGCGGCCGGGAATGACGGCAACGGTGCCTACCGGTTCCGGCGACGAGTCGGCCGACCGCTTCGCGCGATACGTCGCGAGGCTGTCCGCCGCCTTGTCCGGTGTTTCTTCGGGGCGCGCCCGGTCACGTCGCTCTGGCATCTTCGTCTATCACAAACATATTGAAGGGCGAGTTTTCCACTCGCCTACCCAGCCTTGAGCGATGTCGACCCTCGCTCGCTCTGCCCCCATCCCCGCCCGGTCGCATCCATGCCGCCTCGCGCAATCGCCAACGCCACCATCTCGTTCGGCCTCGTCTCGGTTCCGGTGAATCTCTACTCCTCCGCCGAGTCGAAGACGAGCGTCTCGTTCAACATGTTGCACAAGAAGTGCGGCGGCCGGCTGAAGCAGCAGTACATCTGTCCCAAGGACGGCAACGAAGTGGTTGGCCGCGATGAGACGGTCAAGGGGTACGAGTTCGCGAAGGACCAGTATGTCGTCTTTTCCGCCGAGGAGATCAAGGCGGTCGAGGAGAAGGCGACGAACATGATCGACGTGATCGAGTTCATCCCCCTCGCGCAGGTCCAGCGCGAGTACCTCGAGAAGGTGTACTACCTCGGGCCCGACAAGGGGGGAGACCGCGCCTATCGGCTCCTCTGCGAGGCGCTCATGCAGACGGGCCGCGCCGCGCTCGGCCAGTATGCGGCGCGGGGCAAGCAGAATCTCATCCTCATCCGCCCCGTGAACGGCATCCTCGCCATGGAATGCCTGCACTACGCCGACGAGGTGCGCGCCACGAGCGAAGTGCCCGTTCCGGAGGGCGAGGTGAAGCCGATGGAGCTCACGCTCGCGAAGCAGCTCATTGAGGCGGCGTCGAACGACGCGTTCGAGCCGAGCAAGTATCGCGATACGGTGCGCGACCGGGTGATGGAGACGATCCAGCGCAAGGTGGATGGCCAGGACATCACCACAGACGTCGCGGTCGACGGCGGCAGCAAGGTGCTCGACCTGATGGAGGCGCTCAGGGCGAGCCTCGCCGGCGTACAGAAGGGCGACGAAGCGAAGACCAAGGTCTCATGAGGGTGCTCGCGGGCACCAGCGGATACGCCTTCAAGGAATGGAAGGGTGGCTTCTATCCCCCCGACCTGAAGGACGATGGGATGCTCGGCTACTACGCTGGGCAGTTTCCGACGGTGGAGATCAACAACACCTTCTATCGTCTGCCGAAAGAGAAGGTGCTGCTCGATTGGGCGTCGCAGGTCCCCGACCCGTTCACCTTCGCGATCAAGGCCAGCCAGCGCATCACCCACCACGCGCGGCTCGGACCTGCGTCGGTGGATGCAGTCGAGTTTCTGATGCGTAACGTCGGCTCGCTCGGGAGCCGATTGGGACCGGTGCTCTTCCAGCTGCCGCCGAACCTCAAGAAGGACCTCGACCGCCTGCGCGTGTTCTTCGACATGCTGCCGATCCACGGGCGGTTCACGATGGAGTTCCGGCACCAGAGCTGGTACGAGGACGACGTGTTCGACGCACTGCGCGCGCGGGACATCGCGCTGTGCATCACGGATCAGCCGGAGTTCGCGTCCCCCGTCGTCGCCACGGCGTCATGGGGCTACGCGCGGCTGCACAAACCCCTCTACGACGAAGCTGCGCTGTTGAAATGGGCCACGGCGCTCAAGGCGCAGCCGTGGAACGAGGCGTACGTCTTCTTCAAGCACGACGAAGGAGAAGGGTCCGGTCCACCCGCAGTGAGCGCCTTCACGTCGGCGTGCGGCGTCGCGTGAGGGATTCGGTCCGGCGGACCTAGAGCACGAGCTCCCGTGCACGCGCGACGCGGTGACCGCAGTCACCGCCAGCGCCCCCCTGCCGAGGCGAACGTTCATGGCACGTGTCCGGGCTAACACCCCGCGACCTCCCACCTCGCGGCCTCCATCGTCGGACGCCGCCGCGCAGCACCACGTCGGCCGCCGCCCAGAGCGCCCTCATGAGATTCTTTACCAAGTCCGCCGCGTCCGCCGCGACGCCGTGGTATCGTCAGGCGAGCAAGCTCGTAACCGCCGGAGCTACGACTGGCGCTGCCTGCGTCTCGATCGTCTCCTTCCTCTACTCCTTCGGCATCGTCGGCAAGTCCGAGTCGCACCGGACCATCGGCAGTCTCGGCGTTGCCTGGGTCGGCGTGCGGCCGGCGCTCGACACCGCAACCGCGATCGGCGACACGCTGCACCTCGCGGCGACGATCACCGACAGGGCTGGGGCGATCCTCGTCGGCACCAGCCCGACGTGGTCGAGCGAGAACCCCGGCGTTGCCCTCGTGCGCGACGACGGGTCCGTGGTGGCGCAGGGGCCCGGCACGACGACGATCACCGTCGCCGTCGGCGGGCTGGTCGCCCGCTCCCACATCGTCGTGCGCCAGCGCGTGTCGTCGGTGGACGTGATTGGCGCCGACGGAACGGACGCGATCACGTTGCGCGAATTAGATCGGCAGTCGCTGCGCGCACGCGCACGCGACGCGCGCGGCCATGACGTCGCCGACGCTTCCGCGCAGTGGCGCGTCGACGACAGCTCCGTCGTCGCGCTCGACTCGGCCGGCATCGCGATCGCGCGCACGCCTGGACGCACGATCGTCGCCGCCGCGGTGGACGGTGTGATCGGCCATGCGGCGCTGAGCGTGGTCGCCGCGCCAGCGACGATCGACCTCCTCTCTGGCGCGGGGCAGCACGCGCCCGCCGGACGCGCGCTTCCGCAGAACGTCGTGGTGCGCGTCATCAGCCGCCGTGGGCTGCCGGTAAGCGGCGCGCTCGTCACCTTCCGCCTCGCGGAGGGGGACGCCGTGGCGGAGCCTGCCTCCGCGCTCAGCGACGCCGACGGACGCGCGCGCACGTCGTGGAGCCTCGGTGGGCTCCCCGGCAGCCAATCGCTGGTCGCAATGGTGCAGCACCTCGACAGCACGCTCGTCGTCACCGCCGAGGCGGATCCGCTGCCTGCCAACACGCGCGCGGCGGCCGTGGTCGAGCATCCGAGCGGCGACGTCGCCGTGACGCTCGCCGACGCGGTGCAACTGCGCGTCACCGACACCACTGGGCGTGTGCTCCCCGATGTGCCCGTGCGCTGGCAGGCGCTCGACGGCACCGTCGAGCCACTGGCGCCACGCACCGACTCGGTTGGCATCGCGCGGGCGCGCTGGACGCTCGGACCCGCGGCGGGGCCGCAGCGCCTGCGCGCGCAGGTGGGCACGGCGCACGGCGCCGCGATCCCGCCCGTGACGATCACGGCGATGGCGCGCGCCGGCGCCGCGGCGCGGATGGTCGTCGTCTCGGGCAACCGGCAGCACGGTACGGTCGGCGCGCCGCTCCGCCGTCCCGTCGTCGTTCGCGTGCTCGACGCGGCGGGCAATGGCGTCACAGACGCGGCTCTCGTCGTCTCCGTCGCCTCGGGCAGCCTGCTCGACACGCTGGTGCGCACCGATTCCAGCGGCCGTGCCGCACTCTCCTGGACCCTCGGCCGCTCGGCCGGTCGCCACACGCTGGGCGTGCACATGGACGGCTTGGCGAAGTCGCTCGACGTCGAGGCGTGGGCCCAGCCCGGCCCACCGGCGAACCTCGCCTTTGACGAGGTACGTGGCTCACCCGTGGGGGCGAGCAAGCGGAAGCTCGTCGCCAGAGTCACCGACCTCTATGGCAACCCGGTGCCGAACGCGAAGCTCGGACTGACGGCGAAGGGCGGGCGGGTGTCGCCGTCGCGCGCCGTCAGCGACGGACGCGGCACGGTGCCGCTGATGTGGGCGCCCGGCAGCGGCGCGGCGCTGAGTGGGGCGATCGCCGGCACCGACGTGCACGAGACGTACGCGCTGGACGCCGGCGCGACGGTCCGCCAGGCCGGCGCACCGGTCGGGCCATCCGCGCCGGCGAAGGTGAAGGCGAGGCCCAGGGCGACTGCCCCGCGCTGAGCGTCAGACCTTGCCCCGCCGGCGACGCTGCCGCCCACTGCGGCCCGCCTGCCGCGATTCGCGCAGGTGGTCGATCAAGGCGCGCAGTGCAGGCGAGGCATGCCGCCGCTGCGGGTAGAACAGATAGTACCCGGGGAATGGCTCGCAGAACTTCTCGAGCACTGGCACCAGCTCACCGCGAGCGATTTCGTCACGCACCTGGTCCTCGTACACGATTGCGAGCCCGAGCCCCGCGCGCGCCAAACGGATGTTGACCGCCGAATCCGTGGAGAGGACCCGAGCACGGACGGCGACGACGATCTCCCGCCCGCCGTCGGTGAACTCCCAGCGATACGCCGGCGACCCTGCGCCTGGGTGCCAGTTCAGGCAGTCGTGCTCCACGAGCTCGCGCGGATGTCGCGGCTTCGGGTGCATCGCGAAGTACGACGGAGCGCCCACCACCGTCATGCGGATGTCCCCTGTGACGGGTACCGCGATCATGTCGCGGTCGATCACCTCGCCGAGCTGAATCCCCGCATCGTGCCCCTCCGCCACGATGTCGCCGACCGCGTCGCTCACCACGAGGTCGACCGTGACGTGGGGATGCGCGGCCAGGAAATCGGCGAGTAGTGCTCCGCTGAGCACGGGGTCCGCCGCGGTGCCGACGAGGAGGCGAAGCGTGCCGCGCGGCGCATCACTAAGCGCTCCCACCGCGGCGACCGCGGATTCCACCTCCTCGACCGCGGGGCGCACGGCGCCGTAGAGACGCTCGCCTGCCTCCGAGAGGCTGACGCTCCGCGTCGTTCGGTGCACGAGGGGGATGCCGAGCCGCTCCTCCAGCTTCCGCAGCGCCTGGCTCACTGCGGAGGCGCTCACGCCGAGTCGCTCCCCGGCGATCCGGAAGTTCTTTGCTTCGGCGACGGCGATGAACACCATCATCCCATCGAGTGTGTCGAGCTTCATGAAGTAACGCTTACTGGCTCATGAAACATCGTCAAGTAGATCGACACGCCGAGGCGCCGTGGATTTGGATGCAGGCATTCAACGGAGCAGCAAGATGATTCGACTTCTCGCAGGAGCTGGCGCCCTCGTCCTGAGTCTGTCCGCGACGGTTGGCACGGCGTCCGCGCAGCGCACCCTGGCCTGGGACACGATCATCGTCGGCCACCCATACGGTGGGGTGAAAGAGCAGACGTCTGGCCTCTACGCGCAGATGATGGCGGAGCGCGGCTTCATCACGCTCGCGTTCGACGCCTCGTACAACGGGGAGAGCGGCGGCCAGCCCCGCTTCATCGCGTCCCCTGAGGCGTTCGTGGGGACTTCAGTGCCGCCGTGGACTACCTCGGGCGGAACAGCAGCGCCTCCAGGCCGTCGCGGCGCAACGGTGGACGGAGGTCAGCGCACTATCGTATTCCCATCTCGCGCTCGATTCGAGCGGAAAGCCGGATGAAGCGGGGGTCGGAGCGCAGCGGATCCAGTGCGGGGTCGGCCCGGACTGCCCGGTGCGGCCACTTCCAACTGCTGCGGTCGAGCCAGGCGAATGCGCTGTCCGGCTCGCCCAGGCCGACGTAGGCGCGCGCGATGGTGAATCCCTCCCAGGGGTGCGTCTTCGCGAGCTTCAGGAACCGTTCAGCCTCCGCCCTCCGGCCGGCGCGCGCGTGCACGTAGGCAAGATTGGCCTGCCACGCCGAGACCTGCGGCCCGCCCAGCTCGACCGCCTTCGAAGCTGCTCGCGTCGCCGCGTCGTCCATCCCCTTCTGTGCGTAGATCAGACCGAGTTCGCTGTAGGCAGGAGCCCAGGCGTCGTTGATCTCGAGCGCGCGTCGGGACTCTTCGATGGCGCCGTCATAATCGCGGGCCACGTACCTCAGCCATGCACCGTTGACGGAGCCGAGCAGTGAGAACGGGTCCAGCTCGGTGACGCGGCGATTCTGCTGGACCGCTTCGTCCACACGACCCATACCGGCGAGCAGCAGTGCATACCAACCGCGGGGCCCGTTGCCGGGGTTCAATTCGAGAGCCCGGAGGAGCTCGCGTTCGGCGCCGGGCCAGTTCTGCTGCCACCACAATGCCACCGCGTACGACGTGTGGGCATCGGCGGACTGGTCATCGAGTGCGAGCGCCCGTCCCGCCGCCCACTTGATGCGGGCATAGACCTCCGCTTCGGGGATTGTGGAGATATTGAACTGGTAGGCGGTGACATAGGCATCCGCCAAACCGGCGTAGGCGTCCGAGTAGCCCGAATCGCGCTCGATCGCCCGGCGGTAGTACGCGATCGCCTGCTCGTGTGACGCCTTCGTCCGCTTGGCCCACAAGTAGCGCCCGCGGCGGTAGAACTCATACGCCTCCGGATCGCGCGTTCCCCGCCTGGCGGGCGCTCCCCTCGCCCCACCCAGCTCCACCTCGAGCGCGCGGCTCACCTCGCGAGCGATCTCGTCCTGCACGCCGATGACGTCCACCACTTGGCGGACGTAGCTCCGCGACCACAGGTGATGATCGTCACCGGCGTCGATGAGCTGCGCGGTGATCCGGACCCGGTTGCCCTCCCGGAGGATGCTCCCCTCGAGCACGTGCGCGACGCCCAGCTCCCCGGCGATCTGCCGCAGCGACTTCGTGCTCTTCTTGTAGTGCATCGCGGACGTTCGCGAGATCACCTTAAGCGTCGGGACCGTCGAGAGCTGGGTGATGATCTCCTCGGTGATGCCGTCGCTGAAGTACTCGTTGTCCCCGTTGCGGCTCATGTTGACGAAGGGGAGTACGACAATCGAGACGTTGGGCGTGACGACAGCGGTACGCGTCCGCTCGCCGCGCGTGCGGCCCGCCCAGAGCACGGCAGCCGCCAGCCCGAGTGATACGGCCACCGCTGCCGCGGCGACCGCCGCACCGCGCGCGAGCCCGCGTGGGCGGCGAGCCCACCAGCGCCAGCGCGGCCGCGCGGAAACCTTCGTGCTGTCGATGGCGACGCCCGTCACTCCCGGAGCGAGGCCGAGCGCCAGCAGATCGCGCTCCACCGCCGGCGCGGAGTCGTAGCGCGCGTCGGACGACTTCGTGAGCGCGCGCGACACCACGCGGTCGAGCGCCGCCGGCACATCATTCCGCTTCGTTGAGGTCGCTGCGGGATCGGCGTCGAGGATCGCGGCGCGCACGGCGAGCGTCTCGTGCCCACGGAATGGTCGCTCTCCCGCGAGCATCTCCGACAGCACCACGCCCAGCGACCAGATGTCGGAGCGGTGGTCCACGCGGGCGCCGCGAAGCTGCTCGGGACTCATGTACGCCAGCGTCCCCTCCGGCCCAACCTCCGAGCCGGTGAGTGTGACATCGGCGAGCTTGGCGATGCCGAAGTCGAGAATCTTCACCACCCCGTCGTCGGTCACGAACACGTTCGATGGCTTGATGTCGCGGTGCACGATCCCCTGCGCGTGCGCCCTCGCCAGCCCGCGCGCGATCTGCACCGCGATGCCCACTGCCTCACCGACCGGGAGCGGCCCGCGCGCGATGCGCTGCTGCAGCGTCTCCCCATGATAGAGCGGCATCGCCAAGTAGAGCTGCCCGTCGTCCGTCTCGCCGATCTCGTGCACCGTGCAGACGTTCGGGTGTTCCAGCGACGCCACCGTACGAGCCTCGTGCCGGAATCGTTCGGCCGCCGAGTCGTCCGCGCCGAACCGCGGGTGGAGGAACTTGAGCGCGACGGCGCGCCCCAGCCGCTCGTCCGTGGCCCGATAGACGATGCCCATGCCGCCGCCGCCCACCTGCTCCAATACGCGGTAGCGTCCGACCGACTGCCCGGGGGTCATCGCGGCGGCGAACGATCGGGCGGGCGGCGCTTGCAATCGCGCCGCGAGCGGTGCCAGGTCGGCGACCAACCCATCGAGCGCACCGGTGCTCTCGTGCGCCGCGAGGAGCGTCTCCAGCTCCTGGCGCAACTCGAAGTCCCCCGCGCACGCGTCGTCGAGGAATGCGTCGCGCTCCGACGTGTCGCGCTCGAGCGCCGCCTCGATCAGCTCCTTCAGGCGCCGCCAGCGATCCGCCGTCCCGCCAGGGATCACCGGGCCAGCTCGCGATTGAGGTAGGCGCGCGCCATCACCCAGTCTCGCTTCACCGTCGCCGGCGAAGTCTCCAGCGCCTCGGCCGTCTCCTCGACGCTCATCCCACCATAGAAGCGACACTCGACGACGCGCGCGCATCGTGGGTCCACCGCCGATAGGCGGTCGAGCGCCTCGTCGAGCGCGAGCAGCTCGTCACCGCGGGCGGTGGCCATCGCGACCGCGTCGTCGAGCGGCTCGGCGACCACGCCGCCCCCACGCTTCTGCGCCCGGCGCGACACGGCGTAGTCGATGAGGATCCGTCGCATCGCCTGCGAGGCGGCCGCCAGTACGTACGCCCGCCCTGGCCAGCGGATGTGATCCAGTTGCGCCAGCTCGAGGAAGGCCTCGTGCACCAGCGCCGTCGTGCCGAGCGTGTGTCCCGTCGCTTCAGCGCGGAGGTGACGATGCGCGACGCCGCGTAGTGCCTCGTACACCGTCGAGAACAGATCGCGCAGCTCGTCGCCCGCGGCGTCAGCGGTGAGGCGCTGCGGTGGCGAGTCCTCTGCCGGCGGGATCGTTCCAGACTCCGGGATGGAAACCATCGCTCCGCGGACCTCTCGCCCTCGCGTCGTCCACAACGCGCCCTCACCAGAAGGCGCCCGGGACTGCGCAGACCATTATGCGCGCTTCCGTCCGCGCAGCAAGAGCGCGATGAGCCGTGCGGGCCCGGTTTTCGGCTTACTCCTGTGTCAGACTACTCGTGTCCCTCCCGAGCCAGGACGTCGGCCCCCGCCGACTCCGCGGTCGGTGAGGCCGCCGTCCGAATTCCTCCACCGAAGGTCGCCCATGCGCAGCCCCCTATGGATAGCCGTCCCGATCCTCGCCGCCCTGGCGGCCGCCGCGTGCCGCAACGACACCCCTACGGCCACCCGATCGGCAGAGCAGCGCGCCGCTAGCGCACGGCAGCCAGCTCCGCGACTGGCACCCGGCAGCGTCACAGTGCCGCCGGTGGGCGGATTCGTTTCCACCCTGTTGGCGCGCGGCAGCTTCGTCGACCAGATCAACCTGAAGCTCCGGCTCGACCGCGATCCCGGCACGGACGTGGTGCAAGTGAACGACATGGGCGACATGGTGATGTCGCGTGTCACCATCGAGCCGAACCACTCTCTCCCCTGGCACTCGCATCCGGGCCCGGCGTTCGTGACGGTCACTGCCGGCACGCTCACGGTGCTGGACGGGGACACCTGTGAGGCGCGGACGTATGGAGTCGGCGCTTCGTTCATCGATCCCGGGCAGGGGCACGTGCACGTCGGCTTCAACGCCGGCGGCACGGAGATGGTGCTCTACGTGACGTACGTCGGCGTGCCGGCCGGAACATCGCCGCTCATCCCGACGGCGAACCCGGGATGCTGATCCAGCGCCTCGGGGGAGTATGAACCACGCCCCCGCCCGCGTCGCCGCGGGCGGCGACGCGGGCGGGGGCTCGGCACGCGCGGGACGTGCTAGGCAGGAGAAGGGCGAAGCGGGCCCGCTTGCGGCGCCGTCCGCGCCGCGCGCCACCGCTGCGGCGTCTCACCCGTCCACCGTCGGAAGGCGCGAAAGAAGGCCGCCGGCTCTGCGTAGCCCAGAAGAAAGGCGATCTCCGACGAGTTGAGTCGCGCGTTGTCGAGCAGCAGCGTCGCGCGGTCGCGGCGCGCGTCATCCACGAGCGCGGCGAAGCGCATCCCCTCGTCCGCGAGACGTCGTGCGAGTCGAACTTCAGCTGCTCGGGACGGTAGATCCCCGTTCCCGATCTGCGTCCAGTTGACGAGGTCGCTCCTTCGGAAGATCGGGATGCCCGGGAAGTACGCGAAGGTGGACGAGAGACGTGCAGGCGGAGGGCGCGCGTCGAGCGCTGCAGGAGCGTGATGCTGAGCTGCGCTTCGAGCTCGCGGACTGTCTGGCTCACGGCGGACGCGCTCACGCCGAGATGGTGGGCCGCCGCCGTAAAGCCCTTCGCGTCCGCCACGGCAACGAACACCGCGATCCCGTTCAGGTCCTCGGCCATCGTGAAGCAATCCTTCACGGCTCGTGCAGTGCCGCCAAGTAGATCGACGAAGCTGAACGGGCTTTACTCCATCTCACGACTACACGCACCCAACGTCGCCCCGCTGGGCGCGGCGCACGTCACCGACGAGGAGCGACCGATGAGACACGCCAACGACGAAGATCGGACCGACCGAGCGAGAGGCGCCGGCCGCTCACGACGGGACTTCATCGTGTCGGCAGCAACAACCCTGGCCAGCGCTAGCGCCGCGAGCCTGCTGAACGCCCAACCTGCACCCGGAGCCAACACGACCATGTCTGACACGAACGCGAAGGGGCCGTACCCCACGGAAGGCATGGCGGCGTACGCGCCGACCGGTCCCCACAGGCGCATGACGTTCCAGCGCCGCGCTCTCGGCCCGAAGGACGTGGCGATCAAGATTCAGTACGGCGCCATCTGTCACTCAGACATCCACACCATCCACGGGGATTGGGGCCCCGTCACGTACCCGCAGATCGTCGGGCACGAGATCACGGGGACGGTCGTCGACGTCGGATCGAGCGCCAGCAAGTTCGCCGTCGGCGCCCGCGTCGGCGTGGGAACGATGGTGAACTCCTGCCGCGTCTGCACGGAGTGCCAGGCTGGCCACGAGAACTACTGCCTCAACGGCAACGTCCAGACGTACGCGTCGAAGGACCGGGACGGCACGATCACCCAGGGCGGCTACTCGACGTTCATCGTCGTCGACGAGGATTTCGTCATTCGCGTCCCCGACGCCGTCGATCTCGCCGCGGCAGCGCCGCTGATGTGCGCGGGCATCACCGTCTACTCGCCGCTCCGCCATTGGGGCGTCACGACGGGGAAGCAGGTGGCCATCGTCGGCATGGGCGGTCTCGGCCACCTCGCCGTCAAGCTGGCCTCCGCACTCGGCGCAGACGTGACGGTCTTCACGACGTCGCCGGACAAGGAGAGTGACGCGAAGCGCTTCGGCGCACGGAACGTCGTCGTCAACCGGGACGGGGCAGACTTCTCGAAGTACCGCCACGCGTTCGACTTCGCGCTCGACACCGTGCCCTATAAGCACGACCTCGACCGGTTCATCCCGCTTCTCAAACGCGACGCCACGTACTGCCGCGTCGGCGTCGGCAAGGTCGCCGACTCGAACGAGGTCGGCCAGATGGGCCTCGTCATGTATCGGAACGCGCTCGCCGGCTCGAACACCGGTGGCATCCGGGAGACGCAGGACCTGGTCGACTTCTGCGCGCTGCATCGCATCCAGCCGGACATCACGAAGATCGCGATGAACGGGATCGACGACGCGTGGCGGAAGGTCGTGGAGAAGCAGGCGCGGTATCGCTACGTCATCGACATGGGAGCGCGATAGCCCATGGCCGCGCAGATGCTCGGAGCCATGCTGCTCGCCTTCACCCTGCTGGCATCTCCGTCTGCGGCGCAGACGCGCGGGAGCACGTCGGCGGGCGACTCCATTGCGATCATTCGCAGAGGATCGCGTGCCGTTCAACCGGGTCCCACTGGCATGGCGCGGCGCCCACCACGGCGATGACGCACACCGCCATCCAGGAATGGGTCGACGGTCGGAATGTGGACTGGCTCGAGAAGGTGACCGACTCGCAGTACGCGACCCCAGCGAGGCCTACGACGCTCCCAGCACCGAGGACTTCCACCATGGCACAGGACAGTACGCCCAAGCGCGGCCCATGTGCGGACATCGCTCCCGCGCTCGACCACCTCACGCAGCAGGTGCTCTTCGGCCAAGGCCAGGGCGAAAGTCCCGCGCTGTAACCAGCGGCTCGGGATCATCGAGCGCGTGCGTGAGCACGGGCACGTCATCCATCGTGCTCACGGTTCCGAGCACCTCCGCCGCTGGACGCCTTTGCCACGACGGGACGTTACGCGACCGTCGACGCTAGAACAGCTGCACCTTGAGGTGAATGACACGTGACGTCGTCGCCACTTGCACGCCGTTCTGATATAGCGTCACGACGTACGTCGCGTCGTTCTCCGGCACCAGATCTGGACCGCTGCCGGAGGCGCTGTTCGACACGATCGCGGTCACCTGGAACGTGCAGACGCCGTTCGGTAGCGTGCCGCTCGCATTGCTCGGGCAGGCGACAGGAATATCGCTCACGTCTCGCGTCGAGGTGACACTGTTCAGCGTCTGGACTACCGTACTCTTGAGGGTCATGCCGCTCATGGCCGATCCCGAATTGACCAGCGTGACGTTGTAGTCCGTACCGGTCGTCGCGGAAAGGAGGACGTTGTTGTCGGGATCGAAGAAGATCACGCCCGTGACCTCCGGCGGGCCGGCGACGAGCGTCACGGGGACGGACTTCGTGTCCAGCACCACGGGCGACCCCGAACCCTGGTACAATGTGAGCCGGAATGTCGCTGCGCCCGGCACGAGAGGCGCGGGAGCGTAGGACTGGTTCGACGCCACGGCGATCCAGCTCATCGTGCACGTACCGGCGGGCAGAACGCCATTCGCCGACGTGGGCGGGCAGAGGAGGTTCGATCCGCCTGCACCTGCGACGTTCCCGTTCTGGATCATCTCTCCCTGGATGAAGACGCCGCTGAGCTGGGAGCCTGGATTGAAAATGGTGACGTCGTAGGGGACACCTGCGCCGCCGATGGAGAGCGTCGTCGAGCTCAGTGCGAGGTTCGTGATCCGGAGCGTACCACCGGTGAGCGTGACCGAAACGCTCTTGGAGTCCAGCACTGTCGCCGTCCCGTTGACGTCTTGAATGAGCTTCAGCACGAAGGTCGCGGCGCCCGGCACGAGCGTCCCAGACCCGGCGGCGACCGCGTTCGTCGCGACCGCGAACCAGTTCATCGTGCAGGCGCCGTTGGGCAGGATGCCGTCGCCTTGGGGATCGACACAGTTCAAGGCGACGGAGCCGGAGTTGTGGACGACGGTGCCCTGCACGAAGTCCGCCTGGATCCGGACATTCGAGAGCGCGCTCCCGGTGTTCTGCAGCCCTGCCGTGATGTTCGTGATGTCGGGTTGGGACTCGGTTCCGTCGGAGATGACGAGAGTCGTCTTGCTCAGCGAGAGGCTCGTGATCGTCCGCGTGATCGCTACCAATGTGACGGGGACGCTCGTCTGGTCGACCACCGTCGACACGCCCCCCGCGTTGAGCGACATGGTCAGCACGAAGTTCGCGGGCCCAGGCACGAGCGTGCCGACACCGCTCGCGTTCGAGGCGTTCGTCGTAGACGTCATCTGGCAGGAGCCCTTCGGCACTACGCCCGTCGGGCTCGGCGGGCAGTTCGCGGCGAACCCGCCGGCCAGATGGCTGACAGCGCCCTGAACGATCGCGCCCTGCAGCGTCACGTCAGACACGCTGCTGCCTTTGTTCTCGACGGTGACCGTGTAGCTGACGTTCGCGCCACCGATGAGGAGCGAGCTCGATGAGAGGTTGACGGCAACGATTGACAGCCGCCGCTGTCCGCCGCCCCCGCCTCCCCCACCGCCGCCACCAGGGCTGGCAACGGCGGCGGGCGCTGCCGTCGGACGTATCGGCACCGTGCTGTCGGTGCAACCGCCGGTAGCGACGAAGATCGTCGCGGTGGCGAGGAACCAGCGCTGCCTGCTTCGGTCGCGTCGGGTCATGATGGTCTGCTTCCCAGGGAGAGGTGGCGGTCCGGCCGATTTCGTCTCCACCTATGTGCGGAATCCAGCCGCCAAACCCGACACTCCGGAACGGCTTTGTTGGCAAACATGCGTAGCCGATCGCGCATCCAGCCGGTATATTCGCGGCCCACGCACATGGTCGCCGATTGGCCAGGGAGTCGCGATGGCGTCGTCAGCAGAACTGCCAAGAACCGATATCGCAGCTGATGAGGTCTTCGAGTTTGTATACGAAGACCTCAAACGGATCGCGCGGCGATACCTACGGCGCTCCGAGTCGCACGTCACCCTGTCGACGACCGAGCTCGTTCACGAATCCTTCCTGAAGCTTCGGACGTCTCCGAGGTTCTCCGACAGCGCCCACTTTTTCGGCTCCGCAGCGCGCGCGATGCGAGAAGTGCTTGTCGACTTCGCGCGACGCCTCCGAAGCGAAAAACGCGGGGGCCTCTATAAGCGTGTCTCCTTTTCGGACGCCGAGGCAACGCTCGAATTCGAGCTCGATGAAATGCTGGCGCTCGACGCGGCGCTCCACCAACTGAGTGCCGTCGATCCGCGCCTCACGCAGATCGTCGAGCTTCGATTTTTCGCCGGACTCCCGGAGCACGAGATCGCCAGGATCCTGGGTGTCACGACCCGCACCGTCGAGCGATGGTGGCTGAAGGCGCGCATCATCCTGCTCGAGGCGCTCGAGGCAGCAAAATAGCCGCCGCGCCTGATGAGCAACGACGACTCCCGCGCGCCGCGCACCGCATTTCAAGCCTCGCGTCCAATGGTCGAAGCCGATCGCTGGCGGCGGATCGAGGAAGTTTTGGATGCTGCGCTCGCGTGCGAGCCGGAACAGTGGGATGCGGTGCTCGACACGCGCTGCGGCGTGGACGCTCGACTTCGGGCTGACGTCGAGGAATACCTCGGTCGTGTGTCCGCCGCTGAACATTTTCTGTCTTCGCCGCCGAGCGCGTTGGCGGCGCGACTTGTCGTGGACGGGCATGAAGCTGTCAGCGGCAACCGTTACGTCGGTCGCAGGATCGGCAGCTACCGAGTCGTGCGGCAAATCGGGCGTGGCGGCATGGCTCGCGTCTTCCTCGCCGAGCGCGCCGATGGCCAGTTCGCGCAACACGTCGCGCTCAAGCTGCTCCGTCCGGGCTTCGACTCCGACATCGACGTCGAACGCTTCCGAGCCGAGCGCCAAATTCTGGCGTCGCTGAGCCACCCGAATATTGCGCGCCTGTATGACGGTGGCGTTACGGACGATGATTTGCCGTTTCTGGTGCTCGAGTATGTCGAGGGCGAGCCCATCGACCGGTATTGCGAGACGTACTCGTTGTCCGCGCGTGCGCGTCTCGACCTTTTCCTCGAAGTTACCGACGCGGTGCAGTATGCGCACGACCGATCCATCGTGCATCGCGATCTCAAGCCGTCGAACATTCTCGTTTCTGCCGATGGCGCGGTGAAGCTGCTCGACTTCGGCTTGGCGCGCATGCTCGAGGAGGGAGTGACCGGCGAAGCGCCACCGACGCGCACCGGTCAACGCTGGATGACTCCCGAGTACGCGGCGCCCGAGCAGGTTCGTGGATCCGTGATCACCTCGCGGACCGACGTCTACCAACTTGGCGCGGTGCTCTACGAGTTGCTCAGTGGGCACACGCCGTTTGCGTCTCGCGCCGGTACACTGCACGAGCTGGAGATGGCCGCACTCGATCAAGATCCTGAGCCACTCGGCGGCGCATGCCGTGGTGATCTGGACGCCATCGTGCTCAAGGCTCTGCGCAAGCAACCCGAGGACCGTTATGCGACTGCCGGGGATCTCGCTGCGGACATTCGACGACACCTCACCGGCCATCCGGTGCGCGCACGTCGTCCAACGCCCGGTTATCGCACGCGGCGTTTTGTCGCGCGCCATCGCGTTCGTCTCGCCGCTGCGGTGATCGTCGTGTTGGTGGCCGCTGCGTCCGTCAGCGCGGTTGCTGCCGAGCGGAGTCGAGCCCGGCGGGCCGAGTCGGCTGCGACTCTTGTGGGGCAGCTACGCGCGCTGCCGGCAATCATCGGCGACGGACGTCGACGAGACGCTCAGCGACTCGTCTCGCGAGCAATAGCCGCGGCGCGAAATCTCTCGATCCCCGCGGAATCGCGTGCCCAACTGCTGGAGGCCGCTGGCGGCGCCATGGTCGGCCTCGGTGAACGCCAAGCGGGCTTTGAGCTGCTACAGCAAGGCCTCGTCATCCGTCGCCAGCGGGGCGGATCGCCAAGCGTCGACAGTGCGTCGCCGCTGGCGATGCAAGTTGCGAGATACTCGCGACATGCCATGCGGCGAGGAATGCTGTTCAGCAGGCCCGGCAGCATATTCATGATGGACCTGGATGGTACGCATGAGATTCCAATCGCGAACAACCTGGAGTCTTGGAGTGCCAATCCGTCCTGGGCGCACGATGGCAAGCGGGTGTTGTTCAGCCGAGCGGTCGGTGACTCCCGCGCGATCTTCATCACGACGGCCGACGGGTCGCGATTCACCCAGCTCACGGCGCCGCCAGCCGCTTGGAAGGACGAGCTTCCGGTCGCACTTGGCGAGACTCGCGTCGCTTTTCTGCGAAGCAGCCCGTCCGGGGATGCGAGGATCTGCGCCGTCAAGTTGGACGGCTCTGGCTTCAGTGAGATCACACCTGGTCCGCACGATGGCGACCCGACACCCTTTCCAGCGGGAGATCGCTTCGCGTATGTCAGCAATGGCGACATCTACGTTTGGAGTTTGCGTACGGGTGAACGCACGCGGTTGACTCAGAATCCGAAGCAATACAAGGCGGGGTTGGCCGTATCGCCGGACGGCGAGCAGCTGGCGTTCACGCGCATTGACCCAGACCGGCTGGAACAAATCTTCGTCATGGCCGTCGACGGAACGGACGTTCGACGGGTGAGTCGCGGCAATTACTATGACTTCTTGCCGCGGTGGTCGCCCGATGGCACTCGCATCGGGTTCACGAGCTCGCGCGACGGCAGCTTGGGCATTTATTCGATGCGGCTCGACGGAAGTGATGTGATCGACCTGAGTCGGACGCCCGGGAGGCTGATCATGCGCCCCGGTATCTCGGTCCTTCAAGTCACCGAGACGTTGTGGGCCTGGGCGAAGTATTGACGTCGGACGTGACTGCCGTACGTCGGCCCGCGCCGGACGCGGCCAGCGTGCGCCTGCGCACGCCGCTCATCCCATGAAACAATCGCGGTCATGAAGATTCGCCTCATCGTTGAGGGGACGTCGCTCATCGCGACCCTCGACGACACCGATGCGGCGCGCGACTTCGGGTCGCTGCTACCGCTCACCCTGACGCTCGCGGACTACGCGTCGACCGAGAAGATCAGCGACCTGCCGCGAAAACTCGCGACGACGGGCGCGCCGGCTGGCACCGCGGCGTCGGCGGGCGACATCGCGTACTACGCGCCGTGGGGCAACCTCGCGCTGTTTTACCGCGACTTCGCCTACTCGAGCGGGCTGGTGAAGCTGGGCAGGATCGACGCGGGGGCGGAGGTGCTGCGTCGACCCGGTCCGTTGACGGCGGAGATCGAACGAATCTGAATGCACCCGACGCACGAAACGACGAGGGGCCATCGAGCGACGCGCGAATGACGTGCTCTCGCTACGCTACCGTGCCATGGGTGGTAGTCGCGGAGAGCCGGGCGAGCGCCCACGCGGCGTGCTCGCGCACGAGCGGCTCGCCGTCGTCCAGTGCGCGTGTGAGTGCGTCCACGTCGACGCCCGTTCCCACGTTGGCCAGCACCACGGCTGCGTTGCGCTTGAGACCCCGCAACTTCGCGCGTTTCATCGGCGAGTTTCTAAACGCCGCACTGAACTCCTCCTGTGTCATCGCGAGCAGCTCACGCGCGAAGGTCCGCGCATCCTTGCCCGCGAGCACCTCACGCGGCGCGAACGGCGAATCCGCTGGGAGCTCCTTCGCGAACCGCACGTTCCACGGACACACCTCCTGGCACACGTCGCATCCATAGATGCGGTCTCCCAGTCCTTTCCGCAGCTCGACCGGGATCTCCTCGCGCAGCTCGATCGTGAGGTACGAGATGCACCGCCTCGCATCCAGCTCCCTCGGCGCCGTGATCGCCTGCGTCGGACACGCCTCGATGCACCGCGTGCACGTCCCGCAGCGGTCTGCCTCGAACGGCGCATCGGTCTCCAACTCCAGATCCAGCACCAGCGCGCCGAGAAAGAAGAACGACCCGCGCTCCGGATTGATCAGGTTCGTGTTCTTGCCGAACCACCCGAGTCCCGCACGCCGCGCGAGATCGCGCTCGAGCAGCGGCCCCGTGTCGACGTAGGGTTTGCCGAGCACCTCGCGCCCCGCATCGCTCGCGACGCGGCGGTGCAGGTCGCGGAGCATCGCGTCCATCACGTCGTGGTAGTCGTCACCGCGCGCGTAGCGGGCCACCGGTCCCGACGGCTCGCGTCCCCCGTAGTCCAGCGCGACGACGATCGCGTGCGTCGTGCCCGGAAGTGGCAGCCGCGTGTCACGCCGCTTCTCCGCGCCGCGCTCGAGATAGTGCATCGCGCCGGCGCGCCCCTCCGCGAGCCAGGCGTCGAACTCGCGCGACGTCCCCGCCGGACCGAGCGCCGCGATGCCGACGAGATCGAACCCGATCGCGTACGCATGCGCCTTGGCCAGCCGCGCGAGCTCGGCGGCGTCCGTCGTTGGTGGGATCTCACCAACCCACGCTCCAACCAACTCACTCACTCTTTGGCCACCGCCCACCGCGCGAAACGGATCACGTCGTCCGCCGGCGGCACGGAGTCGTAGCTGCCATACGCCGTGTGCATCCGCCACCGCAGGTAATCGCGCGCCGGCAGAGGAAGGAACGGAAAGCGATGCCACCATCCCCGTCGCCGGAACCGCCACGCCACGCGCACCAGTACCGCCGCGGTGCGCGGATCGCGCAGCGCGCGCAGCGTGAGGACGAGAGTAAGACGCGGCCATCCCATGCACCAAAGCTCGCCCCCCGCGTCCGCCCGATCAACTCGCGCACGCTGCGCGGCGCATCTGGACAGCGTCGTATCCGGATGGGACCATTGTCGTGGAACCTCTCACCCGGTGTCGATGCGCGTCGTTTCGCACCTCTTCGCTGCCGTCCTGCACGCTGATGGCCGGCGGATGTCCAGCAGCCGGCCACTCTGCACTCTCACCATCCTGCTCGCGGCCTGCTCCGCCGAGCCGTCGCCGGAGCAGCTCAGGTCCACGTTCACGCAGCATCCGGAAATTCTCTACGCCGCGATCCGGGCACATCCGCAGGAGTTCGTCACGCTCCTCGACAGCGTCGCGCGAGCCACGTCCAGCGCTCGCCAGGCCTCCAGTCAGCAGACGGAAGAGCGGCGCATCGAGGCGGAGATCGCGCATCCTCGGCAGCCGGACCTCTCCCAGGGCGTGTACTTCGGCAATCCCTCGGCACCGATCACCATCGTCGAGTACACCGACTTCGAGTGCCCGTACTGCCGACAGGAGCACCCCGTGATCGTCGAGCTGTTCAAGCGCTACGCTGACCGGGTGCGGCTCGTGGTGAAGGACATGCCGATGCCGTTCCATCCGCGCGCCATGCCGGCCGCACGCATGTTCGAGGCGGTGGCGATGCAGGACGCCTCGAAGGCGCCGAAGTTCTACGACGTCATGTACGACCACCAGGAGCGCCTGATCGCCGAGGGTGATCGCTTCCTGGAGGAGACGGTCCGCTCGCTCGGACTGGACCTGTCTCGCGCGAGGCGCGACGCGGCGAGTGACGCCGTCACGGCGCGCATCTCGGCCGACGTGGCCGAGGCCCGGCGGTTCGGGTTCACCGGAACCCCGGGATTCCTCGTGAACGGCGTCCTGTTGGAGGGGGCCTATCCAGTCGAGACCTTTGCCCGCATAATCGACCGGCAGCTCGCGTCGACCCGAAGCCGGTGAACCGCCGATGCAGCACCGCTTCTCTTCATCATTCGTTGAGGGCATCACCCGATGAAAGCACGCATCCTCCCCGCGATCGCCGCGCTATTGGTACTCGGCGCCTGTTCGACCCCCGACTCGCCGACGTCACCCGCTCCGAGTAGTCCGTCGTACAGCCAGAACCCGAACGACGAGATCCAGAACGATCCGAAGGTCCACGTGCATCTCGCACGCGGGCAGGCGCGACCGGGAGGCGGCGGGGTGCAACTGCTCCAGTATCACGGCGGAGCGATCATGCTCAGCGCGGCGGTGAAGGCGATCTTCTGGGGCCCGTCGTGGAGCAACTCGAGCTTCGTCGGCGACAAGATCACCGGCCTGGGCTCATTCTACAGCGGCGTCGGCGGCTCGAACTACATCAAGACGAATACCGAGTACACGGGAACCAACGGCACCGTGGGCAGCGCCGTCTCCTACGGCGGGCCGACGACGGATTTCAGCGCGCCGCCGAGAGGATCGCCGAAAGTGTCGGACATCCTCGCCGAGGTGTGCAAAGCGATCTCCAACCCGGTGTCGAACGGCTACTACCCGGTGTACGTCGACACGCCACGCGGCCATGCCGGCTACTGCGCCTGGCACAGCTACGGCACGTGCAACGGCACGCCGGTGCAGATCGGCTTCTTCTTCAGCCTCGACGGCGACCGCGGCTGCGACCCGGAATCGCCCAGCTCCACCGGACATTCGCAGGGCCTCGCGGCCCTCGCCAACGTGAGCGGGCACGAGCTCAGCGAAGCGGTTACCGATCCGCGGAATGGCGGCTGGTGGGACGCGAGCGGCGCCGAGAACGCCGACAAGTGCGCGTGGACGTTCGCGTCACAGCTCGTGAGCTTCGGCGGCAGCTCGTGGAAGATCCAGGGCAACTGGTCCAACAGGGCCTACGCCAACGGCAGTGGCTACGACGGAGCGGGCTGCATCTCCAGCTGAACGATCGGAACCCTGTCGCAAGCGATCGAGAGCCGTTGGCGACCCTGCCGGCGGCTCTCGTCGCAGATGGAGCTCGCGAATGCGACCGAGCTCCTCGGCTCACCGCCGGAGCCGCCCCCGAGACCGTCGCTTGCCGCGCATCGCCGTCACACGAACGAACTCCCGTCGACGTGTTCCGGCGCCGTCACGTTCAGAGCATCCAGCGCACTCGCGAACACATCCGTCGTGCGCCTTGGCGTGCGCGCCGGCCGCCGGTTCGTCAGCAGCGGTACGAGCATGTGATCGCGATGCAGCGCGCCGTGCGAACTTCTGTGCGGGATCGGCTCGTACCGCGCCCGAAAATCCCACCCCGGCGTCGCCGACAGGATGATGTCGCCGGCGCGTGCCGAGCCGGCGAGCGTCGCGATCTGGACGATGGCGTCCGGATAGTCTCCATCGCACATGGCGTCGAACGTCTCGTCCGCCGTCCCGGCGATGTCGCCGTCCAGACTCAGCGGGTCTCCCGTCTCGCGGCGGTATCGGAACGTGTCCCCATCACGCTCCACCACCGCCGTTCCGCGTTGCGCCGAGCGCACGGCGCATCGGGCGTCGCTCAGTGGAAGCAGCATCAGATCGACCGCCTCCCGCGCCAGCAGTGCATCCGCCAGCCCGCCATGCCGCATTGACAACTCGGGCCACCAGGGCCGCTCGCATCGGTCGACGTCGAGATACAGGTGCGCCATCGCGTTCCCGCTCACCATCACCGCTGCATCGGGCGCGATCCCCGCCGACCATGGGTGTGCGACCGTGCGGAGCCCCGTCGCACTCACCACCGCCGCGAGATCCTCGTGCGTGTTCACCGCCGAGTGGCCGTGGTCGCTCACGATCCACAGATGCGTCTCGTCCCACCAGCCGCCCTGTTCGGCGTCCGCCCGCAGTCGCGCCGCCGCGTCGTCGACGATGCGCAGCGCGTCGTGCACGAGCGGGTCGGCGTGCCCGCGCGCATGCGACGCCTTGTCGACACCGGTGAACGCGGCGAACAGAAAATCCGGGCGCTCATCCCGCATGCGTCGCACGATCACGTCCGCCGATTCGCGGTCGACGTCAAGCCACCGCTCCGCGAGGCCGCGGAAGTGCGTGAGCGTGGCGCGCAGCGCCAGGCTCGGCGTGAGCGCGCCGATGCGGTGCGACGCGGGCAGCCCACGCGTCACCACGCTCAGCGCCGCGAGGCTGTTCGGCACCAGCTCGAAGATCGTCGGTGCGCGCGCGTCGAGGTCGTCGTCGAAGCGACGCATCTGGTGGCCGACGTAGCTGCGCGCATAGTCCGGCCAGCCGCACCGCTCGCGCGTGCGGTCGTACCACCGGAGTCCCGGGATCCCGATCGGGCCGGGAAACCGCCCCATGAGGAAGGGCGTGTAGGCCGGTCCCGTGACCGAGGGGAAGACGGACGACACGCGATGCAGTGCCCCCTCCTCGCGGAGCCGACGCAGCGCAGGCAGCGCGTCCAGACTCGTACCCTCGAAGGCGTCGGGGCGCGCACCGTCCGCGACGAGGACGACTACCGGCACGTGATCGGTGAGGGTGACGACATGCGGCGAAGAAAAGCCGGACGTCGCCGACACGGCAAGTCGCACTGCTGGGCCCGTGCGCTCGCTGGCGTACGGGCGCCTCACCCGACTACACTCACCGCATGGCAACTCGAAAGCGGGGCTCGACGAGCACTCCGAAACGCAGGGCGACCGACAAAGCGGAGTCGCCGACCACTCCATCCTCACGCACCGAGGAGATGCGCACGGTGCTCCGAAAGTCCAAGGCGCCGCGCACCGCGGGTGGGAAACGCGCCAATCCCGAGCAGCTCCGTGCGGCACAGGCGGAGGCGACCGACTGGCTGCGCGAGCGAACCGAGGAAGGGCATCGCGCCGCCGGCCGTACGCCGCCGTCGCAGCGCGCCGCGCCGCGGCCGAGCACGCCCGCGCGCCGCATCGACGACGATCTGCGCGACTTCGTCGGTCCAGTCACCGAGGACGAGAAGCTCCTCCAGTATCCGGGCCAGCGCGGCGACGACTTCACGCGCACCGATCCCTGGCGCGTGATGCGCATCATGGGCGAGTTCATCGAGGGCTTCGACGACCTCGCGAGCATCGAGAAGGGCGTCTCCGTCTTCGGCTCGGCGCGCACGCCCCCCGACGACCCGCAGTACACCGCCGCGATGGAGACGTCGCGCCTCCTCGCCGAGGCAGGCTTCTCGATCATCACCGGCGCCGGTCCCGGCATCATGGAGGCGGCCAACAAGGGCGCGCGACTCGGCGGCGGCCGCTCCATCGGCTGCAACATCGAGCTTCCATTCGAGCAGGGCGCCAATCCGTACGTCGACACGCTGGTGAACTTCCGGTACTTCTTCGTCCGGAAGACGATGTTCATCAAGTACTCCAGCGCGTTCATCATCTTCCCCGGCGGCTTCGGCACTCTCGACGAGCTGTTCGAGGCGCTCACGCTCATCCAGACCGGGAAGATCTACCAGTTCCCGGTCATTCTTTTCGGCCGCCACTACTGGGCTGGGCTCATCCGCTGGCTCCAATCGCGCGTCCTCGTGGAACGCAAGATTTCTCCGGGCGACATGGACCTGATGTTGCTCACCGACGACCCCGCCGAAGCCGCGCACGCCGTGGTCGAGGCGTGGAAGGCGACGAATAAGAAGATCGGGTAGACGGTCAGACGACACGATCCCAACTCTCCATATCGCCGCCCCCAGATGTCCGCCAAGAAGAAGAGCTCCGCCGCAGGACCAAAGGCCAACCAAAAGCGCGCCGCCGAACATCGTGAGCGCTCCGGCACGTCGCACACGGCGCACGAGGGATCCAAGTGGCTGCAGGGCGGCCGCATCGAGCCGCGGCGCATCGACGGCAGTGAGTCCGCCGCCGACCTGATCGACGGCACCTTCCTCGCCTACAACGCCGCGCGTCTCCGCGAGGCATGCCAGCTCTTCACGCGGAAGATGCTGGATGACGACGTCACCATCGGCCTCACCCTCACCGGCGCGCTCACGCCGGCGGGCCTCGGCATGGCGGCGATCATCCCGCTCATCGAGGCCGGCTTCGTCGACTGGATCATCTCGACGGGCGCGAACCTCTACCACGACGCGCACTTCGGACTGGGACTCGCGATGCACCGTGGCAATCCAACGGCAAGCGACACCATCCTGCGCGAAGACGGCATCGTCCGCATCTACGACATCTTCTTCGACTACGACGTCCTGCTCAGCACCGACGCGTTCTTCCGGAAGATCGTCCAGGGCCCGGAGTTCCAGCGCGCGATGAGCAGCGCAGAGTTCCACGCGCTCTGCGGCAAGTACATCCGCGAGCGCGAGCGCGCGCTCGGCATCGGCAACAAGTCACTGCTCGGCGTCGCGTACGAGTGCGGCGTGCCGGTGTACACGTCGTCACCGGGCGACTCGTCGATCGGCATGAACGTCGCCGCGCTCGCGCTCGAAGGGAACAAGTGCATGATCGATCCGAACGCCGACGTCAACGAGACGGCGTCGATCGTTCTCGGCGCCAAGCGCGGCGGCGGCAAGAGCGCGGTGCTGATCTGCGGCGGCGGCAGCCCGAAGAACTTCGCGCTCCAGACCGAGCCGCAGATCCAGGAGGTGCTCGGCATCGACGAGAAGGGGCACGACTACTTCCTGCAGATCACCGACGCGCGCCCCGATACGGGCGGCCTCTCCGGCGCGACACCTGCCGAAGCGGTGAGCTGGGGAAAGATCGATCCCGATCGCCTCCCCGATGCCGTGGTGTGCTATCTGGATTCCACCGTCGCGCTGCCGCTGCTCACCGCGTACGCGCACGCCCGCCACGCGCCGCGAACGCTCAAGCGCCTGCTCGAGCACCGCGAGAAGAACATGCGCGTCCTGCGCGACGAGTTCGCGAAGGCCAACGGCGCACCCGACGAGCCGGCCGACACCGACGCCAAGCTCCCGATGCACCGGTAGTACCGGTAGTGACGCGGTCACCCACCACCCACCCACCATCACTCACCACGTACGTGCCCCTCTCCGACCTTCTGCTCCCGGAATTCGATCTCGAGATCGCCACCACGCGACGGGTCCTCGAGCGCGTCCCCGACGATCGCATCGAGTGGCGGCCGCACGAGAAGTCGTTCCCGATGGGACATCTCGCGCAGCTCGTCGCGATGATCCCGGGGTGGACGATGTTCGTGCTCACGAAGACCGAGTTCGACATCGCACCGCGCGAGGGCCCCACGGCCGTCTATCGCTTCCTTCCCGTCGATCAGCTGCTGAAGATGTTCGACCACAATGCTGCCGAGGCCCGGCCGCTGATCCAGAAGGTGAGCGACGAGGAGCTGGACGTCCCCTGGACGCTCAAGGCTGCGGGAAACGCGGTGAGCACGATGTCACGGTACATGGTCTATCGCACGATGATGCTGAACCACCTCGTGCACCACCGCGCACAGCTCGGCGTCTACCTCCGCCTGACGGACCAGAGGGTGCCGCAGATCTACGGCCCGACGGCCGACGACAAGGCAGCACAGACGAAGTGAGCGGCATGTAGCACCGGAGAGCGGGATCTGCGCGCAACGTGGTTTCACGCAGAGGCGCGGAGAACGGCTCGCGGAGTCGAGACTCGTGCACCGTCGCAGATATCCTCTCCAGCCACGACTTCAAAGCCTTTGATGGTCCGGCGGAGAGATGTCTGCGTCGCGCTCCGCGCCTCCGCCTGAACCTGCGCCGATAGCACCCAGCTTTACCGCATTCTCATCCCCCTCACCGCGGTCGACAGCTGCCATCCGGCCAGCAGCGTCACCGCGGCGAGGATCGCCAGGCTCGCCTCCGGGAAGCAGATCACGCAGAACAGTCCGACCGCGCCGGCGATCCATGCCAGGCGCGAGGGCCACGGCGCATTCGGGTTCTCCTGACGCTCCACCCAGCTCAGCACGATCGCCCCGAGCGCCACGAGGAGATTCCCGAACCGCGCCGTCATCAGTCCGACGCGGTGCAGGGAATCGAACAGTGTACCCATCCCCGCTTGCCCCGCCTGTGCGAGCGTCGCCAGTTGCGTTCCTGCGCTGGCCATGACCGCGATGTCGATCGCGTTGAAGCACAGGCCGAGCGACACCAGCGCGAGCGCCGCCAGCAGTGGGGGCGACGGAGGGCCGATCAGCGCGCGCGTCCAGATCCCGAGTATGATGAGCGCCGATCCCGCCAGCATCGCCAGGTGGATCGGCCGGAAGTACCACGTATCGGCGATCATGCGAAGCTGCTCCGCGGGATCGTGCGGCAGAATCGGATGCAGCGCAGCGCCGGCACCGAGAAGCACGGTGCCGACGAGCAGAGCGATCGAGAGCGATCGGGCGAGCGGTTGCACTACATTCCTCCAGATGCACGACGGACTGGAACCGTCAACTTACGCCGAGGCTCCGGGCGCGGCGACCCGCGCGTCGATCGAGATGTCGCCGCAGACCGCGACGCTGGCCGCATCGATCGCCGACAACGACATGCGCGGCCGCGTCTGCGTCGTCACCGGCGCGAGTCGCGGCCTGGGCAAGGCGACGGCGCTCGGCCTCGCCCGGCTCGGCGCCACGGTCGTGCTCCTCGCGCGCGACGAGCGCCTGCTCTCGGCCGCGCGTGACGAGATCGCCGCGGAGAGCGGAAATCCGCACGTCTCCACCATCGTCGCCGACCTCGCGTCGTTCGCCGAGATCCGCACCGGCGCGCAGGAGCTGAGCGCTAGACACGAGGCGCTCCACGTGCTGGTGCACAACGCCGGCGTGAATCCGACGAAGCGGAAGCTCAGCGCCGACGGCATCGAGCTCACGCTTGCGGTCAATCATCTCGCGCCATTTCTCCTCACCCGCGAGCTGCTCCCCGCGCTTCACCGCGGCGCGCCCGACCGCGGCGCGCGTGTCGTCACCGTCGCCTCGATGTTCGAGCGCTTCGGCTTCATTGCCTTCGATGACGTGCAGTGGGCTCGGCACTGGATCGGGCCGCTCGCCTACGCGCAGTCCAAGCTCGCGAACGTGCTCTTCACCTACGAGCTCGCCGAGCGCCTCGCCGGCAGCGGTATCACGGCGAACTGCGTCGACCCCGGTCTCGTCGCGACGGACCTGATGCGCGAGCACGTCCTCTTCCGCCCGCGCTGGCTCAAGGCCGTGTGGGGCCGCGTGCTCGCATCACCGGCAGCCGGCGCCCGCGCCGCAGTGCATGCCGCTTCGGCGCCGGAGATCGCGACCGTCACCGGTAAGTGCTTCGATCGCTACGGACGGGAGGTACGCACCTCGCGGCAGTCACGGAACCCGAACACGCGCGAACGACTCTGGACCCTGAGCGAGAAACTGACGGGTCTGAAGTTCAACACCTGACCATACTCGGCGCCGGAGCGTATCGCGCAAAGCGCATCGCTCACCGCGCCCCCTCCCTCAGCACCGCCCGCACGAACCCCCGCCTCGAGTACTCCAACCCACTCACCCACCCGACCAGCGACTCCCTGCCGAACAGCCGCCGCACGATCTCCGCAGCGCTTACCCCCTCGGCATGAAGCAGCTCGATCCTCCCGATCAGCTCTTCGTTCCACGATGCCTTCGCCCGCAGCGCCGCCGCCGCATCGGGCACCGGCCCTCGATGCGCATCGAGCAGCAGCCGCGGCTCCAGCGCCGCCGCGCGCCGCAGGCTCGCCACCAGCGTGCGCGGCGATTCGTCCTCCTCGTGCGCGACCCGAACCTTCACGCCGAGAAAGAGATCTCCCGACACCAGAATCCGCCGCTCCGCATCCCACACCGCGAGATGATCCGCGCTGTGTCCCGGCGTCTCCACCAGCATGAGCGGCGCCGCGTCGAACACAACGAGCGGCGACCCTAACCGAGCAGTTCGCCCCCACACCACTCGCCGATACATTCGGATCGCCGGCCGCTCGCGCAGCAGCGCCTCGCACCGCGCGTGCATCGCCATCGGCACGCCGCGCACCGCGAGCGCGGGCGCATTGCCCGCGTGGTCCTCGTGCCAGTGAGTGAGCACCACGCCACGCGGCTCCAATCGCGCGACCTCGTCGGTCAGCATGCGCCCGCCCCGCGGGAATCCTGTGTCCACCAGCACGTCATCGAGCAGGTACGCGCTCACGTCGTAACCGACGAGCGCGCCACGCCGGCTCCGCATCCGGAGACGTATCACGCCGGGCTCGAGCTGCTCGATCGACAGCCTCATGTGCTCGGCATCGGAATTGCCCCACCGAACATGGCGCGATAGAATGAAGTCATGCGGCGCCCGGCTCCCGGCCGGGCG